>JBMYYK010000013.1:0-52619 GCA_049609325.1 Flavobacteriaceae bacterium | reverse complement strand
TAAAGCAGCCGATTTACTCTTCTTAGTTATTTTGGCTCTTCCTTTTCGTACTAATTGTGAAATTGTTGGCATACTAAATTTTTACTTAAATTTCTTTTGTTATAAAATCCCTATTTTTAGGGTCTGCAAATGTATGAATAAAAATCAACTAATCAAACAGCAAGTGATTAATTTTCAGCAAGATTGAAAAAGCTACTCAAAAAACACCAAAATTAGAATCAATCTACATAGTTTTACAACAACCATAGAAGCAACAGAAAACCACATGAAAAAAAGACATTACCTATACCATATAATATATATGCTTTTTTTTCACATTGCATTTTCACAAAACATCCATCTTAAATTAGAAGGACAAGACAGTATTTCTAACAACTACATTAAAACACTCAACTACAAAACAAGCTTTAAAAACACCAAAACTCTACAAGAAGAACTTACAACTCTACAACAAAGACTATTAAACTACGGTTACTTCAACAACATCATAAGTCCACCAACCAAAATTAACAACACTTCCTACACCACAAAAGTAAACATCAACAAGCACTACGAGAACATCAGTATATCGTACACCAACACTCCACTTAACAAAACCTCACTCCTTGATATCCTAACCCCTAACACAGAAATTACGAATACCAACTTTATATGCAAAACTTCAAACTTAGAAACCAACCTAAACAACATCATTACACATCTTACAGAGACCGGACAATTATTCAGTTCTTGCCAACTGACCAACATCGACCTCAAAAATAGCACGGTATTCGCTAAACTGAATTTAACAACCACAACACCTACCTATATTTCAAAAATTAAACTCAAAGGTTACGAGAAATTTCCTAAAAAATTCATCAAACACTATTTGAAATTAAAACCCGGACAAATACTAAACCTGAACAACACAGAACAAAAATCAAATCACCTAAACCATTTAAAATTCGCAAGCGAAATAAAGAAACCTGAAATACTATTTACAAAAGATTCTGCAACAGTATATCTATACCCTAATAAAACAAAAGCAAATCACTTCGAAGGTTTTATTGGCTTTTCAACAAATCCTGATACCGAGAAACTAGATATTAATGGTAACATTGACTTAAAACTCATCAACAACCTTAATTCTGGAGAAGAAATTTATTTCAAATACCAATCAACAGAAAACCTTCAAAAAAGAATATTCTTCAAAGCAGCAATACCATATATTTTCAACACACCATTTAGCATTGAAGGAGATTTTGAAATTTTTAAAAAAGATTCAAGCTTTACAAACAACACCCAAAGCATACAACTGAAATACAATTTAAACAAAAACATCTCTATTGGAGCCGGAGTTAGATTCAATACCTCAAATTCATTAACAGAAAACAACACAACAAATATTGACTTTAAAAAAACATCTCAACTACTTAGCTTCAACCACCGAGCACCCAACACTCAAAGCAACTTTTTTACTACTAAAACAAAGACCCTACTAGAATTCACTCTCACAAAAAGAAAAACTGCACTTGAAAACAATAACCAACAAAACATATTTCTTACCAGTGAGTACATTTTTCAAATCAATAGAAAAAACTCATTTTTTATCAAAAATCAAAGCAACTACCTAATAAGCAACACTACATTTAGCAACGAGCAATTATACATTGGCGGCATCAACTCTATACGTGGCTACCAAGAAAACAGCATCCCAAGCACACAATACAGCATCTTAAACACAGAATACAGAATCACACTTAACAACAACCTATACACACACACTGTTATTGACTATGCAATAACAAAAGCATACAACGAAAATTCTACGAATAATCTTTTTGGATTTGGACTAGGATTTGGACTAAGAACCAACAACAGCTTGTTAAGATTTATAATCGCAAACAAGAAGAACAAAGAAGAAGATGTAAAGTTTTCTGAATCTAAAATTCACCTGAGTTTAAGCACAATATTCTAGCTGACAAGCGATATTTATTAACATTTATTTTAAAAAAAAGTGAAATTTAACAGTGTAAAAGTTGTTTTATTAACTTTTTATTATGATTTTTGGCATTGGCTAATTCAAATAAATTATAACATGAAAACAAAGTTTAATGGAATTTTAACGCTATTACTAGCGTTTGTTGTGCAACTTTCGTTCGCACAAGAGAAGACAATTTCAGGTACGGTGGTAGATGAAACCAATATGCCGTTACCAGGAGCAACTGTCTTAATTAAAGGTACTACTACTGGTACTTCAACAGATTTTGATGGAAATTATTCTATCGATGCAAACTCAGGAGATGTATTAACATTCTCTTATGTAGGGTATGCAGATCAAGAAGCAACAGTAGGTGCTTCAAACAGTATTAACATTTCTTTAGCTCCAGACAACACCTTAAAAGAGGTTGTTGTAACAGCTTTAGGTATTAAAAGAGATGAGAAAGCTTTAGGTTACTCTACTCAACAAGTTAGCTCTGAGGAGTTAGTTGCAGTAAGAGATGCTAACATTGTTAACTCTTTAAGTGGTAAAATTGCTGGTATTAACGTAACAAATACTTCTGGTGCTGTAGGTGCTACGAGTAGAATCGTAATTAGAGGTATCTCTACAATTAGTGGTGACACTCAACCTTTAATAGTTGTAGATGGTGTTGTTATGGATAACTCTAGTTATGGATCTTCATCTTCTACTGGTGGTAACAGTACACCAAATGGTTTAGCTGATTTAAACCAAGATGACATTGAATCTATCAACGTATTAAAAGGTGGTGCGGCTACTTCTTTATACGGTATGAGAGGTTCTAACGGGGTTATTGTTGTAACTACAAAATCAGGAAACTCGAAAAGTGATAAATTAGGTATTGACATTTCTTCAAGCGTAAGTTTTGAAAATGTATATGTATTACCTGACTACCAAAACTCTTACGGACAAGGTAACAGCTCACAGTACTTCGAATTCGTTGATGGTATTACTGGAAACGGTGGTGTTGATGAAAGTTGGGGTCCTGCTTTAGATGCTGGATTAGAGTTCATCCAATGGAATTCTGTAAACGGAGAAGCTTTACCATGGGTATCTCAGCCAGATAACGTAAAAGACTTCTATGAAACAGGTATGACAACTAACAACAATATCTCTTTTTCTAAAGCTGGAGAAGGATATTCAGGAAGAATGTCTTTAGGTTTAACTGACCAAAAAGGTATCTTATATAACACTGATTTAAGAAAATACAACATCGGTGGTAGAATGGATTTAGATTTATCTGACAAATGGACTGCTGGATTTAGCGTAAACTACATTAAATCTGAAAGTAGCAACTTACCATCTGTAGGATATGGTGATGCAAACAACCAAATTGGACAATTAGTATGGGCTGGTCGTAACGTAGACTTTAATGCGTTAAGAGACTACAAGAACTTACCATTAGCATATGCAGCTGGTACAGATCACCCAACTCCAATCAACTGGAACTTAGCATACAACAACAACCCATACTGGGCATTAGACACAAACACAAACACGTTTGACAGAAACAGAGTTTTAGGTAATGTATCTTTAGGATATAAATTTAACGACAAGTTAAGTATTACTGCACAAACTGGTATTGACTACTTTTCTTCTTTAGATACTTCAAGAAGAGCATTTGGTACTTATGAAACTCCAAGAGGTTCGTATAGCGAAACACAACGTACTCGTTACGAGATTAACAGCCAAGCAATTATTAGCTATAACACTAATATTGGTGAACACTTTAAGGCAAGTGTAAACTTTGGAGGTAACAGAATGGTAAACAACTACCACAGATTATTTATGTCTGCTCCTGAATTACAAATTGAAGGATTATATAACATTTCTAACATTAGAGATGGTGTAAGTCAAGTAATTACTGGTCGTCAAACTGATAGAAAAATTAACAGTTTATTCGGTTATGCTCAATTATCATACAATGACTATTTATTCGTAGATATCACAGGAAGAAATGACTGGGCATCTGTATTACCTTCTAATGCAAACAGCTTCTTTTACCCAGGTGTAACTGCAAGTGCTATCATTAGTGATATGTTTGACTTAAAGAGCGATTACTTATCTTACTTAAAAGTAAGAGGAGGTTGGTCTGAAGTAGGATCTGCTGGTCCATTAGCACCATATAGTTTAGAGCCAAGTTTTGCTTTCTCTACACAACCTTGGGGATCTACTCCAGTAGCATTCTTACCAGGAAGTTTATGGAATCCAAACATTAAGAACGAAACTACAACAGAAGTTGAAGTTGGTTTAGAAGCTAAGTTATTAAAGAACAGATTACGTTTTGATGTAACTTACTATGACAAAGAAACTACAGATGTAATCATGGCTAAAGCAATTGATGCTGCTTCTGGTAACACAAACTTCTGGGATAACGCTGCTACAATTACAAACAACGGTATTGAACTTAGTTTAGGAGCAGACATCGTTGATAAAGAAGACTGGGGAGTTGGTGTAAACATCAACTGGGCTAAAAACACGAATGAAGTGAACGATATTGATGATGACCCAACTACTGACAACGGTCAAGTTGTATTAGGAGGATTATGGAATGTTGATATTGTAGCTCAAGAAGGTCAACCAGTTGGATCTATCTACGGACCAGGATTCTTAAGAGACCCAGAAGGAAACATCATTTATGAAAATGGTTTACCTCAGAGAGATGCAACTTTAAAAACTTTAGGTAACATCAATGCTGATTGGACTGGAGGTTTAGGAATTAACGCTAGATATAAAAACTTCACATTATCAACTTTATTTGATGTTAAGAGTGGAGGAGATATTTACTCACAAACAAACTCTTGGGGTAAATTAGCAGGTATTCTTGAAGAAACTCTTGAAGGTCGTGAAACTGGAGTTGTTGGTGCTGGTGTGATGTCTGACGGAAACGGAGGATATGTGCCAAATGATGTTGTAACAACAGCACAATCATTCTACTCAACTACTTACTCACAAAACATTGCAGAATCTTCTGTATATGACGCGTCTTTCGTTAAGTGGAGAGAACTTGCTTTAACTTACAATGTACCTTCTAAATTATTAGGACAGTCTGGAATCAACCAATTATCATTTGGTGTATCTGTTAGAAATTTAGCAATCTTACATAAAGAAGTTCCACATATTGATCCAGAATCTGCTTTTAGTAGTGCTACAGGTCAACAAGGATTGGAATATGCTCAGACACCTTCTACAAGAAGTCTTGGTTTTAACTTAAATGTTAAATTTTAAACAAAAAGGAAATGAAAAAAATAAAATATTTATTTGCCCTTATAGCAATTGCACAAACGTTATTAATTACTAGTTGTGATTCAGACTTTCAAGAGGTAAACACAAACTCAAATGATCCTTCTACAGTATCTGCAAACTTATTGTTAGCAGGAACTTTAAGAAGTACTGCTAACACTGTACAAAGTATCTTTTTAGCAGGTGAAGCTGGTTCTTGTTGGGTACAGCACTTAGGAAAACCAGTATATAATACAAATGAAATGTACGTACCAAGACAAAACTCTATTGAGGCGCTTTGGGATACTATGTACTCATCAGTATTAAAAGATGCTGATGAAATGCAAGATTTAGCAATAAGTGAAGGTAACACTGCTTTAGAAGGTGTAGCTTTAGTTGTTAAAACTTATGCTTACAGTGTATTAACTGATTCATTTGGTAACATTCCTATGTCTCAAGCATTAGCTGCTACAGAAGGAAATATTACTCCTGCTTATGACGATAGCCGTACTGAGGTATATCCTGCAATGTTAGCTATGTTAGATGAGGCAATCATGAAATTAGATGGACCTGGAACAATTGACGCTAGTCAAGATATCGTATACGGTGGAAATGCTGCAGCATGGAAAAAGTATGCAAGTTCATTAAAATTTAGAATTTTAATGAGAAGTTCTGGTAGTGCAGCTAACCCAGCTGATAATGTTGGATCTCAATTAAATGACTTATTATTAGCTGGAAACTTATTCTCTAGTAATGCTGATGATGCTAAAGTAACATACTTATCTGCAGCACCTAATGCAAATCCTTACTATGAAGGATTAGTTGATGGTGGTAGATCTGCTGAATGGTGTATGGGAGAAGAGTTAGTTAACTACATGATTAATACTGGTGACGGTAGACTTCCTGTTTACGCACAAGAAGTTGGTGGAGACGGGTCTGGAAACGGATACGTAGGTAAACCAGCTGGTATTGCAGATATCGGAAACTCTATTTATGGAGATTCTAACAATGTATCTTTAATTGGTACTAAATATTTAGAAGCTGAGCAACCAGCATTCTTTATGACTTATGCACAATTAAACTTCTTAATGGCTGAAGCTACTGAAAGAGGATTATTAACTGTAGGTGATACTGCTGCTAACTACTATGCGGCTGGAATTACTGCTTCATTTGAGGCAAATGGTGTAGCTGTTGGTGGTTTTGACACGTCTTATGCAACTGGAGCTGCAGGATTAGATCAAATTGCTAGACAATCATGGGTTGCATTATTCTTACAAGGATATGAATCATGGGCTGAATACAGAAGAACTGGATTTACTAATGATTTACCTTTAGCTATAGATGCTCAAGAGTCTGCTATTCCTAGTAGGTTAAACTACCCATTGTCTCAACAATCGTTGAACAATGCTAACTACACAGAGGCAGTTTCTAACCAAGGTGCAGACGTATTAACTTCATCATTATGGTGGAACTAATTTAAAAAAAAAGAAACATGAAAAATTTAAGAAACATATTTTTAGCAATGGTAGGTGTACTTACCATTGCTTCTTGTGAGACTGACGCAGATACGGTTGCTGAAGTGCACGATGAAGCTAGTTTTTTGGTACAAGTATCAACAACTTCTAACAGCGCAATTTTAGGTAGCCCTGAGGCTGGTGTTGATTTAGAAGATGCAGAGTTAACAATTACTAATGCATATTTAAACTTAACAGTGACTCAAATGAGTTCTGGGACGTTAAGTACTTTTGACAAAATTGAAATCGTAAAATCATACAATGGTGGTGAAGAAGTATCTTTAGGAGAAAGCTCTACTCTACCATACACTTTAGAAGTTACAACTTTAACAGAACTTCTTTCAGGAACAGGAATTGCAGAAGCTGATATGCGTATCGGGGATGAATTGTTAATAAGAACTAAAATTCACAAAACTGATGGATCTGTTTATTACTATAATGTATCTATGGGTAACTATAGTATGATTGTTAACTGTGCATCAAATTTAGCAGGTACATATACTAACGGATTATTACCAGATTGTGATGGTAGTGGTGGTGGAATTGCTACTGTTACTGAGGTAAGCCCTGGTAGATACTGGGTATCATCAATGGCACGTTATAGATTCTTACCAGACAAATGTATTGGGTTCTATATGATTGATGTTTGTGGTGTATTAACATATGACGGAGGTGATTTAGAAGATAATAATTATGATGGTGATGCTGAAACTCCTGGTCAAGTAAATGCTGATGGAAGTTTCACATTTACGTTCCAACTTCCTGCTGCAGGATACGGACCAGAAACTATTACATTCACGCCTCTATAATAGAACTAGTTTAATTTAAAGATTATATAAATTATGAAAAACATATTTAAAACTATTGGAGCATTAGCTTTAACTAGTATCATTTTTACTTCTTGTAATGATGATGATCATACTGGACAATCTACAATGGATTATAGCCCAGTTACTATAACATTAAGTTCTTCATCACCAACTGTGTTTAGTGAAAACGCAATTGACGCTGATGACGCATCAACTTATACTGTAACTATTGACGCTACAATTCCAGAAGCACAATATATTCAGTACAAAATTGATTTAGTACAAACTGGAGGTACTGCAGACTCTCATGATATTTCATTAGGGACTATTACTATTCCTGTTGGAGCAACTACTGCAAGTGCTACTGTTGAAATTTTGCAAACTGGAGACATTGAAGGTGATGAAACATTCACTGTAACAGGTGTATCTAGAGCTAATGCTATTGTAGCACCTTATGAGTATTCAGGAACTATTACTAATGACTACATCAACGATGTATTAGAAATGGGACTTGAATGGGAAGGTACTGTAGAATTTGAAACTGACTATTCTAACGGAGAATACAACTTCTGTGCAATGGATTTCGATTTATTAGTATATGACCCTGTAACTTTTGCAGATTTAGGAATGTATGATGCTGCAACATCTGCGTGTCCTGAGCACATTAACTTTGATGCTTCAACTCCTGATGGTGACTACTTAATGGTAGCAAACTTATATGCTAATGACTATGAAACATTAGGTTTAGGTGCAGATGTACCTCTAACATTAACATATACTCAAGAGTATTTTGAGGAATCTACTGATGGTTCAATCACTATTCCAGATGCTTTTAATACAGACAATCCTGCTGGAGGTTCTGCTGCAATTGCAACAATTACTAAAGCTGGAACTTCATATACAATTACTCCTTTCTAGTAGAAGTAATATATGTTATTTCAAAAACCACCTCTTTCGAGGTGGTTTTTTTATGCAATATAATCACTACATTTGCCAAGCATAAAACTACCACATGAAAACAAATGAAATTTTTGGCTCTAGAGCTATTATTGAAGCAATCAATTCTGACACAGAAATTGAGAAAGTATATATTTTAAAAGATGCTGAAAATCACCTTTCTAAAGAGCTATTCAGTTTAATTAAAACTCATCGTATAGCCTACCAATATGTACCTATTCAAAAATTCAATAAGTTTTCTGATAAAAACCATCAAGGTGTTTTTGCAAAAATTGCACTCATAAAAACGGTAAGTATAGAAGAGCTTACAGACAATTTAAAATTAGAGAACAACCCTACACTTCTACTCTTAGATGCTGTAAATGATGTAAGAAATTTTGGTGCTATAGCACGCACAGCGTCATGCACGGGGGTTAACGGGATTATTATATTAGATAAAGGTGCCGCACCATTAAGTGCTGACGCCATAAAAACATCAGCGGGTGCATTGTTTAAAATACCAGTATGTAAGGTCAACCATTTGAAAGATGCTATTTATTATTTGCAAGGTTCAGGGTTTCAAGTTGTAGCAGCTACAGAAAAAACAGACCATTTAATCTATGATGTAGATTTAAAAAAGCCTACTGCAATAATTATGGGCTCAGAAGAACGCGGTATAAATCCTTCTACATTAAAAATATGTGACCATAAAGCAAAATTACCTATGGAAGGTGATATTGCTTCCTTAAATGTTTCAGTGGCTTGTGGAGCCTTCTTATACGAGGCAAAACGTCAAAAACTTAATTAGTAGTAAAGGCATACAACATTGTATGTCTTTTTTTTATCCTACTACTCTACTCTTCTTCAGTAATAATCAAGTTACCTTCGTCATCTAAAAATGGTAAATTAGGAACAAACTTCCCTTCTTCATTAAAGTGGTCTAAGAATAAGCTTTGTTCAAAGGTTAACGGTTTAGGTGTTGGTAACACTAATTCATTTTTAAAAAAGAAACTTAATACAATTCCACTAATCAAACCGGACAAGTGCCCTTCCCAAGAAATGTTCTGATCAATAGGAAACACATACCAAATCATACTCCCGTATATAAATATTACGGTAAAGGCAATAGCAATGAGATTATACTGCTTCGAAAAAAAACTTTTGGCAATAATAAAACTTGCTAAAACATAGATGACACCACTCATTCCTAAATGATATGCTGGCCTGGCAATACACCACGTTAACAGCCCAGATAGCAACAGACCAAAGACAAATATTTTAATATAATTAGCTTGATAAAAAAACCGAACAATAAGCATTAGCACAAAAAAAGATAAAGTATTGTTTGTGATATGTGACAAATCTGAATGCAAAAATGGCGATGCTAAAACTCCGCCTATAGACTCAAGTTTTCTAGGGTAGATACTAAATTGATTGAAGTTGAAACCGTAATTAATTTCAAACAGAAAAACAATCCACATTATTAAAATGATTAACAATGGGAAAACTAAAATATCGAATATGTTTAAAAATGCTTTGATGCTTTTAAATGTACAATAAGTTTACCAAAAATGACAATCGGTAAAATTGTCAATAGCACTCGATTTAGTATTTTTACACTATGAATGAACCTTTAGCAGAACGATTACGACCAAAATCATTAAAAGACTATATCAGTCAAGACCATCTTGTAGGACCTAATGGTTCACTGACCAATCAAATTGCTCAAGGTATAATTCCGTCGTTAATTTTATGGGGACCCCCTGGTACCGGAAAAACAACTTTAGCAAACATCATTGCTAAAGAATCTGATCGTCCGTTTTATACTCTAAGCGCTATAAACTCTGGCGTAAAAGACATTCGGGAGGTGATTGAATCTGCTAAAAAAAACAACGGGTTATTCACAGCCAAAAACCCAATTTTGTTCATTGATGAAATACATCGTTTTAGCAAATCACAACAAGATTCGTTATTAGGTGCCGTAGAAAAGGGAATAATTACTTTAATAGGTGCTACAACCGAAAATCCGAGTTTTGAAGTTATTCCCGCATTATTGTCAAGGTGTCAGGTGTACATTTTAAACCAGTTTTCAAAAAACGATTTATTAGCGCTTTTAAACAACGCAATAGCTAATGACACACAATTAGCTCAAAAAAACATTACACTTTCAGAAACCAATGCATTATTGCGAATATCTGGTGGTGACGGGCGAAAATTATTAAACACTTTTGAGTTAATCATTAACAATGCCAATAGTATAGACATCACCATCACCGATGAGTTGGTGTTGCATTCTGTTCAAAAAAACACGATTCAGTATGATAAAACTGGTGAACAACACTATGATATCATCTCTGCATTCATAAAATCTATTAGAGGCAGTGACCCTAACGGCGCCGTATATTGGTTAGCAAGAATGATAGAAGGCGGCGAAGATGTGAAATTTATAGCACGACGTTTAATTATTTTAGCCAGTGAAGATATAGGCAATGCAAATCCGACTGCTTTAATAATGGCAAATAACACTTTTCAAGCCGTTACAACTATCGGTTTTCCAGAATCTAGATTAATTTTAAGTCAATGTGCTATATACCTTGCAACCTCAGCAAAAAGCAATGCCTCATATATGGCCATCAATAACGCCCAACAAGCCGTTAAACAATCTGGCAACTTGACTATCCCTTTACATTTAAGAAATGCTCCAACTAAACTAATGAAAGAATTAGGTTATGGCGAAGAGTATAAATACTCTCATAATTACGCTAATAATTTTGCTGATCAAGAATTTTTACCTGATGAATTAAGTGGCACTACATTTTATGAACCTGGAAAAAATGCAAGAGAACACTCTCAACGTGAGTTTTTAAGAAACAGATGGAAAGATAAATACGGCTATTAATTTAATAATTGTAATTTCTGTAAGGTAACATTTCCGTTGTCCTCTAGCATTTCAATAATAAAACTACCCGCTTCATCATAATACCCTAAACCAATTTTAGCATCTAATTTAACATGGTATATCCCTTGTTTTGAAGATCTACTCAATGTACCTATGAGTTGATCCGACTCAACATTTTTGATTTCAGCATAATACAACGGATTTGTTTTGATAAAAGAACACTGCATTCCCTTAAACAAAAATTTAGAGCTGTTATCTTTTACAGGTTGAGCAGTAATTGGCTCTTGAGTGGGTTGTTGTTCAACAACCACAACTTCATTGTTCTTTGGCTTGTACTCCAAACGATAACCGTTGAATGACTTTAGGGCTTGACGTAAAGCTATTGCAAATGCCCTTTTATAGCTTTTATCATTACTCTTACCTTCTTCAGTAACAAACAACACTTCATTTGAGCAGTTTTTTACCTCTACTGACACGCGGGTTATAAACGTTCCGCTGTTACTTTTAGCTACAGGTTTTAACACTAAACAATTATCCCTCATGATGTGTTCAGGAATATTTTCCGTATCCATATACGTTTCAAACCCTAACTGCTGGAATTTATATTTTAGCAGTTCATTTACTCCATACTGATGAGCTTTTCTTTGAAATTCAAATTGTGAGGGTACTATTACATATTTATAAGCATTCATTGCTTCTTGAGCAGAAACGCTGTAACCAATAAACATGACTAGTAGTAATATATATTTTTTCATATTGTTATTGTTATAATACTGTTATTAACTCTTCTAAGTGCTTTATTTGACGAATGTGTGTTGGTAATTTTTCATTATGGTAATTATAACATATCGCATCCATACCATAATTTAACGCCCCTAAAACGTCAGCTTCATAACTATCTCCTATCATCAAAGACTGTTCTTTTGGGACATTTGCCATTTGCAAAGCTTTTTCAAAAATTATCGGATTAGGTTTTTTAACACCAGCCATTTCTGAGTTAATAATCACTTTAAAATAGGCGTCTAAATTAGTGTTTTTTAACTTACCAACTTGCACTTCGGCAAAACCGTTGGTAATGATATGAAGATTATATTTAGGTTTTAAGTAATTTAATAATGTTATCGCGCCATCCAACAAATGTGTTTGTTGAGACAAATGATAGATATATTCATCGGCAATGGTATAGATCACCTCTTCTGTTATTGATACATTAATCGCTTTAAAAGAATCGTTCAAACGTCTATAGCGCAAGGTGTCTTTATCTATCGCTTCTTCTCTAAACAACTTCCATAAGTCGCTATTAATTTGCTTGTAAACTCCTAAAAACTCTTGAAGGTTAACATTTAAGTTTAATTTATTAAAAATTAGTTGATATGAGATTTCTGAGTTTTTATCAAAATCCCATAATGTATGATCGAGGTCAAAAAATATATCTGTAATATGTTTCATTAGTTTTGTATTTGTTGTGCTGTTGCATAATCTAAAACCTGGGTATATATTTTACGCCAACCCAGCCAATCTTCTTCATCACTAAAAGTATAATTATGTACAACAATAGCAAATGTACCATTAACTTTTTTGACTTCATCAATCAGTTTAGAGATTTCATTTACTGCATTTTTTTGAGCCTTATATATAAAGTCTAGGGCACAAAATGGGGTTAATTTTAATGGGGTTTGCATTTCATAATCTAAATCATAAAAATAGAACGGCGTACAAGTACCGGCTCTAAAGCCAGGTTCAGACACATAACCCATAGTATGGTCTTCTGAAATTTCTAAATCAATTAAATTTCTATACACTAAAGGGAGTTTCAATTTAGAAAATGAATTTCTGGTATGCAATAATGGTATATTGAAAATTCTTTCAAAACGTTGCTGCTCTGTTTTTAAAATTTGAATATCATCTAATGCCAAAAAAGAGCCTTTTAATCCAACCATAAAATAATCTGCAAGTGACTTTATCATCGCTACAAAATACTTGTTCTGGTAACTTATGTTTTTATCATATGTAGTATAATCACTTAATAAAAAGAAAAAAATTGGTTGCAACTCTCTTTTCTTATGGATGTTAATCAACCATTTATACGTGTCATACGGATCTTTTCTTAACTTAAACAACACCAAATACCTACTGTAAATTTTTGCAAAGTTAAAGGTTATTAAATCACGTAGCGTCCCCCCAATAGTTCTAACAATACCTTTGTATTTATATTTATAAGCTAAAGGCACATCAATTATCGGTTGCAATTCAAATGTTTTTTCAGGAAACTCATACTCAGGAAATAAGTTGAGAAGAAGTTTTTTAAACTCATAGGTCCACAAATCTACAACTGGTTGTTTTAAAAAATGATTTTTATACGCAATGCTTTCTTCTGGAGGAAATCTTCCAAAATCGTCAGCCACATAAGGTAAGTACTCTTCATACCTGCTCAACATATAAAAACTAGCTGCAAAAATATCAAATGGCAGAGCGCTTTTAACACCTGCCGGAAAAAAACATTTTGTGTTATTCCATGGTGAAATTATGATATCTACATCAGAAATTCCCTCTTCAAATAATAGTGTATGACTTTGTACAAACAATTCCTTTGCTAAAGGCTGTTTAGTATACGACATTTTTAAACCCTGATGTGATATGAACTCTTCAACTACTGTTGTGAAAGTCACTTGAATTCCGAGAATTCTTGTACACACATGCTTAAATACATAAGTTACTCTAGGGGTGATTTTATGTGTGTAAACTAACAATTCCATTATAACATACCGTCGTCAGCAAAACTCGTATACGCATTTGCTGTTATTATGACGTGATCTAATAATTTAACATCTAAAGTAAGGCCAGCCTCTTTAACTTTAGCGGTAATGTATTTATCTGCCTCACTAATTTTTAAGGTTTCTGACGGATGATTATGACATAATATTAATGCTGTAGCACTAATTTCCAATGCCTTTTTCATAACTAATCTTACATCTACTAATGTCTCGGTAATACCTCCTTTACTCAATTGTTGTATCTGTAAAACTTTATTTGAATTATTTAAATAAAGTACCCAAAACTCTTCATGTTGCAACTCACCTAATTTAGGTTGCATCAACTCAAATACCGATTTACTTGACCTGATTATATTTAAATTAACGTGCTCGTCTAAACGTCTACGACGTCCCAATTCTAATCCGGCAACAATACTAATTGCTTTGGCTTCACCAATACCCTTAAAATCTTGCAATTGAGACACCGATAATTTTCCTAAAGCATTTAAGTTATTATCTACAGAAGCTAAAATACGTTTACACAACGCAACGGCACTTTCTGTTCTATTACCAGAGCCTATTAAAATGGCTAGCAACTCTGAATTTGTTAGCGTTTCTTTTCCATGAGAGTTTAATTTTTCTCTCGGTCGGTCAGATTCTGACCAGTCTTTTATGGAAAAGTTAGTCCCCATCTTATTGTTCTAATAACTGTTTCACCTCATCAAAGTCTAAACCACCATAATTACCAGAACTCATTAATAGCAATACAGAATTGTCAAAACTCATATTGAACAAGCACGATTTAAAATCTTCTGGAGAGGTATAAACTTTCAAATCATGACGCTTAAATGCCTCAAATATTTGTTGTTCAGACACTTCTTCTAATTTTTTAATAGCTACAGCATCTGGCGAATAAAACACTACCGCTTCATCTGCAGCATCTAAAGCATGGGCGTATTCTTTTAAAAACTCTGCATTTAAACTGCTATAGGTATGCAATTCCAAACAAGCAATTGTTTTTCTTGTATCATACTGTTTTGCTACAGCAGTTGTTGTAGCCTTTACCTTGCTTGGTGAATGTGCAAAATCTTTATAAGCAACTTTCCCTTTGCTCTCAGCTATTTTTTCTAAACGTTTACTTGCCCCTTTAAACGATGTTATAGCTTCATAAAATTCTCCTTCATCTATTCCCATATGCTGACAAATCCATTTTGCACCAGCCAAATTACTTAAGTTATGATTTCCAAAGACTTCAATTGGCATTGGTCCTTCTTCTGTATCTAGGTAAGTTTGTCCGTCTTCAATAAAATGAGCAGGAATTTGATACGGATAGCGTTTCATATGCTTATCCGATTCTTCCACAACTTTTTTTACTAAAGCATCTCCTTCATTATACACCATAATTGCCGCATTAGACATGCAATTTATAAACGTGTCAAATTGCTCTACATAATTATCTAAGGTTGGGAATACATTAATATGATCCCAAGCTATACCGCTCAATAGCGCAATATTTGGTTTATACAGATGAAATTTCGGACGTCGGTCTATTGGTGATGATAAATACTCGTCACCTTCTAAAACTATAAAATCATTTTCTTCAGTTAAGTGCACCATGGTATCGAAACCTTCTAACTGTGCCCCTACCATATAATCTACAGCTTTATTATGGTAATGCATCACGTGTAATATCATTGACGTGATGGTTGTTTTACCATGAGACCCACCAATAACTACACGTGTTTTGTCCTTTGATTGTTCGTATAAAAACTCTGGATAAGAATAAATTTTCAGTCCTAATTCTTGTGCTTTTAGCAGTTCAGGGTTATCTGCCTTAGCGTGCATTCCTAACACTACAGCATCTAAATCTGATGTAATTTTATCTGCAAACCAACCAAACTCTTCTGGTAACAACCCGCGTTGTTCTAAACGAGATTTTGATGGTTCAAAAATAGTATCATCACTTCCTGTTATTATATATCCTTTTGTATGTAAAGCCATTGCAAGATTGTGCATTGCACTACCTCCTATAGCTATAAAATGTATACGCATAATTATTGTCTTATATGCGTAAAGATAGGAAAATACTATGGCGATTTTATGCTTTTATTCAGGGATTTTAAAAAAAATTATTCAACAGATTTCATTTGCAAAATCAAGGCTTTTTCTTTCTGAGCAGCCTTTAAGTCGGGTTTTTCTTCTAATGCTTTTTGTATGTAATTGTAGGCATTACGCTTATCTGATTTATAACGGTAAATTTGAGCTATACGATAATTGGCCCACGATTTTGGCACACCATCTTTTTCAGAATAATTTTTTATATACCGCTGTAAATGCTCTAAGCCTTTATCTACCGATATATTATATTGTGCTGACACTTTACCGATTAAATAATTCAAATGATTACGCTGTAATTTTTGCGACGCTTTTTCATAATTCAATAGCGCTTTTTCTGGCTGATTATTTTTTTCATACAATCCAGACAATTTTGAATACGTATGTTCTGAGCCTCCTATTACTACAGCTTTTTTATAATGGTATTCAGCGTCTTTAGGCCTGTTATTGTATTCTGCAACATAGCCTAATGCCAAATGTCCATCAACTACAGATAGACTAAGTAATTCGTTGGCATAATGTTTGGCCTTCTCTTCACTCCCTCCTACTATTCCTGGTAAACTAATGTAAATTTCTACTAAAGCCCATCGTACTTCAATATGAGTTGCATCTAAGTTGGCCGCCCTGTGCAAATGCTTTTTAATATCACCAACCAAAGTCAACGCTTTCAGTTTGTTTGACGACTGCGCCTTATATGCCAGCACCCCTCCATACTTAAAATGATAAAGAGCATTCATATCATCTTGTTCTACCAAAGGTTTATAGTATTTTAGAGCTTCATCCCAATGTTTCGTATAAGCAGCAATATCTCCCAAATATTCTTGGGCTTTTATATTTGACGGTTCTTGAACTAATACTTTTAAAAAATACGGCTTAGCTAAACTCCATTCAGAATTATTATAGTGTACTTCTCCTTTTTCAAAATCTGACGATTGAGAAAACACCAAGGTGCAACACAGGAATAGTATGTTAAAAAAATACTTCATCTAATTCTAAAATGTAAACATACTCATTATAAGCGACAAAACTAAAAACAACCTTATCTCTTAATTAATATTGGAATGCTTTTTGTTTATCTTTATGTCATAAACAGCAATACATGAAACAGTTACTAACTATACTAAGTATTATCCTTATAACAACCACGCAAGCACAACAAAATTTTGAGAAACTTTGGACCAAAGTAGAAGCGCTTGAAGCAGAAGGTAAAACCCAATCGGCTGCAGAAATTGTTGAAAGCATCTATAAAAAAGCAACAAAAAAACACAATAGCAATCAACTTATCAAATCATTACTATACCAATCAAAATACGCATTAATATTACAAGAAGATGCTGAATTACTGATTGCTAACCGCTTAAAACAACACATTTCAAAAGCTAAAAACCCAGCAACAAAGGCCATTTTACAATCTATTTTAGCCAATTTCAAATGGCAATATTTACAGCAACACCGCTGGCAAATTTACCAACGCACAAAAACCACAGAGGTTATAAATTCTGATTTTAGAACCTGGGATTTAAATACATTATTCACCTCTATTCATTCTGATTTCAAAAACTCAATACGCAATTATCGTGTATTACAACAACTTCCTATTGAACAATTCAATTACATTGTAATTAAAGGCTCTGATACTGAAAAGCTTCGTCCAACGCTTTATGATTTACTCGCAAACAGGGCATTGGCATTTTTTAAGACGAATGAATCCCGTATCACAAAACCTAAGGAGCGATTTTATATTGACAACGAAGCTTATTTTTATACAAGCCGAGAATTTACTGAACTAAACTTTGCTACAACAGACAGTATTTTTTCACAATTTGAGGTTTTAAAAACCTATCAAAAAATTGAGCAATTTCATCTAAAAGCAAACAACACCGAAGCCTACATTGATGCCTATATTAATCGTTTAAACTTTGTGAAAAACACATTTATTCATCATGACGCTAAAGAACAACTGTACTCTGCCTCTCTTAAAAACACACTTGAAAAATTAAACCCTAGCAATAGTTATGCTACAGTAAATGCTCATTATGCACAAGCCATTTACAATACGTCTAGTTTAGAGAACCATCCTGAGCACAGAAAACAGGCATTGGATATTTGTAACAACATTATTAAAAACTATCCTAAATCTGAAGGATTTGTAATAGCAACCAATTTAAAACACACTATTCTTCAAGCAAATTTTACTATTAAAAATGAAGATATTATTCCTATTAATACACCATCAAAAGTATTAGTCAATTATCAAAACATCCCGCAATTGCATTTTGCTATTTATTCGGTAGATTATGAACATGATTTTAATCAATACAACTACACAGAACGTGACTCTATTGTTAAACAGTTTTTTAAAACTAACAAACCACTAAAAGAATTCACACAACAACTCCCACAAAAAAATGATTATTTCAACCATTCTACAGAGATCGTTATCCCGAAATTATCACGCGGAAAGTATATCATTTTAGCAACCACAGACAGTACAAAAAACACCCAAAAACTATTTTCTTACAATTACCAAACAGTTAGCAATTTGGCCTGTATAGAATCTAATTACAAAGGTAAAAAAACACTACAGATTGTCCACCGAATGTCTGGTATGCCTATAGAAAATGCTAAAATTCAAACCGGATCTAGCATTCATTACACCAACGGTAATGGAGAAATCACCTATTCTAAAAAGAACAAACATCAAATTATTATAACACACAAAGATGATATGTTACATGTTGGCAATGCCAATACATTTAGTTATTACAAAACCCCCACAAAGGAAAAATTACAGACTAAAGGATTTTTATTTTTAGACCGAAGCATATATCGCCCAGGACAGTTGGTATATTTTAAAGGAATAATGTTACAACGTAACAACTTTAAATCGGCAGTTGTAGAAAACGAAACTTACAAAGTTGTTGTAAGAGATGCCAACTACCAAAATATTACAACTTTTGAAGTGACAACTAATGAATTTGGTTCATTTTCTAACCATTTCAAACTCCCAAATAACGGACTTACCGGGCAATTTTCCATTAGTATAGAACAACTTAAACAACATAAAACAGAACAATTTAATGGCGGTAATACTTACTTTTCTGTTGAAGAATACAAACGTCCAAAATTTGAAGTTGTTTTTCAACCGATAACCGAAAGTTATTTAGTAAATCAGAATATTTGTGTAAAAGGAAATGCCAATGCTTTGGCTGGTTCAAACATTACCAATGCTAAAGTCACTTATAGAGTAGTGAGAAAAACACAGTATTCGCACTGGAGGTACTGGAATCGTTATTTACACAACGACACGCAAGAAATAGCTCAAGGTACTACCACAACCAACAGCAAAGGAGAATTTGATATTAACTTTAATGCATTACCAGACGCAACTAGTAATAAAAATGGTTTGCCAATTTTTAGGTATGAAATTACTGCTGATGTTACCGATATAAATGGTGAAACTAGAAGCAATACAACAACCGTAAACGTTGGTTATCACTCTATGACTCTGGCTATAAATACGCTAGAGCAATGGGACTCTAATGCAGATCATTCAATTAGTATTAGCACTACAAACTTAAATCATGAAGTTGTACCTGCAGAAATAACTGTACAAATATACAAGCTAAAAGCACCCACTCATATATTACGACAACGCAAATGGCAAGCGCCAGACTTGCCTATATTATCTAAAGAAGAGTTTCAAAAATTATTCCCATATGAAGCCTACTCTAAGGAAGATGACATGAAAAACTGGGAGAAGGGGCATTTAGTTTTTGAAGACACTCTAAACACAACAAACAACACTGTTTTAGAATTCAATCAACTTGATTGGGCGTCTGGTAATTACGTTATTATAGCCAAAGGAAAAGATGAGTTTAATATCGATATTGAACAAGAAAAGTATATCACATTAAAAAACAGTAATGACACCTATTTGGCAGATAAGCAATTGTTTAACTATGACGTTTTAAATCGCAATACCGCTAGGGCTGATGGTTTTGTTAAGTTAAAACTTAGTACAGCAGATAAAAACTTGCACGTTAAAACCGAAGCGTACTATAACAACAAACAAGTTTACAACCAAAACATGCACGTTGATGGCAGTAAAATAGTTCAAATTCCGTTTGAAAATTTAAAACACCGCTCTAACAGTCACCCAAACAGTCGTATTGAACTCTTATTTTCTATAGTGCGTTTTAATACCCATATAAACAAAAAGACCTCAGTTTCTTTAGCAGAAAAAACAGAATCCCTCGTTATAAATACACAAACATTTAGAGATAAATTACAACCAGGCGCTAAAGAAAAATGGAGCTTCACTATAAAAAACAATACCGCTACAGAACTCTTAGCAAGTATGTATGACGCATCATTAGATCAGTTTAAGTTGCACAACTGGAACAATAGCATTCAAATTAATGACTACTATTACAATACTGTTCCGTATAAAAGCTCACGTAGTTTTAACTCAAACGGTTTCAAAACACAGCACCCATTTCATAAATCAAATCCAAGTTTTGAAAAACAGTACGCTTATTTAAATAATTTTGGTTTTGTTTTGCATAATAATCAAATTATGAGACGCGGAAGTTCTCCTGTTATTGAGCACGACAATGCATTAGAAGAAGTTGTTGTAACTGCTATGGGGGTTAAACGAGATGAAAAAGCATTGGGTTATACAATTACCTCTGATGACTCTAATAATGAATCAAAAACTAAAGTTGAAGCAATGCAAAAAGAAGAGTACTCTTCAGGTTTCAACGCAATTACTGTTCGCAAAAACCTTAAAGAAACCGCATTCTTTTATCCGCATTTAAAAACAAATTCAGCAGGAGATGTCTCATTTGAATTTGAAACTCCAGAAGCCTTAACCCGTTGGAAAGTGCAATTGTTCGCTCATACCAAAACTGGTGTTTCTGGTAAATTCACTCAACAAGTTGTCACACAAAAAGAATTGATGGTAACACCAAATCCTCCGCGGTTTTTAAGAGAACATGACACGATTACTTTCCAAACTAAAATTGCTAATCTTACAGATAAAACACTCGATGGATATGCAAAACTTGAATTGTATGATGCGCTTACAGGAAACGCTATAGATACTGAATTACAAAACAACAATACCCTTCAAAACTTCAGCATAAGCACTAAAGACAACACTTCAGTATCATGGCAATTAGCAATTCCTGAAGGCATACAAGCGGTAGAATATAAAGTTTTTGCTAAAACTAATGAGTTTTCTGATGGCGAATCTAACGTATTACCTGTAGTCACCAATAGCATGCTTGTTACAGAAAGTATTCCAATAACCGTCCGTTCAAATAGCAGCAAATCGTTTAGTTTTAACAAACTAAAGAATAACACCTCAACTACCTTACGCAATCATCAGCTAACATTAGAATACACTTCAAACCCAGCATGGTATGCCATACAAAGCTTGCCTTATTTAATGGAGTTTCCTCATGAATGCGCAGAGCAAACATTTAGCAGATATTATGCCAACAGTATTGGGAGTCATATTTTAAATAGCAACCCAAACATTAAAACTGTTTTTGAATCCTGGAAAGCCAACGGGACACTAACGTCTAAACTAGAGCAAAACGAAGAATTAAAACATCTATTAATTTCTGAAACTCCTTGGTTACGTGATGCGCAATCTGATACAGAAAAGAAGAAAAGACTAGGACTGTTATTCGATATAGAAAAACTAGCTTCTGAAGAGAAAAGCACCTTACAAAAATTGGAGAAAATGCAATTAGCATCTGGTGGATTTCCATGGTTTAGTGGGGGTACAGCTAATGAGTACATCACTAGATATATCGTTGCGGGATTCGGTCATTTGCAACAGTTAGGAATTACAGATATCACAGTTAAAAACAATCCTATTATTACAAAAGCTGTCAAATATTTAGACGCAAATTTCATTGAACATCACAATAAAAAATTAAAACATCAGAGTTTGGATGACATCACCGTGGATAATTATGACTTACATTATTTATATGCGCGTAGCTTCTTTAAAAATGATATTCCGTTTGACGCTTCAATAAAGCCAATTGTAAACAGTTACATCAACAAAGCAAAAAAGCACTGGTTAGAGAGGTCTTTATTACAAAAAACGATGTTAAGTTTGGTATTACATCGTTTTAACGACAGACATTTACCGCAACTAATTTTAGAGCACTTAAAGGAGACATCTATAACTAATGAAGACAAAGGAATGTATTGGAAAAGCAATACAGCTGGTTGGTACTGGCATGATGCCCCTATAGAAACACAGGCATTAATTATTGAAGCATTTACAGAAATCACCACTGATCATAATACCATTGAAGAATTACAAATTTGGCTCTTAAACAACAAGCGTAAAAACAACTGGAGCACAACCAAAGCAACAACAGAAGCCACATACGCTTTGTTATTACAAGGTCACGATTGGCTTTCTGTTGAAGGCGCAGCAAAAATTAAAATTGGTAACGAAACAATACATACTACAACATCAGAACACATAAAAGAAGCTGGCACTGGATATTTTAAAACCAATTGGAACTCTCATGAGATTACAACTAAAATGGCGGATATTTCGGTTAAAAACACCTCAGAAGTCACACAATATGGCGGGTATTATTGGCAGTATTTTGAGCAATTAGACAACATCACAAATGAAGAACACAAGAATGATTTTCAGTTGCACAAAAAATTGTTTTTAAAACAACATACAGATAACGGCCCTACACTTACAGCAATTAAAAGTGGTAATTTAACCGTTGGCGATTTAGTCACCATTAGAATAGAATTACAAGTTAAAGACAATTTTGAATTCGTCCATTTAAAAGATATGCGTGCTAGTACGTTTGAACCTATTGATGTCATGTCAAGACACCATTGGCAAGACGGCACTGGTTATTATCAAAGCACAAAAGATGTCGCTACACATTTCTTTTTTGATAGATTACAAAAAGGGACTTATATATTAGAATATGATGTACGCGTAAACAATGCTGGTGATTTTTCTAACGGAATTACAACCATACAAAGCATGTATGCTCCAGAATTTACAAGTCATAGTAAAGGCGTTAGGGTAAATATAAACGAGTAATCGTTTGCGTTTACCTACAATGAATTTTCTATGAGGTTATACGGATGGGTAGTTGGTTCAATATCAAACTCAAACCATTCTTGTAAGTCTACATCAAAACCAATTCCGTTTAAGTAGTTGTGTAATGCTAAATTTAATCCTGATTTATATTTTGAGTGTTCGGCACCCATAGGGTCATCATGCCATAAATCATTTTGTGCAAATCCCTCAAAAGCTGGTCCGGTAATTTCAATACCAAAAGCATCTGGATTTACACCAATAGGACTATGAACTGTGGTGGTGAATTGATGCCAGAACGCTGATTGGATACAATTATTTTCAAACAGCTGACGTACTACCTCTAAAGAATCAACCGTTTCTTGATCTGTTTGTGTTGGAAAACCGTACATCAAATAAGCATGCACCATAATACCGTGTTGCGCAAAGGCATGAGTCACACGAGCTACTTGACCAATATCAACCCCTTTTTTCATTTTTTTAAGCAATCTGTCTGATGCCACTTCTAATCCTCCTGTAACAGCTATACAGCCTGATTTTGCTAACAATGCACACAGGTCTTCATTAAATGTTTTCTCAAAACGAATGTTCGTCCACCATGTGATAAACACTTTTTGCTCTATGAGTTTTTCTGCTAAAGCTTTTAGCATTTTTGGTGGTGCAGCTTCATCTACAAAATGAAACCCAGTAGTTCCCGTTTCTGAAACAATTTTTTGAATTTTGGCTACCAAATCATCAGCTGTTGTGTTTTGATAGTTTCCTATATAATCTAAATTCACATCACAAAATGTGCATTGTTTCCAATAACACCCGTGAGATACTGTCAATTTATTCCATTTCCCGTCACTCCATAAACGGTGCATGGGATTCATAACATCTAAAAACGACAGGTATTTATCGTGTGGCAATCCCACGTAACTTGGTGCTGGTAAATTTTTATGATGAAAAATTGTATTAGGCAAATTGTTTTTATACACTACTCTGCCCTGTTCTAACACATAAGTACGCTCTAACTCATCAACAGTTATTTGATCAGACAACAACTCTGTTAACCGCAGCAATGGTCCTTCACCATCATCTAAGCTTATAAAATCAACATATTTAAATATACGTGCATCTTCTAAACTCCTTAATTCTGTATTACAATACCCCCCGCCAAAAGCTACTTTTATGTTTGGATGATGACTTTTAATGTATTGTGCACAACGCAAAGCCGCAAATAAATTCCCGGGAAATGGAATTGAAAAACACACTAAATTAGGCTTGTGAGTTTTTAATTGCACTTCCAACAAAGTCAACATTTCTGCTTCTATAATTGTGGGATCGTATTGTAAAAACTCATCCAATCCGTTAAAACTAGATGCTGATGTAGAAACTTGTTCAGCGTAACGTGTAAACGAGAAAAACTCGTCGACATTTGCTTGAATAAAATCGCCCAGCTCTTCAATAAAAATAGTCGCTAAGTGTTTGGCCTTGTCTAAAATACCTAAATTACCAAATGCCCAACTTAAATCATCATCAATATGTTGTGCTCTATGGCCTTGTGGTAAAAACCCATGATGTAAAATCTGATATGCCTTTGTGACTTCTTGGTGCTGTAAATACTGAATTACGGTATCTACTTTATGACTATAATCGTCACGTTGTTGCCATACTAACGGATACTCATAACTTTTATGCGTGTCGGCTTCTTCAAATACTTTTGAAATAAAATCTTGAGTAAAAACTTCAGAAAATAATTCAATGCTTAAATCAGATTGTGCAACAGAAACCTGCTTACTCTCTAAAAACCCTTTTAAATATGCTGTGGCCGGATACGGCGTATTCAGTTGTGTAAAAGGTGGTGTTATTAAAAGAGTTTGAATAGCCATAGATTATCATTAAAGATGCAAATATACAATTTATCTCCTCTGAGGTATGCAGTCAAAAAAAGCTCACCTGCATAACAAATGAGCTTAACTATATTTTGTTGAGCTTTTTAATAAGACTCTGGTGGGTTTAACATCCCCCATAATTTATCTTTTAGAACAGTAATATTTTGTTGAGCTACAGACGAAATAAACATGTATGGCACCCCTAGGTTTGCATCCAATTCAGCTTTCATTTCTGCTTGTAATTCATCATCTAACATATCAGATTTAGAGATGGCCACAAAACGATCTTTATCCAACATTTCTGGATTGTATTTTTCCAGCTCATTTAATAGAATCTTGTATTGCTCTGCAATATCATTTGCATCAGCAGGAATTAAAAACAACAATGTTGAATTACGCTCTATATGACGTAAAAAGTAATGTCCTAGGCCCTTACCCTCCGAAGCTCCTTCTATAATACCAGGGATATCTGCCATAACAAACGACTGATACCCTCGGTATTCTACAATACCTAAATTTGGTTTTAACGTCGTAAATTCATAATTGGCAATTTTAGGTTTTGCAGAAGTAATTACAGATAGTAATGTTGATTTACCCGCATTAGGGAACCCAACTAAACCAACATCTGCCAATAACTTCATTTCTAAAGTTACATTTTTCTCTTCTCCTTCTAGCCCAGGTTGTGCATAGCGTGGTGTTTGATTTGTAGACGACTTAAAGTGCCAGTTACCACGACCGCCTTTTCCGCCTTTACACAAAATAACCTCTTCATTATGCTCTGTAATTTCAAACAACACCTCTTCTGTATCAGAATCTTTAACTACCGTTCCTAAAGGTACGTCTAAATAAATATCTGGTCCATCGGCCCCTGTACTTCTACTTTTACTACCATGACCTCCTTGTAGAGCTCTATGGTGGCGTTTAAATTTAAAGTGCAATAAAGTCCAATAATTTTCATTACCACGAACAATGATATGACCACCACGACCACCATCACCCCCATCAGGCCCGCCTTTTTCAATATACTTTTCCCTATGTAAGTGCATAGATCCTTTACCTCCTTTACCAGAAGATACATGCAACTTTACATAATCTACAAAATTTCCTTCAGTCATAGTAAATCCTTAAACTAGGTGATTAAAAATGCTTATAATGAATCTATCACAGCACTTAAGCGTGACGTGATGTCTTCTATAGTTCCAATACCATCTACAGAATGGAACTTGTTTTGCGTCGTATAAAAGTCAATTAATGGCGACGTTTTTTCATTATACTCCTCAAATCTTATTCTTATTTTAGCTTCATCTTGATCATCTGCTCGTCCTGAAGTTTTCCCACGTTCTAACAAACGCTCAATCAATATTTCATCATTAGCTTCTAAAGCAATAGTTGCCGCAATATCCATTTCTTTGTCTTCTAAAAACCTATCTAAAGCTTCTGCTTGAGCTGTTGTTCTAGGGAAGCCATCAAAAATAAATCCGTTGGCATCTCTGTTTTTATCTACCTCAGCTTGTAACATGTTTATTGTTACTTCATCTGGAACCAACTGCCCTTTCTCAATATATGATTTTGCCAATTTCCCTAATTCAGTGTCGTTTTTCATATTAAAACGAAACACGTCTCCAGTAGAAATATGGATTAAATTATATTTCGTTTTTAAAAATTCAGCTTGTGTTCCTTTTCCAGCTCCTGGTTTTCCGAACAAAACAA
The DNA here is from genome assembly GCA_049609325.1 of Flavobacteriaceae bacterium. GTDB lineage: Bacteria > Bacteroidota > Bacteroidia > Flavobacteriales > Flavobacteriaceae. Next base: position 25,689 of record JBMYYK010000013.1, on the reverse strand, counting down.
TATTTGTCATGTGTTGTGTGTTTTTTATTTGATATACCTCAGGTAAGTTTCTTCCCAAACCATCATAATCTAGGCCATAGCCTACAATAAATTTATCTGGAATTTCAATACCGATATAATGTATTTTTAAGTCTTTATTATATGCTTCTGGTTTATAAAAAAGTGTAGCTATTTTTAAATCTTTAACGCCTTTTTCGCTAAAAATATCATAGATTTCTTCTAATGTATTTCCCGTATCAACTATGTCTTCTAAAATCACCACCGTTCTTCCAGATACATCTTGATTTAATCCTACAAGTCGTTGAATTTCTTCTGTTGAGCTCACCCCTTCATAAGACGCTAACTTCACAAAGGTCACTTCACATGGTTTCTGGTATTTTTTTACAAAATCACTTACCACCATAAATGACCCGTTTAATATACCAACAAACACCGGAATTTCATCTCCCATATCTTCAGAAATCTTAGCTGCCATTGCCGTAATGGCCGTATCTATATCTTCTGCAGAAATAAAGGGCTTAAAATATTTATCATGAAGTTTAATCATGGGACACTTTTTTAATAAGTTGCAAAGATAACCAATTGATTACTATTTGTTATGTTTTGATTCACGATTTTAGAAGCTCATTTAATTTTTAAATGTATTTTTGCGCTAACAACACAAATTACAACAACCATTATGAAGACGTATTTTTCTTCAGATTTTAAATTAGGCATTTTAGGAGGTGGTCAGCTAGGACGTATGTTACTTAGGGAAACTAGTAAATTCGACATCCAAACACACGTTATAGACCCTTCAAACCACGCGCCTTGCAAAGCATATGCGCATCATTTTACCCAAGGAGACTTACTCGACTTTAACACCGTTTACAACTTTGGAAAAACTGTAGATGTATTAACTTTTGAAATTGAAAGTGTAAATATTGAGGCTTTACAAAAATTAGAAGCCGAAGGTGTTACGGTTTACCCATCAAGTAAAACGTTAAGCGTCATACAAAATAAAGCTACTCAAAAATTATTTTATACTGACCATAATATACCTACTGCACCTTTTACCAGGTTTGCGTTTACCTCAGAAATTCAAGATGCTATTTCTAATGGCGGTCTACAATTACCATTTGTTTGGAAAGCAGCTCAATTTGGTTACGATGGAAATGGTGTAAAAGTGATAAGAACAATTGACGACTTAAAAGGCTTACCAAACACAGAATGTATTGCAGAAGAAATGGTGCCGTTTAAAAACGAACTTTCGGTAATTGTTACTAGAACACCATCCGGAGAAGTTAGAAATTATCCTGTAGTTGAAATGGAATTTCACCCAGAGGCTAATCAAGTAGAATATGTGATTTGCCCGGCAAGAGTTCCAGATACTGTAGCACAAAAAGCTATAGAGGTAGCCCTTAAAGTTTCTGAACACATTAACCATGTTGGGTTACTAGCTGTAGAACTTTTTCAAACACAAGATGATGACATCTTAGTTAATGAAGTTGCACCAAGACCTCATAACTCAGGGCATCAATCTATTGAAGCCTCATACACATCACAATTTGAACAGCACATTCGTGCTATTTTAGATTTACCATTAGGAAATCCTGACAGTAAGGCAAACGGTATAATGGTTAATTTAGTAGGCGCAGAAGGCTATACAGGAAAAGTAGTGTATGAAAACATGAATACAATTCTAGCAATGGACGGAGTAACACCACACATTTACGGAAAAAAAGAAACCAGACCTTTTCGTAAAATGGGACATGTTACCATTGTTCATAAAGACATGAATACCGCAAGAGCTATTGCTCAGGAAGTAAAAGAAACAATAAAAGTTATAAGCAACTAATACATAGAAAACATGGCACAAGTAGGAATTATTATGGGTAGCACAAGTGACTTACCTATCATGCAACAAGCAATAGATATATTAACCAGTTTTGATATTGATGTTGAAGTAGATATTGTTTCTGCACACAGAACACCAGAAAAATTATTTGATTATAGCAAAAATGCTCACTCACGTGGACTTAAAGTTATTATTGCTGGTGCTGGTGGTGCAGCGCATTTACCAGGAATGGTAGCCTCTTTATCTCCATTACCAGTAATTGGAGTTCCTGTAAAATCAAGGAATTCTATTGACGGATGGGATTCTGTATTATCTATTTTACAAATGCCAGGAGGTGTACCTGTAGCAACAGTGGCTTTAGACGGCGCTCAAAATGCAGGAATATTAGCGGCTCAAATTATTGGCGCTTCTGATAAATGTGTGTTAGATAAAATTCTTCTTTATAAAGAAGGCCTAAAACAAAAAGTAATTAAGGGAGCCGAAGATATTAAACGAGATTGATATTTTCCTAAAGTTCTACTTAAGTTCAAATAACAAACCACGCAGTTTTTACAATACATCATAACATGAATAGTTTACTTGAAAAATTTAATTTTGCACCGTTTTCAAAAATTAAAAACACCGATTTCTTACCGGCTTTCAAACATGCTATAGAATTGGCTAAAAAAGAAATTGAAGCAATAACTAGCAACAATGACGCGCCAAATTTTGAAAACACTATTGCAGCTTTAGATTATTCTGGAGAACAATTAGACCGTGTTTCAAGTGTATTTTTCAATTTAAATTCTGCAGAAACCAATGAAGAAATTCAAAAAATAGCGCAAGAGGTTTCGCCTTTATTATCAGAATTCAGTAATGATGTGGCTCTAAACACGACTTTATTTGAGCGTGTGAGCAACGTATATAACCAAAAAAATCAGTTGCCATTAACCCCTGAGCAACACACACTTTTAGACAAAAAATATAAAGGATTTTCTAGAAACGGTGCCAATCTTCCAGAAGATAAAAAGGAAACTCTTAGAGCAATTGATAAAGAATTATCTGCTTTAAAATTAACTTTTGGAGAAAATATTCTGGCAGAAACCAACGCTTATCAATTACACCTTACAGACAGTAATGATGTTAAAGGTCTGCCTGAAGGAGCTCTAGAAGCTGCGACTCAAGTGGCTAAACAACACAATAAAACTGGGTGGATTTTTACGCTTGATTACCCAAGTTACATTCCATTCATGAAGTATGCCGATTCACGTGAACTGCGTAAAAAAATGGCTATAGCATTTGGTGCTAAAGGATTTCAAAACAATGACAACAATAACGAGCAAAACGTTTTAAGAATTGTAAAATTACGCCACCAACGTGCGCAATTATTAGGTTATAAAACTCACGCGCATTTCGTTTTAGAAGAACGCATGGCTGGTACTCCAGAAAAAGTAACTTCGTTTCTAAATGATTTATTAGACAAAGCAAAACCCGTTGCTTTAAAAGAATTTAAAGAATTAGAATCTTTTGCAAAAGAGCTAGACAATATTGACCGTTTAGAGAAATGGGATAGTGCCTACTATTCTGAAAAATTGAAAAATAAACTATTCAATTTAGACGATAAAAAGCTAAAACCCTATTTCAAATTAGAAAATGTAATAGACGGTGTGTTTCAAGTAGCACACAAATTATTTGGACTGTCTTTTAAGCAAGTGACAACAATTGACACCTATCACAACGATGTTAAAACATACGAGGTGACTGATAAAAACAATGAATTTGTTGCGGTATTTTACGCCGATTTCCACCCAAGAAAAGGAAAACGAAATGGCGCATGGATGACATCATTTAAAGGACAAAAAATTAAAAACGGTGTAAATGATAGACCACACATTTCTAACGTGTGTAACTTTACTAAACCTACAGACACAAAACCATCTTTATTAACTTTTAATGAAGTAACCACTTTATTTCATGAATTTGGTCATGGGTTACATGGTATGTTAGCAAACACAACATATCCGAGTTTATCAGGAACTAGTGTGTTTTGGGACTTTGTAGAATTACCAAGTCAGATTTTAGAAAACTGGTGTTTTGAAAAGGACTGTTTAGATTTATTTGCGAAACATTATGAAACCGGAGAAACTATTCCGATGGAATACGTTGAAAAAATAAAAGTATCGGCTAATTTCCAAGAAGGTATGGCTACGTTACGCCAGTTAAGCTTTGGCTTATTAGATATGGCTTGGCACGGAGGAACTTCTCCAGAAACAATAAGCGATGTAAAGGCACATGAAAAAATTGCTTTTCAAAACACTGCATTATATCCTGATGTTGAAGAAAATTGTATGAGTGTTGCATTTTCTCATATTTTTCAAGGAGGCTATTCTTCTGGCTACTACAGTTATAAATGGGCAGAAGTTTTAGATGCTGATGCTTTTGAAGCATTTAAAGAACAGGGGATTTTCAATTCTGAAACTGGTCAGTTATTTGCTGAGCATATTTTAAGTAAAGGGGGTACTGAACACCCAATGACATTATACAAACGTTTTAGAGGCGCAGAACCAAAAGCTGAAGCCTTATTGAAAAGAGCTGGATTAATATAATGAGTCTACCAGCTAACAATGGTTTCAATACTGAACGATTGCTTTTAACACCAACTACAATTGAAGATGCTCCGTTCATTTTTGAGCTGTTAAATACACCCAAGTGGCTAGAACATATTGGGGATAGGAATATCAACTCTATTAAAGACGCAGAGAATTATATTCGTGAGAAAATTATTCCCAACTTTAAAACAAATGGTGCTGGGAATTATACCGTTGTTAGGAAAGATGATGGAACTAAAATTGGGTCTTGCGGACTATATGATCGTGATGGGGTTGAGGGTATAGATATTGGCTATGCATTTTTGCCAAACTATGAAGGAATGGGCTACGCTTTTGAAGCCGCGAGTAAAATAAAGACTATTGCCACAACTAATTTTGGAATCACAACAATTAGCGCCATAACATCTCAAACTAACTTCAGGTCACAAAAGTTATTAGAGAAGCTTGAGTTTGAATTTCAAAACCTTATCACCATACCTAATGACCCAGAACAGCTAATGCTTTATAAATTTAATGCTATCAAATAAACTATTTTCATTACATTTATAGGAGTTAAACACACGTATGCCTAAACACCAATTAAACCCTAACAAATGGATTGACAGCTATGCTGATTACCTATTCAATTACACCATAACACGTGTGAGTGACCGTATCATTGCGGAAGATTTGGTGCAAGAAACTTTTTTCTCAGGATTAAAATCTGCGAAAAACTTTAAAGGAGATGCTACCGAACGTACCTGGCTGGTTTCAATATTAAAACGTAAAATTATAGATCATTACCGTAAAATTAATTCTAATAAAGGTAAAGCTGAAGTTCGTATAAATTATAAAGATGGGGAATCTGAGGGTGATTGGCTTGAGGAACGCATTTCTGATCCTTTTGATCAAAATGCAGAAAGCCATCTTGAAAACACCGAATTAGGTCTGGCTATACATAATTGTTTAGACAAACTGCCACCAAAACAAGCTGATATCTTTAAAAAGAAAACCATACAAAGCTTTGACACTGAAGCTATTTGTAATGAATACAACATTACTCCGTCTAATCTTTGGGTAATAATTCATCGTGCAAGAACTGCACTTTCAGAATGTTTGGGTGACTCATGGTTTAAATAATAACAGATGATCTAATTTAAGTAAGTTGCTAAAATGGAAGTAAAAAAAAGAACACTATTTATCAATTGTGATGAAGCTAAATTAATTTGCGACAAATCACAATATAATGAATCTACTTGGTGGGAACGTCTCAGGCTTAATTTACGATATGCATACTGTCATATCACACGTTCTTATGTTAAACAGAATAAAAAACTAACAACTTTGTTCACTCATGAAAATGTGAGATGTATGGACAACAAAACCAAAACTATCTTAAAACACAAGTTTGAACAGGAGTTACAGCATCAACAAAATTAACCACCATAACACCGGAATTCCTTCTACAAAAAAACTAGAATAATACTTTGACTGCTTCACTGTTGCCCTTAAAACAAACACAAAAGTTAGTAGTAATATTAATGCGGTAACAATCATACTTACATCCCCCCCTCCTTCTTTAAAGAATTCCAACACATACACTATTACCAATAATACACCTCCCAATAGCTTTGTATAACCAATCCCTATTTTCTGTGGTAGAGTGCCTAAATTTTCATCATCTACTTTTAAATCTCTTATTTCAAAAGGCAGCATTAATATCACCACAAACAGAAATCGTTGAATAAAGATGATTAATACCTCTAAATTGACACCTAGTTTAGCTTCTGTATATGGCAATATAACTGTTACTAGTGCCCAAACAATGCCAACTACATAAATTTTAATACCAGATGTAGAGCGCAAGGTTCTTCCTCTAAATGATATTGCATAAAACAACACTAACAAAGCCGACACACCTATAACCAATAACGTATTCAACTTAAGATAAAAACTGTAATACAAACACCCTAGTGAACAACACAAACTCAAAAGCATGACCAATTTCACATACAATGATTTTGTCACAAAGCCATTTATCCATAAGTGTGGTTGTGATAGTAATAACAACGGAAATCGCTCTTGTTCAAAAAACTTGATAAAGTTATATCCAGCTACCGTTCCACAAAACACAAACCTCAATAAACTACCAGTAGCATTTTGACCTAAAGCTGAGTTAGTGACTTCTAATAAAGCACAAACGGCAACAGCAACCCAAATACTCGAGTTTAAACAAAAATCAAAGAATTTAATTACATATTTCACTAGGTAAAAATAGGTTTATATTTCTTCAAATACTAAAACATCATCTAACAACTTAAAAACTGTTGATAACCACATTTTTTAGTTGAAACTTTCTGTAAAATTCAATTAAATAATTTCAGAATAAAGCCGTACTTTTGCCATCATTTATTTGTTAAATCACACAACGCAACATAATTAAAGATGAAAACAGATTCATTTCAATTAAGACATATTGGTCCGAATTCTAACGACCGCGCTACTATTTTAAAGGCCATTGGTTTAGACAGTTTAGATCAGTTAATTTACGAGACCATTCCAGATGATATTCGGTTAAAAAACGATTTAGATTTACCTGCCGCTTTAAGTGAGTATGAGTATTTAAATCATATTCAGAAATTGTCTAAAAAAAATAGTGTGTTTAAATCATATATTGGTTTAGGATACCATGAAGCTGTTGTACCAAGTGTTATTCAGCGTAACATACTAGAAAATCCGGGGTGGTATACTGCCTACACGCCTTACCAAGCAGAAATTGCTCAAGGACGTTTAGAAGCATTATTAAACTACCAAACTATGGTTATTGACTTAACCGGAATGGAGTTAGCAAATGCGTCTTTATTAGATGAAGGAACTGCAGCAGCTGAAGCGATGGCCTTATTATTTGATGTTCGTGAGCGTGCACAAAAAAAAGCCAATGTGTGTAAGTTTTTCGTTTCTGAAGAGATTTTACCACAAACTTTATCGGTATTACAAACAAGAGCAACTCCAATTGGAATTGAATTAGTCATAGGAAATCATGAAGAATTCGATTTTTCTGAAGAGTATTTTGGAGCTATCGTACAGTACCCTGGTAAACACGGTGAGGTATATGACTATAAAAGCTTTGTAGAAAATGCAAATGCTAACAACATAAAAGTTGCTGTTGCAGCTGATATTTTATCGTTAGTAAAATTACAAGCTCCTGGAGAGTTTGGTGCTGATGTTGTTGTAGGAACAACACAACGTTTTGGAATTCCACTAGGATATGGAGGACCTCACGCTGGATATTTTGCGACAAAAGAAAAATACAAAAGAAGTATTCCAGGACGTATCATTGGAGTAACTCAAGATAAAGATGGCGGACGTGCGTTACGTATGGCTTTACAAACACGTGAGCAACATATTAAGCGTGAAAAAGCAACGTCTAACATTTGTACTGCTCAAGTATTATTAGCTGTTATGGCAGGTATGTACGCTGTATTCCATGGTAAAGAAGGTTTACAATATATCGCTAACAAAGTACACCTATCTGCAGCTACACTCTCAGATACATTAACTGACGTATTAGGAATTAAGCAAATTAACGAATCGTTTTTTGACACGATTACTGTTAAAGCGCCAGCTGATAAAATCAGACCTGTTGCTGAAGCTGCTCAAATCAACTTCAACTATATTGATGCAGATACACTTTCAATTTCTTTAAATGAAACTGTAAGTATTACTGACATTAATGCTATTCTTGCAGTTTTCACTACAGCTTTAAACCTTAATACAACAACAGTAACTGAACTTACTAATATTGACTGTATTAAATCAACTTTATTAAGAGACACGTCATTCTTAGATAATGAAGTGTTTAACACGTACCATTCAGAAACTGAAATGATGCGTTATATTAAAAAATTAGAGCGTAAAGATTTATCTTTAAATCACTCAATGATTTCTTTAGGGTCTTGTACAATGAAATTAAATGCCGCTTCAGAAATGTTACCTTTAAGTAACCCGAACTGGGGGAACATTCACCCATTTGTACCATTAGAACAAGCACAAGGTTACCAAGAAGTACTTAAAAACTTAGAGCATCAATTAAATGTGATTACAGGTTTTGCAGGCACATCTTTACAGCCGAATTCAGGAGCACAAGGTGAGCTAGCCGGATTAATGGTTATTAGAGCGTATCATGAATCTAGAAATGATCACCATAGAAACATTTGTTTAATTCCTTCGTCTGCGCATGGTACTAACCCTGCATCTGCAGTTATGGCTGGAATGAAAGTTGTAGTAACAAAAACAGATGACAAAGGAAATATTGATGTGGATGATTTACGTGAAAAAGCAATCTTACATAAAGACAACTTATCTGCATTAATGGTGACATATCCTTCTACTCATGGAGTGTTTGAAAAAGCCATTTGTGAAATCACACAAATCATTCATGATAATGGTGGACAAGTTTATATGGATGGTGCCAACATGAATGCTCAAGTAGGGTTAACAAATCCTGCTACAATTGGCGCAGATGTTTGTCACTTAAATTTACATAAAACATTTGCAATTCCTCATGGAGGTGGTGGACCAGGAGTTGGACCAATATGTGTCGCGCCACAATTAGTACCTTTTTTACCTACTAACCCAGTTATTGCAACTGGTGGTGATCAAGCCATCACTGCCATATCTGCAGCACCTTGGGGATCTGCACTAGCGTGTTTAATATCTTACGGATATATTACTATGCTAGGGGCAGAAGGATTAAAAAACTCAACTATGAATGCCATTTTAAATGCTAATTATATTAAAGAGCGTTTAGCAGGGCATTATGAAACTCTATATACAGGAGAAATGGGACGCGCAGCTCATGAAATGATTATCGACTGTAGAGAATTTAAACAAAACGGTATAGAGGTAAGTGACATTGCAAAACGATTAATGGATTATGGTTTCCATGCACCAACAGTATCTTTCCCTGTTGCTGGAACAATCATGATTGAACCAACTGAATCTGAAAACTTAGCGGAATTAGATCGTTTTTGTGATGCTATAATTTCTATTAGAAAAGAAATTGCAGAGGCAAGTGCAGACAATCCAAACAATCCGTTAAGGAACGCACCACATACTCAAGCGATGTTAACTGCAGACGATTGGAATTTACCATATACAAGACAACAAGCAGCATTCCCGTTAGAGTATATCGCTGAAAATAAATTTTGGCCATCTGTACGTCGTGTAGATGATGCATATGGCGATAGAAATTTAATTTGTAGCTGTATAGGTATTGAAGCTTATGCAGAAGCATAATATTATAACAAAATTACCTAAAGGCCTCGTAATAAAATATCATTATGAGGCCTTTTTTATTAATACACTAACAATATCATAAAAATTAACATTTATACTCCCAAACACTAAATCTCTAGATTTATATTGACTACCTTGTAAATCAATTTTTTCAAACAGGTATGAACATTAAGATAACCGGAACGGGATCATACATCCCAAATGTCGTAGTAAAAAACGCTGATTTCAATCAACATCAGTTTTTTAATGAAGATGGTTCTGACTTTAAACAAGAAAATGACATCATCATAAAAAAGTTTAAGGCCATAACTGGCATTGAAGAAAGACGGTATGCAGATACTAATTTAACCGCTTCCGACCTAGGTTTTTTTGCTGCTAAAAAAGCCATAGCAGATGCAGAAATTAACCCCGAAGAGTTAGATTATATTATTGTTGCTAGTAATTATGGTGATGTAAAACATGGCAATATTCAGTGTGACACTGTACCAAGTATAGCATCCAGAATTAAACATCTGTTACAAATTGAAAACCCTAGTTGTGTTGCATATGATTTATTATTTGGGTGTCCAGGTTGGGTACAAGCCATAATCCATGCTCAAGCGTTTATGAAATCTGGAATGGCTAAAAAATGTTTAGTTATTGGCACAGAGACTTTATCAAGAGTTGTAGACCCATCTGACAGAGACTCTATGATTTATTCTGATGGTGCAGGCGCAACCGTATTAGAAGTATCTGAATCTAACAAAGGTATTATATCTCATCAATCTGCGAGTTATACATTTAACGAAGTTGAATATATCAACTTTAGAAGAAGTTACAATACACAAGATAACTCAGGAACTCGTTTCATTAAAATGAAAGGACGTAAAATTTATGAATTTGCACTAACTAACGTGCCTTTAGCCATGAAATCTTGTCTTGACAAAAGTGAAACTCACATAAAAGATTTAAAGAAAATTTTCATCCATCAGGCTAATGAAAAAATGGACGAAGCTATTATTGAGCGTTTTTATAAGTTGTATGATTTAGATACACCTAAAAACATTATGCCTATGTGTATAAATAAACTTGGTAATAGTTCAGTAGCAACAATTCCTACGTTATATGACATGGTTCTAAAAGAAAACTATAAAGAGCATAAGCTAAATAAAGGAGATGTGATTTTATTTGCTAGTGTTGGCGCTGGTATGAACATCAATGCATTTGTATATCAATACTAAACCGTTTTTCTTAAATAAATATTCTAACAGATTAAGTTATTTGGTGTTTCTTTGTGTAATATTTTATAACTAACTGAAAATGAATATTGCAATTATAGGTGGTGGTAACCTCGGACAATCTATTGCTCAAGGCTTACTCAAGTATAATGTCGATGCTAAAAACATAACAGTAACACGACAACGAATAGAGCTATTAGCTGGCTTAAAACAACAAGGTGTACAAATATGTACCGATAATCATAAGGCTACACAACAAGCTCGTGTAATTATAATTGCTGTAAAACCTTACAAAGTTGCCGAAATTCTGAAACAACTTAATAACGACATTACAGCTGATAAAATTTTAATTTCTGTAGTTAGCGACTTTTCAATTTCACAAATTGAACAGCACTTGAAACATTCTCCTACTATAGTTAGAGCCATGCCTAACACAGCTACTTCAGTTAACGAATCTATAACTTGTTTAGCAAGCAACAACGCCAGTGATGAAGATTTAAAAATAGCTACTACCATTTTCAAATCATTAGGACAAACTATAGAAATAAATGAACCCTTAATGGATGCTGCTACCGTTTTAGGGGCTTGTGGAATTGCCTATGTGTTACGTTTTATACGCGGCATGATACAAGGCGGTATTGAAATTGGTTTTGATGCGCAAACTGCAACTCATATTGCAACACAAACAGTAAAAGGAGCTAGCGAATTATTACTACAAAAAGGCAATCACCCTGAGGCAGAAATTGATAAAGTTACTACCCCAAAAGGATGCACAATTGCAGGACTAAATGAAATGGAGCACCAAGGCTTTAGCTCGGCGTTAATCAAAGGTATAAAAACATCTTTTGACAGTATTTCAAACTAAATTTCTGATGTTCACTCAACAATTTTAATTATTTAACGAAAAAGAGTAGCTTTGGCAATATGTACGAGAACACTTTTCCAAATAAACGTTACAAACACACTATCGAGTTTTTAGAAAAACACATTTCTAAAGATGCTGAAATTTTAGACCTCGGAGTTGAAAATCCGTTTTCTAAAATCATGAAAGAACGTGGTTATACTGTTAAAAACACTTCTGGAGAAGATTTAGATACCGATCACACCACTCTAAAAAAAGAGAGCTACAATGTCACTACTGCTTTTGAAATATTTGAGCATTTATTAGCACCATTAGAGATTTTAAAAACCCTAAAGGGTGATAAATTAGTAGCTTCAATACCTATGCGATTGTGGTTTGCACCAGCTTATAAAAGTGATACAGATAAATGGGACAGGCATTATCACGAGTTTGAAGATTGGCAGTTTGATTGGTTATTAGAAAAAGCGGGGTGGCAAATTAAAGCGCGAGAAAAGTTCACAAATCCTGTGAAAAAAATTGGATTCAGACCTCTACTTCGCACTTTTACGCCTAGATACTATATGGTCTATGCAGAGCGAATAAACTAATCCGTTTGAATTATTACATCATCATACCTGCCCACAATGAAGCTGATTATATCGGTTTAACTTTAGAGAGTATTGTTTCTCAAACTGTACTTCCCACAAAAGTTGTTGTAGTAGATGATTGTTCTACAGATAACACCGCCGAGATAATATCTAGCTACGCTCAAAAACACCACTTTATACAGCAAACAAATACAACTACAAATAATTCTCAGCATTTACCTGGCAGTAAAGTCATTCAAGCATTTAATCGAGGCTACGAATTATTAGATGACAATTATGATATAATTGTAAAACTTGACGCAGATATTATACTGCCTAACAACTATTTTGAGACTCTCCTTACCCATTTCAAATCAGATTCTAAAATTGGTATGGCTGGTGGTTTTGCCTATATAGAAAAAAACGGGCAATGGGTTATAGAAAATCTGACAAATAAAGACCATATTAGAGGAGCTTTTAAAGCCTATAGAAAACAATGTTTTTTAGACATCGGTAAACTTAAGTCATCTATGGGCTGGGACACTGTTGATGAACTCTTGGCGCAATATAATGGGTGGACAATAAAAACGGACGATTCTTTACAAGTAAAACATTTAAAGCCTACGGGTAAAACCTATAACAAATCTGCCAGATACAAACAGGGTGAAGCATTCTATAAACTTGGTTACGGCAAAACACTCACCTGCATTGCAAGTATAAAACTTGCCTTGTTAAAAAAACAACCTTTACTTGTACTTGATTACCTGAAAGGATACAATAACGCTCAAAACAATAATGTTTCACCACTGGTAACTACAGAAGAAGCTAAATTTATTAAGGCACTACGCTGGAAAGGTATTTGGAAAAAACTACGTTTATAACTTTCGTAACTCACTAAAAATTAGTACCTTTAAGTTACTCTCAAAACTGGTAACTTATACCACCTCCCACAATTACACTTACTCTTTTTAGACACTAATTTCATTAGTAAGTCTGTCACTCATTAAAACACTATACTCTGTAATTTGTTTTGAATTATGTTACGTGAGTATACCATAAAATATTATTTGACTTAGCCGTCATGGAGATCTGTATATTATACCTGATGTTAATATACAGATCTTTATTTTTCAATTAGTCTAACACATATTGAATCGGGTTTCCGGTACATCCGTTGGGAAATGAAATTCCTAACAACGAGGCTATTGTTGGTGCAATATCTACAACTTCAGTTCTTAACAACGATTCTCCTTTATTAATTCCTGCCCCATAAAACAACAAGGGCACATGAGTATCATAACTAAAGCTACTACCGTGAGTTGACCCTTTTTGCGGATAAGAAATCACTGCTGGTTCCAAAACAAAAATAACATCTCCAGAATGCTTTTGATGAAATCCATTTTGAACCAATGCGCCTACTCCAGAAACAAACTGTGTAGTTGACAATGTGGTAGCCGAAAAAGCTTTATCTACATGTGTTAACCATACAATTTCTTGCACTAAAAACTCTTGTATATCTGTTAGATTAAGTTTTGCAGAAGCAATCAGTTTTTTATCTAAAAATATTTGATTGTTAGATATGTTTTTCACCAAGTGATTTACTTCATATTTACTAAAGAGTAAATAGTTCACTTTTATCTTAAAGTCCTTCTTATTAAAATAACCTGCTGGAATATGCTGAGATTTTAAATAGTTTGGCACGTTAACCGCACCATGATCTGCTGTTAAAAAAATAGTGTACTGCCCTTGACCAACCTTCTTATCTAAAAACTTAAACAACCGTTCTAAGTCTTTATCTAATCGCAAGTAAGTATCTTCTATCTCAACAGAATTTACTCCAAATTGATGCCCTACATAATCTGTTGAGGAATAACTTAAGGTCAGCATATCCATAATTGCATCTCCTCCTAAGTTCTCATTTTTTATGGCTGCAATGGCAAAATCAGTCGTCATTGTATTTCCAAAAGGCGTTGCTTTTAAAATATCATAACCATCATTTTTGTCAGCCAATTTTTTCAAATCATATGGGAATGTTACAGACGTATTACCATCAAACGGTTCTTCAAAATTAGTATCATCAGGTCCAGACTCTGTATATGATTGTATTGGCAGCATCGTATCCCACTCTTTTAAATATGATGGCACATTTGTATTAAATTCTTTTACCCATTTTGGCAAGTCATTTCTATAATATGTACTTGTAATAAACTTCCCGTCTGCCTTCCCTCTAAACCAATAGGCTACATTAGCCGAATGTCCTGCTGGTAAAATAGCTCCACGATCTTTTAGTGAAACACCAATAACTTTCCCTTTATTTTGAGTGTGCAATCGCAACTGATCTGCTATAGATGTTGTTTTCATTCTTCTAGGCGACATGCGTTCTTTATCTGTCACAACACCTACAGCTTTAGCCGTTGAATCAGATGCACAGTACACTGATTGATCGGTAAATTTATCATACCAATAATTAGAAATAATTCCGTGATTCATAGGAGATGTTCCTGTAAATACAGATGCATGCCCGGGTCCTGTGTAAGTAGGCACATAATTAAAATGGTGGTTTTTACAGTTAAATCCGTTAGTCATTAAACGCTTAAAACCGTGTTCACCAAATTTAGATTGAAATCTTGTTAAATAATCATACCGCATTTGATCAACCACAATACCTACAACTAATTTTGGAGATGTATTAACCTTGCTATTTTGGGCCTTACTACTTAGAGATAATGCCATACAAACTATTAAAATAACATTTTTCATGATCTGCTTTTTTTTCAAAAATACCGTTTTTATAACACTTCTTAATCTATTGTATCAATAGATTTATTAATTTAGCCAACTATGAAATACCTTCACGACTTCGGGTTATATTTTATCATGCTAAAAGGGGTTTTTAGCCGATTTACCAAATGGAGTGCTTTACGAAAACTTATCTTTAAAGAAATTGATGATTTGATTATTGGCTCTTTAGGTATTGTTGCCTTTATTTCTTTTTTTGTAGGCGGCGTAATTGCAATACAAACGGCATTGAATATAGACAATCCCCTTATCCCAAAATACTTGGTTGGTTTTGCCACGAAACAAAGTGTTATATTAGAATTTGCACCTACATTCATGTCTATCATCATGGCAGGAAAAGTAGGGTCTTTTATCACTTCAAGTATCGGAAGTATGCGTGTTACGGAACAAATTGATGCTTTAGAAGTTATGGGAATTAATTCATTAAATTACTTAGTGTTTCCTAAGTTAATTTCAATGTTACTATATCCGTTTTTAATTACCATAGCTATGTTTTTAGGTATTCTTGGCGGATGGGTAGCCTGTGTGTATGGTGGATTTTCTACTCATGATGATTTTGTACTGGGACTACAAGCCGAATTTGACAGTTACCAAGTATTTTATTCCTACGTCAAAACATTTTTCTTTGCTATAGTTTTAGCAACAGTACCTTCATTTCATGGCTACTATATGAAAGGTGGCGCGTTAGAAGTTGGTAAAGCAGCAACTGCATCCTTTGTTTGGACGAGTGTTATTATCATTATTCTAAACTATATTATCACACAATTAATGTTGACCTAATGATTACAGTTACAAACTTACATAAAGGCTTTAATGGCGTTCCTATACTCAAGGGGGTTTCTACAGTTTTTGAACAAGGAAAAACCAATTTAATTATTGGGCAAAGTGGATCTGGAAAAACGGTATTTTTAAAATCGCTTTTAGGATTACACACTCCAGAACAAGGTACCATCGCTTTTCATGATAAAATTTACGGAACACTATCAGTAAATGAAAAGCAAAATCTACGCGCGCAAATTGGAATGCTGTTTCAAGGAAGTGCTTTGTTTGACTCTATGACTGTGGAAGAAAATGTCATGTTCCCAATGGAAATGTTTTCTAAAATGTCTGCTAGTGAAAAACGCGACAGAGCTAATGAAGTTATCAAACGTGTGAACTTGATTGACTCTAATCATAAATTTCCTTCCGAAATATCTGGAGGAATGCAAAAGCGTGTAGCCATTGCTCGTGCTATTGTTATGAATCCGAAATATTTATTTTGTGACGAACCTAACTCTGGTCTTGACCCTAAAACCTCTATTTTAATAGATAATTTGATTTTAGAAATTACCCAAGAGTATAATATCACTACAGTTATCAACTCTCATGACATGAACTCTGTTATGGAAATTGGTCAGAAAATAGTCTTCTTACAACATGGGTTAAAAGAATGGGAAGGTACAAATAAAGATATTTTTAAAACTGACAATAAAGCCGTTACAGATTTTGTATACTCTTCTAATTTAATGAAGAAAGTTCGTAAAATGTATTTGGAAAATCAGTGATGTTCACTAAGCTCGCGAATGCATTCTTCTCGCACAGCCCATAGTGTTTCAAAAGTATATGGGTAAGGTTGACTTACCATCCAATCTTTTAAATACTTTTTATGGTAGGCCACTTTAAACGCTCCTATTTGTTCTGGGCTAATTTCCTCCATACAAAGCACATCAGCCTTCAAATTGTCATAATTTGATTTTGAAGAAGTCACATCAACAAACTTATTATCAATTTTTAGCACACAATGCGCCTCTGGTATGTAGTCAATATGATACTTGGATAGTATAGGGTTAACTATTGGTGTATTGTGTCCATTCATTTTAAATATACACATATACAAGCTAACAGTTGTATATCCTTGTTCTGTAGCCAACATTCGCAACACCGCATGCTTAGTACTGCATGTGCCTTTTAACTCTTCTAAAACCGCATAAAAATTTGCACGATGTTTTGTTCTACCATAAGGCAAGTTTTTCACAAATTCAATTGCATCAGAAAAAGTAAAGACTCCTAATTCTAGAAGTCTTTTACTCAATTTACCTGTTGTCAACAACCTATTGTTTAACATAAATGGTGTCTAATTCCATCTGTTGTTCAAGCCAAATAGTCAATTCATTTTGACGTTTTATACTCAAACTATCATTGAGTTGAGATTTCCAAACTACATGCGCCGTTGGAAGTGTATCTATCTTCTTAAAATTAGATTTTAATTCATTATAAAAACTAATACTTGTTAAATCTGAAAAATGAATTTTGGTGTCTTTAGATATTTGTAAAAAATCTAATGGCACTAAACCATTTTTAACCTTAAGTTCTGATTTTAAACTTTCTATAGTCGTTTGCAACCCAGTTATCACATTATTCTTTTCATCTAAACGCTTTTGAGAATCTTGATAAGCCTCAGAAATCAAATCAAAACTTTTTATTTTACTGCCTTTAAACTTCAGTTTAAATTCTTTCAAATAGTCATAAGTTGTTTTCTCATTTTGCAAATCGGCTACCGTGGCATCTGACAATTCATTCAAAAACGTTAAGGTTAATGTCTTCTTATCATAATCTGCATCTTGCTTGCTTAAAAATAACTCTTCGTTATTTTCAATCTCATTTTTTATGAAATTTCTAATGTCTTTATCTTGATTACTTTTTTCTAGTACCGAAATAAATGTGATTATTGCCGGAACAATTGCCAGCAATGCAATAGCTGTTACCGTCCATTTTATTTTATTACGTTTAGATTCATTAGCGTATTTCACCAATGGGAATGCTAATATTTTTGCAACTATAAATGTTGCTAGAGCAATGAATATGGTATTGATACAAAACAGATATAACGCTCCTAAATAAAATTTAGCATCACCAACAGCTAAACCATACCCAACCGTACATAATGGCGGCATTAAAGCCGTAGCAATAGCAACACCAAATATTACTGACGCCATGGTTCCTTTTTTAGAACGCGCTACTATTAATGCTAATCCTCCAAAAATAGCGATTAATACATCTAATATTGTTGGTGCAGTACGTGCTACTAATTCTGGCGTTTCTTCAGTTAATGGTGATACTGTAAAATACAACCATGCTGTAAACACACTTAAACCAACCATAACTCCTAAATTGACTAAAGAGCGTTTTAAGGTATCTAAATCATAGATTGCTAACGATAGCCCTACACCTAAAATAGGCCCCATTAAAGGCGATATTAACATGGCTCCAATAACAACAGCTGTAGAACTCACATTTAAACCGATAGAGGCAATAAATACGGCAAAAATTAAAATCCAAGCGGTATGCCCTTTAAATGCGATATCCTTTTTGATATCGTCAATTGTTTGATCTTTATCGGTTTCTCCTCTAATATCAAGCAATTCAGATAAAAATGTCGTGACACTTTTAAATAAGCCTTTTGCATCTTTTTTAACATCTACTGCCGATGCCTTTTCCTCTTCCGGACTTGGTTGGTTAGAATCTATCATAATAATTATGTTAAGCTGTCATCAAAATTATCCTTGACCTTTTTTACTATTTGCTTGATATCTTGTTCTTTTGATTTTGGATAAATCATCAACACATCATCTTTATCCACAACAATATAGTCTTTAAGACCGTCAATTACAACTAATTTGTCTGTAGCTGTACGAATCATATTTCCTGAAGCATCTTCTGCAAGTAAAGTTGCATTGACCTTAGCGTTACTATCATCATCTTTTGGCAACTTATCATATAAGCTCCCCCAAGTTCCTAAATCATTCCAATCAAATGTTGCTTGAGACACGTATACATTTTTAGCAGATTCCATTATAGCATAGTCAACCGAAATATCTTCTGCTTGCGGATAATACGCTTTAATAAACTCTGCTTCCTCTTTTGTATTATATACCGTTAATCCTTGTTCAAAAAGGGCATATAATTTTGGTTGGAATTTTTGAAATGCTGACACTACACTTTGTGCACTCCACATGAATATTCCGGCATTCCATAGAAAATTTCCTTGAGCGATAAATTCTTTTGCTGTAGTGTAATCTGGTTTTTCTCTAAACTGATTAACCTCTTTTATAACTTCAGTTGAATTTTTATCAAACTCAATATACCCATACCCCGTATTCGGAAATGTTGGCTGAATACCTAATGTCATTAAAGCATCATTAGTTGCACAATATTCAAAGGCATCTTGTACATTATTTGTAAAAGCCTGTTCATCTTCAATCCAATGATCACTTGGCGCAACTATCATAACTGCATCTGGATTTTGCTGTTGTATTTTTAACGATGCGTATAATATACAAGGAGCTGTATTTCGCATTGCGGGTTCTAAAACCACTTGTTCCTGAGTCACTTCAGTTAATTGCTCTAATACTAAATCATTATAAGCTTCATTAGTTAAGATGTATATGTTTTCTTTCGGAATTAAACGACTTAAGCGCGAAAATGTTTTTTGAATAAGTGTATCACCAGTCCCTAACATGTCATGAAATTGCTTAGGAAATTTCGATGTACTTACTGGCCAAAATCGCGACCCAACTCCACCTGCCATTAAAATGGCATAATAATTTTTATTACTCATTAACTAATTTGTTTTTAATAACTCAACTTCAGCATTAGGCTGAAATAAATATATTTTTCCTGAATGCAACTCTGCACATTCATATAATTTTACGCGTTGACGTCCTTTTTTAAATAATTTCCCATTGTGAATTCTAAACGTACTCCCTATTGGTATTTCAAAAATATAGTTTTTATCATTTTGAGCATCATATTGCTTTAATAATACCGATAATCTCGCATCTGTATCACTGCTTGCTCTTGGGTTTTTAAAATGCTCTGCTATATATGGCAATAATTGACTCGGGAACACAGAAGGGTTTATAAATGGCAACATTAAACGCTGAAATGTGTTCTTCCATTCAATTCCGTGTGGTTTTATTTGTCGCCCAAAAGTTTCAAAAGCTACCAAATGCGCAATTTCATGCATTAAGGTCATTAAAAACCTGTATTTATTTAAACTTGCATTTACTGTTATTTGATGCTGTCCGTTAGGATATCTCCTATAATCACCGTGTTTACTAATACGCTGATTAACTATTTTTAATTGCACCTTATGTTGCTGCAACAAAGTTAACACATGAGACACAGCTCTTTCGGGCAAATATTTAAGAAGAGTTTCTTCCATTAATACAGATTATGGTGTAGTACTAGACACCTCTAAACTTTTACCGTTATAAAATTTATGTCCGGTTAACGCAAATTCTTTAATATATCCCGCCATTTCAACTGCTTTTAATGGCGCTTCATATCCCGGAAATGCTTCTTCTAGCATTTCCGTTTGTACCGCCCCTAAAGCTAATACATTGAATGAAATGTGTTGCTCTTTATATTCTTCAGCTAAGAGTTCAGACAGCGTAATTACTGCTCCTTTACTTGAGCTATATGCTGCCAAGCCAGGGAATTTCATTGACCCTTGTATGCCTCCCATTGAACTTATTGTGACTACATGTGCGCCTGTATTCATAAATGGCACTATAGTTTTAATCATTTCAGCTACGCCAAATACATTGACTTTATAAACGGCTTCCCAATCTGCTAGGGTTAAGGTTTCAAAAGGTTTATTAATTAATAACCCCGCATTATTAATCAGCACATCCACCTTAGAGTTCCATGATGTAGAAATAAAATCTGAAACTTTTTGATAGTCGCTCTCTACAGATAAATCAAATGGTAATGCTGTAACGTTCTCTATATTTAAATTAGATATCGATGTTGTATTTCTTGACAAGCACAGTACCTGATGACCATCTTGAGCTAACAACTTCACCAGCTCATAACCAATACCTCTACTTGTTCCTGTTATTATAATATTTTTACTCATGTAATTTTATTTCATTTGGTGCAGAATTCACTACTTGTTCAATAGCTGGTAAATAGGCATTTACAAAACTAGCCATATGATTGAAATCCAATTTATCTACTTCATCATCTACGTGATGGTAATAATCATAATTTGTAAAATCGAATGTGCAAAATGTTTGTGCAGGAACATTAAACTCTTTATAAAAAGGATAATTATCTGATCTTGAAAACAATTGATACTGTTTAGCTTCTGGCAAAAAACCTACCAAATTTGCACTAGCATATGCATTCATTTTCTCTGCTAAATTTGACTTGTCAAATCCTGTAACATATGCAGTATAGGGTTTATTTAACGACACACCAATCATTTCAAAATTTAGCATTGCATACACGGTCTTGTCTGCGTCTTTCATATCCTTTGCCAAATGTTTTGACCCCAACAATCCTTTTTCTTCTGCAGCAAACAACACAAACACAATACTGCGTTTATTATTTTTAACTTTTGAAAAGTATTTTGCCATTTGCATCACTGCTGCAGTTCCTGCCGCGTTATCATTTGCGCCATTAGCTATTACATCGTCTCCAACTTGTTTTCCTTGCCCTATATGGTCATAATGCGCACCTATAACTACGTATTCATCTTGTAATACAGGATCTGTCCCTTGTAATAATCCTATAACATTAAAAGCTTCAGTTCCATTAACATCAAACACATCTCTATAACTACAATAATATGGGCCCACTCCAGATTCTTTAAAATAATCTGCTATATACGTTGCTGCTTTATCTATACCTTCACTTCCAGTATCACGCCCGTTTAAAGCATCTGAAGACAAATAGGTAACTATAGCTTTCATGTCGTTTGAAGATACTTCGTCTTGCTTTTTATCCTTAGACGCAATTACAACTTCTTGTTCTGGTTGTATGGAAGACTGACTTTCCCCTGCACTTTGCGTTTCATTTACAACAGTAGATGATTTACACGCCACAATTAACAGACAAGCTAACAATACTTTTTTACACATAATTGTTATTTTTTATAAATATAAAAAAATCCCGCTTCAAAAGTTGAAACGGGATTTAAAGATTAGTTATACCAACCTATCACACTAACATTGTAATTGGGTTTTCAATATAGTCTTTTAATGTTTGTAAGAATTGTGCCCCTGTAGCCCCATCAACAGTTCTATGATCACAAGCAAGGGTCAACTTCATTGTGTTACCTACTGCTAACTGTCCGTTTTTAACTACTGGTTTTTCTACAATTGCTCCAACAGATAAAATCGCTGAGTTTGGCTGATTTATTATAGATGTAAAGCTTTCAATACCGAACATTCCTAAGTTTGAAATGGTAAATGTACTTCCTTCCATTTCTTGAGGCGTTAACTTCTTTTGACGTGCTCTAACAGCAAAATCTTTGACTTCTGCACCAATTTGAGGTAATGATTTTTCATTAGTAAAATCAACTACTGGCACAACCAAACCATCTTCTACAGCTACTGCAACACCAATGTGCACGTGATGATTCAACTGAATACGATCATCAAACCATTGTGAATTCACCTGTGGATGCTTCTTTAATGCTAATGCTGATGCCTTAACTATAATGTCATTAAATGAAATTTTAACCTCAGGAAGTGTGTTAAATTGCTTTCTAAAAGCAATAGCGTTCTCCATGTCAAATTCTACATTCAAATAATAATGCGGCGCAGTAAACTTAGATTCTCCTAATCTACGAGCAATAACTTTACGCATTTGCGAATTAGTAACCTCTTCTGTACGCTCTTCTCCTGATGGTACAAATACACCAACATTTGCAGCACCAGTTGGCTGATAATTTTCTATATCTTTTTTGATGATGCGTCCATTTTCACCAGACCCTGTAACTTTAGACAAATTAATTCCTTTGTCTTCAGCCATTTTCTTTGCTAATGGAGAGGCAAAAATACGCTCCGTAGCTTTTGAAGGCGTTGTTACTTTAGTTTCAACCACTTTCTTTTCAGCTACTACCGCAGGTTTTGGCGCTTGAGCTTCTTCAACTACCTTTACGTCATTAACTTCAGATTTCACATAATTTGCCGCTATATCTGACACATCTGTTCCTTTAGGACCAATAATAGCCAATACGCTATCTACTGGCGCAGAATCACCTTCTTGAAGCCCAACGTATAACAACGTTCCCTCATAAAATGATTCAAACTCCATAGTGGCTTTATCAGTTTCTATTTCTGCCAAAATATCGCCTTCTTCAACTGTATCTCCTACCTGCTTTAACCATGTAGCCACCGTACCATCAGTCATGGTATCACTCAAACGTGGCATAGTAATAACCTCTACACCATCTGGCACAACTACAGCTGCAGCAGGTTCACTCACTTCAGCACTACTATTATCTTCTACTACTTTTTCTTCAGATGCAGCACCAGATAACAAAGCTGAAATGTCTTCGCCTTCATCACCTATAATAGCCAACAACGAATCTACAGGAGCTGCTTCACCTTCTTGTATACCAATATGAAGTAAAGTCCCTTCATAAAATGATTCGAATTCCATTGTAGCTTTATCGGTTTCAATTTCAGCAAGAATATCCCCTTCTTCAATTTTATCTCCTACTTGTTTTAACCAAGTAGCCACAACACCTTCTTCCATGGTGTCACTTAAACGTGGCATGTTAATAATTTCTGCCATAGCTTATAATTTATGAGGTATAAACGGATAATCCTCTTGCTCGTATACAACATCATACAGCTGACTCACAGGAGGGAATGCAGATTCTTCTGCAAACTGTTCACATTCTTTCACTAAATTCTTCACACGCTTGTCAATAACCGCAATATCATCTTCAGTTGCATACTTGTTATCTAACAATATATTCTTAACCGTTGTAATTGGATCTATTTTCTGATACTCTGCAACTTCTTCTTTTGTTCTATAATGCTGAGCATCTGACATTGAGTGACCTCTATAACGGTAGGTTTTCATTTCTAAAAACGTTGGTCCATTACCTTGTCTGGCATGCTCCATAGCTATATCTACTTCCTTTGCTACTGCTACTGGATCCATACCATCTACTGGACGACTTGGCATTTCATATCCTAAACCAAGTTTCCATATTTCTGTATGATTTGCTGTACGTTCAACTGAAGTACCCATGGCATATCCGTTGTTTTCTACAATAAACACCACTGGCAATTTCCACAACATAGCCATATTGAATGTTTCATGTAATGATCCTTGTCTAGCAGCACCATCGCCAAAATAACATAAGGTTACTGCTCCGGTATTATGGTATTTATCACCAAAAGCCATTCCTGCTCCTAAAGGTATTTGACCACCAACAATACCATGACCACCATAAAAGCCTTTCTCTTTAGAAAAAATATGCATAGAGCCTCCCATTCCTTTAGACGTTCCAGTAACTTTACCATACAATTCTGCCATAACCGCTTTAGGATCTACTCCCATACCAATAGGTTGTACGTGGTTACGGTATGCGGTTATCATTTTATCTTTTGATAAATCCATTGCATGTAAAGATCCCGCTAAAACCGCCTCTTGACCGTTATACAAATGCAGAAAACCTCTAACTTTTTGCTGGATGTAAACTGCAGCTAGTTTATCTTCAAACTTCCTCCAAAACAGCATGTCTTCATACCATTTTAAATATGTGGCTTTTGTGATTTTTTTCATCTTCGTTACTTTTGAAGTATGTTGTTATTTTTTAAACAGTAGACAAAAATAGGTTTTCAAAATGAATCAAAAAACTGTTTTATAAAAAAAAAACAACTATTTGTTCGTTTCAAATAGTTGCTTTTGATTATCCTATATCTTCCGACACTTTATTATAAATGTGATTTTTCAAACATTAACGGTAAAATATCAGCTAGCGACTCAGATTTCATTATCGCCCCTTCTTCTCCCATAAAATACAACTCTATACCTTGATTTTGGCGACTCTCATATTCAGCCATTGATTGCCTACAAGCACCGCATGGTGGGATTGGTGAAGTCACTTTATGATTTTGAGAGGTTGCTGTAATGGCAATCGTTTTAATTTTCGCATCTGGGTACAAAGCACCCGCTTGAAAAATAGCGACTCTCTCAGCACATAAGCCTGAAGGGTATGCCGCATTCTCTTGATTAGACCCTATAACAACTTTACCATTATCTAATAAAATTGCCGCCCCCACATTAAACTTTGAATATGGTGCATATGCCGAATTTCTTGCAGCAACTGCTTGTTCCATTAGACTAAAAACAGCTGATGGAAGTTCCGACAGCTGTTCGTAAATTTTAAATGTTGTGCTTATAGTAAGCTCTTTCATCTTAACAAATATTATTCTCCACTAGTTGATGCGCCTCCACCAATATTAAATGACAATGAAAAACGCAATGTATTTTCTAGTGGACTAGGCACCTTTGACGCAGATAACAGATAAGATACATCTATATTAACCACATTGTATTTAAACCCAGCTCCTAAAGCAAAAAACTTTCTTGCTCCTTTAGTTTCATGCTCATTAAAGTATCCTGCTCTAAACGCAAATGAATCTTGATAAGAATATTCTGCTCCTACAGAATATGTAAACTCTTGCATTTCTTCACTAAAACCTCCTGGTGCATCTCCGAACGACTGAAACATTCCTGAGAAGAAATTTACATC
>JBMYYK010000012.1:0-55476 GCA_049609325.1 Flavobacteriaceae bacterium | reverse complement strand
GTCTGTGTACTTGTAATAGCATCTCCTGCATTTAATACCGTTCCTGTTCCGCCTGAACCTGTATAATATGCACCTGTTGTTAAAGCTGGTAACGTGTAGCTATCACATATTGTAACATCTGCAGGTGTATCTACAACTGGTGTAGTATTAATAGTTACAACAAAGCTATGTTCATCAAAACAATTTGGTGTTGTTCCAGTCTCCTCATACACATAAATTGTTTGTGTACTTGTAATAGCATCTCCAGGATTTAGTACGGTACCTGTTCCACCTGTTCCTGTATAATACGTTCCTGTTGTTAAAGCCGGTAAGGTATAACTATCACAAATCGTAACATCTGATGGCGTATCAACAGTTGGTGTAGCATTGATCGTTACTACAAAACTATGCTCATCAAAACAATTTGGTGTTGTTCCTGTTTCTGCATACACATAAATTGTTTGTGTACTTGTAATGGTTGTTCCTGCTGCTAAAGTTATCCCAGTTCCACCTGAACCAGTATAATACGTACCAGATGTTAATACTGGTAATGTATAACTATCACATATGGTAACATCTGCAGGTGTATCTACACTTGGTGTAGTATTAATAGTTACAACAAAGCTATGTTCATCAAAACAATTTGGTGTTGTTCCAGTCTCCTCATACACATAAATTGTTTGTGTACTCGTAATAGCATCTCCAGCATTTAATACCGTTCCTGTTCCTCCTGAACCTGTATAATAAGTTCCAGTTGTTAGAGCTGGTAGTGTATAACTATCACACATTGTAACATCTGCAGGCGTGTCAACAACTGGTAAAGGGTTGACTGTAACCACGATATCAAAGATGTCTGTACACGTGTTTGGCGCAGTACCAGAAGTTGCAGTAACTGTATATGTAGCCGTTGCAACTGCATTGGTAGTATTGGTTAGTGTTTGGCTAATAGACGTTTGCCCCACAGCTTGAGCACTTCCTCCTGTTATACTTCCTAAAGGTGCAATTACTGGTGCAGACCATGTATATGTTGTTCCTGCAGGAACAACATCTGGCAAAGTATCTACTGGAGTAACACTAAATGCACTTTCTGAACAAATTTCAGCGGTTGTATCTGCAATTAATGGCTCTGGATTAACAACTACAGTTTCTGAATCTGTAAGTGGTATTATACAACCTGTTGGTGTTAGTGTGTATTCAACCCCATCAATACGAACTGAACCTCCAGTTCTGTTTATAGTTATTGTATTTGTTGTAACACCTGTTGTAAATGTTATCTGTTGCGACGTGTTATTTGCCCCAGCACTAAAAGCTGTTGTATTTACACCATCAGTAATATTGACTGCACCATTATTATTGGCTTTTGCTAAACTTACAGTTATTACTGTTCCTGCTGGAACAGTAGATGCTAATGTGATTGTTAAATCTCTATTAGCATTATTTACAGTAGCAGCATTAGCATTACCTAATGCAGAACCAACAGGTAGTATTGCTCCTGTAGCATTTCCTGGATTGACTCCTCCTGTGGCATTGATTCCGTTTTCAACTATTGGCGCTCCAGAAGACGACGACACATCAACTAACGTAATGGTTTCATCTGCAGTAACACCTGTTACAGTTACCGTTGCATTACCAGAAGCATCTAATACAATAGATTGTGCTCCATCTGTAGTGGTTGTATAATTTACTGTAGCTCCTGGTGTACCAGTAATTGTAAACACAGCATCATCACCAGTACACACAGGTGACGAAACAGTAGCTGCATCTGCTGTTGGACTAGTTCCTAAAGTAACTGTTTGGGCATTAGATAACGTTATATTACATCCGCTTAAAGACAATTGTGTTATGGTCATTGTTTCATCTGCAGTCACACCAGTTACGGTTATTGTTGCATTACCAGCACCATCAAGAACAACAGTTTGCGCACCATTTGTGGTAGTTGTATAACTAATTGTTGTACCTGGTGTCCCATTTAAGGTAAAAATAGCATCTTCACCAGAACAAATTGGATCATTACTTGTGAACGTATTAAGTACTGGAGTGGCACTATCACCTAAAGTTATAGTTGCAGGAGTACAATTTATTACTCCTAAATCAATATCAGTATATGTACCAGCTCCTAAATTAGGCACTTGTAAGGTTCCGTTTCCATCAGTAACCGCAGTATAAGATTGTGGGTTTCCTGAAGGGTCTGTATAATTTACCGTATACGATGTATTAGCTATTAATAACGAAATGTTAATTGCTCCATCTGTTGCTCCACATGTTGAAGGGTCTACTCCTTCTTCAAACGGACAACAATCCGTAGCTCCCGCACCAGTATTTCCTGTATTGGTTTGATCTAATGTGATATATCCTGCTGCACCATTAAAGTTTGTGATTAAAAACATATAAAATTCACCAACTTGTGCATTTGGTATTGTGGCAGTTTCTGTAGGTGCAATACTATAACTACAGTCTACAACTGTTCCTGAACAATTATGATCTGATGTACAATCACCACTAGTAAAATCTGTACAAGCATCAGACGGAGAATTAAAAGGCCCCCATACAACATAATCAACATCTAACCCTACTCCGGTACCGTTTGGCCCAGTGGTTTGTGAAATATCTACAACAATATCTCCTGCTTCACCAACTTCAATAAAATACCATGCTGGATTAGGTGCTGACCCTAGGCATGAATTGGCAACTACAACAGCTGGAGCATCTGGCACACAATCAGCATCAGATGTATTTTCAAACTCTAAAGCTCCTGCATCTGCACAAAATGGATTTGAACCACCACATACAGAATTTGCTGGCGGAGTATTTCCTCCAACTATAGCATCACCTCCTGCTGTTGTTGTACATGTGATATCAGCTTCCCATCCTGCTTGATTACCAATGAAGTCAGATTCAAATGTAATTGTAATACATCCTGAAGGATGACTAGACGCGATGTAAGTACCTCCTGCGCATGCGCCAAAATCTGGCGGACTTGTATCTCCATAAGTACCTATTACTGTACCTCCAGTACCAGTACCTTCATAAAACGTTAAAAAATCCCAAGGTTCACCTTCTACATCAAAAGAACTGAACTCAAATTGGATATATGTACCAGGAGTATCTGGACAAATAGTAATTTGATAATTTTCATTTCCAGAATAATTTCCTCCTGCTCCTCCAGAATCTACAAATGTATTACCACACGATCCTGCAGTAACAGTTCCTCCTGATGCAATATTTATTTGTGCGCTACCAATGTTAAAGCACAATACTGCTAGTACTAATAATATTTTTTTATAATTAAAATTGGTAAGTTAGTTTGATTGAGATACAATCATTATATAATCAGATTCTCCTATCCTATATATATTTCGTTTAGATGGAAACATTGAAATGCCATACTTTAAAGGGTTAAAAGTATTTGGATTATACGATTCATCTTTTTGAAGATTAGAATTGTATTTATTATTTAATTGTAATTCGTTTGTTGAGACAAAATCTTTCCCAGCATATTCTGGTCTGTATTCAACCACTACTTGATCTTTAATAAATTTCTTCATTAAAGAATATCTTCTAGAGGTAGAATTAAAAACTAACTTTTCAGTTTCTCCTTGAAACACTTCAACTATACAGTTTTTAATAAATTGGTCAGAATGTTTTCTTTCAATAAAATCTTGCCCGTAGGACTTAAAAGCAGTGAGTACTACAATAAGTACTAAATAAGTAATGTGTTTTTTCATAACTGGGTTTTTAAACAAATTATTAATGGTTAGTTAATGATAACTTTAATGTAACATAAACAAGCGTTTCATACATGAAACGCTTGTTAACCTATTTACCCTACCTTTTAACTATTATTAAATGCTTTTTTTATAAAAAAACATCTATGAGGGTCAATAATAAATTTGCCATGAAATTAACAAATGTTTAACGGATACAAAATATTATCGATAAAAGCACCTATATATTCGACAAAAAGCAATTTGTTGATGTGAAATAACTAATTAGAGATGTCTATAAAGAATTAACGCTTTAAAGAAAAATGTGCTTTAAATTCTTTTTCAACTGGAGGGGTTCCTTCTAGGTATTTTATAGTAAACCAATAATCAGACGCTGGTAATTGGTTTCCATTATATGTCCCATCCCAACCTATACTATTAGGATCTAATTGTTTTAATAATTTACCATATCTATCAAAAATATAAATTATTGAAATTGGGATGCCTTCAATACCAATTATTTGCCAAGTATCGTTAACGCCATCTCCATTTGGAGTAAAAAACTTAGGATAATCAATTACTAATATTGAAATGGTCTCTTTCCAACAGCCTCTACTATCAGTTATTGTTATTACATGAATACCCGGACTCACATTATTAAACACTCCGTTTGCGACAAATTCTCCTCCTTGAGCTTCGTCTAATGCATACAAAAACTCAATATTTGGGTTACTAGATGTGGCCTCTGCTACAATTTGGTGAGAATCTGCAAACGCATGTGTTGTTACATTAGCATTAAAATTATCTGGAACACCTGACTCTTCAACAATTACAGATGCATAATTAATGCAATTAAAATTGGTTGGCCCAGACACAGTTACCATATACTCTCCTGCTTGTGTGACAGTATATGATTGATTCGTTGCTCCTGGAATAGTAACGTCATTTAACGACCATTGGTAATTGTATGGTCCGCTAGGAGTTACTTCTGCTTGCAAAATTGGTAATGGCACATTTGCAATAGGCACACCGTTTTCATCTATACACAATACAGTATTACCTAAAACTATTACTTGAGGAATTGGCACGTAAATTTGAAATTCTAGTATAACAAAACATCCAGACCCCTCAGTTGCTGGAATTATTCCAGTTCCATCATTCGTAACACGAACATATATAGTTTGTGGGTTCGATAAATTTGTATAAGTAGTTGGAGTACTAATCATCTGCTCTTGAAGTACTGCGTCATTATAACTCGTATAATATGATGCGGATACCCCAGACTCTACTCCTGGCCCATCACCTGTTAATATTTGACTTTCCCATAAGGTTAAATCAAACTCCGCCACTTGATCCGCAACACTTCCAGAACCATCAACATTACCATCACACACCTCCATCACGCCATTATTACCTAATTGCGTACTAATTTCTGAACTATTTAATGGTGTAGGTAAAGGGTCTACATGCAATACTAATAATGCTACTTCATAACACTCAGTACTGGAATTAAACACCCTAACAAAAACTGACTGTGGATTAATCGTATTCACATAAGATGTTGGATTAGTAATTATATTATTTCCTGAGCCTGCTTCTGCATCAGTTTGATTAGTATAGAATACTACATCAACATTAGGACTTCCACCTGTTATTATTGCACTATACTCTGTTAAATTAAATTCAGTTAATCCATCAGCTACTTCATCATCACATTTGTGTTTTTCGGTATAATTTGCCTCAGGAAGTAAGTCTACATGCAATATTATTGGCTGTACAGACACACAGCCCGTTACAGTATCAGTTACACTAGCATAAATAGTTTGATTTGGCGCAACTGTATTTTGAAAATTACTTGGATTGTTAATTAATGTTGCTAAATCAGGTTCGCCAGAAGCATTTAAACCAGTATAATAATTTACTGTGTAATTTGAAACATCTCCCCCATTAGCAATAATAACAGCAAATAAATCTGATAGTTCATAAGACGTCAAATCAAACGTTACAATCCCATCAACACTACCACTAGTTTCGCATTGACTATACAACAAATCACCTTGTGGTAATGCCGGACCATCCGTTACATTTAACTCTAGCTCAACAATTCTGTAACAATCATAAGTTATTAATTGTGCCCTTGCATATACTGTTTGATTGTATGCTGTGATATTTTGATATGGACTTGATAATTGCGCGCTTGTAATCCCTGCATTTGCTTGAGCTAAAGTTTCATAATAACTCACTTGAATATTGGCATTTCCGTTAGTAATTTCATTTAACGTAATGGTGTTATGTAACACAAAATAGTGATACCCGTCATTATCATCATCACATTCAGTTAGCGGGTTTGGTATTTCTGCTTCAGTACTCATTACCGTTATAGTAAAACTCACTACAGAAAAACATCCCGTTACTTGATCTACCCCTCTCACATAAATGGTTTGAACTGATACTGGAGGCGTGGGATTAGTATTCACATACGCAGTATCGTTGGTAATTGGATTAGTACCAGTTTGCGCATCAGACAATTGTTCATAGAAGGTCACTTCTATTCCTGTTTGATTACTAATAATTGATGGTATATTTAAAGTTAAATCGTGTGGCATCACCCCGTCAACAACAGTATCTGTTTCACAGATTGGCACCATATTCATCATATCATTTAATACGGGTGGTGAAGGATCTACAAGTACCACATCAACATCTTCTGATGATGTACAGCCTACATGAGTTACGGTAATATTATTATAGCTTCCAGACAGCAAGTTGCTAATGGCACCAACATTAGCTACAACAGTCATATTTACTGTTTGAGGTAGCCCTGAAGCATCTTCATAATTTATTGTATATATGCCATCTGGCAAGTTTAATGTAGATAATACAATATCGCCATCTGCACCTGCACATGTTGTTGGATTTGCGGCTGATATTATCGCTAAAATTGCTGGCACAGGATCTGACAATACCACATCAACATCTTCAACAGATTCACAGCTTGCACTAATAATAGTAATATTATTATAAACCCCTGAAGGTAGATTCTGTATTGTTCCTTCATTATTAACTACTGTAATTGTTGAGGTTTGTTGTACACCATTTACATCATCAAAATGAACTGTATATACGCCATCTATTAAATTAGCCACAGACAACGTTATACTCCCATCGTTCGCATTACATCCACTCGGATTAACTACGGAGATTACTGCAATAATTGCAGGTATAGGATCTATCAGTTCTACATCAATATCTTCAACAGAAGTACAACTCAAATATGTAACTGTAATATTATTAAATTCCCCTTCACTCAAACCAGAAATAATCCCTATATCTCCGGCAACAACAATCGATTCTGTTTGTGGAGCACCTGATTCATCTTCATAATTAATTGTATACGTGCCATCTGGTAAGTTTGCAGTCGATAAGGTTATGCTTCCATCAGTACCATCACAAGTAGTTGGATTGGCACTAGCGATGATTGCTAATATTGCTGGTAACGGATCTACTAAAACAACATCTATATCTTCAACAGAAGTACAACTCAAGAATGTTACAGTAATGTTATTATAAGTCCCAGCCGACAAGCCTGTAATCACTCCTATATTTGCAGTAACCGAGATGGTTGTTGTTTGTGGCACCCCAGCAATATCTTCATAATTTATTGTATGAATTCCATCTGGTAAATTAGTTGTCGATAATGTAATACTTCCGTCTATCCCTTCACATATAGTAGGGTTACTTGTTGCTATTATGGCTAGTATTGATGGTAAAGGGTCAGAAAGTAGCACATCTACATCATCTATCGAGGTACAGTTATTATTCGTAATTGTTATATTATTATACTCTCCTTCATATAAACCATTAATGATACCTATTCCTCCTGTAACTTGCATCGATACTGCTTGTTGTGTTCCTGTAGTATCTTCATAATTTACCGTGTATATTCCATCAGGCAGATTAGTTGTATTTAGTGTGATACTACCATCATTCCCATCACATGTTGTAGGGTTAGATGTTGCATTTATAGTCAATACTGGCAAAGGCGGATCAGTTAATAAAACATCTACATCATCTACAGATGTACAATTTAAATGTGTAACCGTAATATTATTATATTCTCCAGAAGATACATTTGAAATCACCCCTATTCCTCCTGTTACTACCATTATTTCTGTTTGCGCTGTTCCTGTATTATCAACATAATTAACGGTGTAATTTCCGTCTGGCAGATTAGTTGTATTTAAGGTGATGCTACCATTTGTTCCAGAACATGTTGTTGGATTAGATGTTGCAGACAAGTTTAATGTAGGTAATGGCGGGTCGGTTAATTGTACATTGACATTATCTATTGAAATACATCCTAAGTATGTCACTGCTATATTATTATATATTCCTGCCAATAGCCCTGTAACTGTTCCTACTCCCCCACTAACTATCATTGTCATTGTAAGCGGTGTTGCGGCTGCATCTTCATAATTTAATGTATATGTCCCGTCAGGTAAGTTTGTTGTTGCCAACGTTATACTTCCGTCTGTACCAGCACAAGTTGTTGGATTAGAATAAGCAGTTATGGCTAATGTAGGTATAGCTGTAGCAATAACAGTTTCAGATTCTGAAATTGTAACAGTACATCCATTAATTGTTATACCAGAAGCTAATAAGGTCACATCTGAAAGGATATTGGTAACAGTTACTGTACCATTTCCTAAAGCATCTAATATTTCTAAAACCGGAGCACCTCCGTTAATGGTGTACGTTACTGTTGCGTTAGGAGTCCCAACAAAATTAAACACTGCATCATCTCCAATACAAACTGGACTTATAGCTGTTAAACTCGTTAAACTTGAATTTGGAGTCACAACTACAGTAGCTGTATTTGTTAATACAACACTACAACCACTAAGACTTAAACTGGTAAGATTAACATCAACATTTGCAGTCACTCCAACAACAGTTATTACTCCATTTCCTAAAGCATCTAGGTTTATTGTTTGAGCCGCTCCACCATTTATAGAATATGTTACTATAGAATTTGGAGACCCCACCACAGTAAACACTGCATCATCTCCTTCACAAATTGGTCCATTACCCACTAAACTAGATACCACCAAAACCGGATCTATAATCACTGTTTCTGTATCAGTGAGTGCACTACTACATGCATTTAACGCTATATTCATCAAGTTCAATGTTGTATTTACTATGATACCCGGCACTGTTATACTAGCATTTCCAGAAGCATCTAACGTAATTGTGGTAGCTGCGCCTCCATTAATATTATATGTTAGTATTGCATTCGGACTTCCGTTTATTGTATATATGGCGTCTTGCCCTGTACAAAGTGGAGAGTTTGAAGTTAAACTGTTTAATACAGGTACTGGATCAACAATTACAGTAGTGGTATTTGCAACAACCGTAGTACAACTATTAAGAGAAATATCTGACAACACTATAACAGTATCTGAAGTTACCCCACCAACACTAATCGTAGCGTTACCAGTACCATCTAGAGTTACTGTTGCAGTTGCACCTCCATTAATCGTATAGCTTACCACTGCATTTGGAGTACCTGTGATTGTAAAGTCTGCATTAGCCCCAGAACATATTGGAGTTACTGCTGTTAATGAATTCACTACAGGCGCAGCGGCATCTACTAATGTAATGTCTTCAGGATTACAAGCTGGTGTATTTGTATATATATTAGTATAGGTTCCGGCAGCTAAACCTGTAATTACAATCTCACCTAAAGCATTGGAGGTTGTTGTAATTGTTTGCGGTGCAGGATCATTATACGTAATTGTATATACAGTATTTGGGGTCAGTAACGATATTTCAATTGATCCGTCATTAGCACCACAAGTAGACGGATTTACTCCTGTAATATACGGACAACAATCTGTTGACCCAGCACCAGGGTTTCCTAAGTTAGTTTGTGTTAATGTGATATACCCTGCAGCGCCATCAAAATTTGTAATTAAAAACATATAGAACTCCCCTACTTGGGCATTTGGGATTGTTGCAGTTTCAACAGGAGCGGTGCTATAACTACAATCTACAGCAGTTCCCATACAATTATGATCGCCAGAACAATCTCCAGTAGTAAAATCTACACAAGCTGATGCCACATCTGGAAACGGCCCCCAAACCACATAATCTACATCTAAACCAGCTCCTGTACCACCTGGTCCAGTTGTTTGTGCGATATCAATAATAATATCTCCAGCTAAGCCAATTTCAACAAAATACCAAGCAGGGTTTGGCGCAGATCCTAAACATGAATTTGTCACTACAACATTTGGTGCATCAGGCACACAGTCATTATCTGAAGAATTTGGAAACTCTAAAGCTCCAGCATCTGCACAAAATGCTCCTGAACCACCACAAATGGCATTTTCAGGAATAATTGAACCTCCTCCAGGTGTTGTTGTACATGATATATTTGCTTCCCAACCCGACTGATTAAATGAATTATCAGATTCAAACACAATTGTTAAACAACCATCTACCGCACTAGACGTATATTGCGTAATATCACACGTGTTATCGTCATTAATTGTTCCAAAAATTGGTTCGGAAGAGGAGTTCCCGTTATAGACAATTAAAAAATCATCAAAGCCTCCTTCAATATTAATAGTGGTAAAATCTAACTGAAGGTAGTTACCTGCTGTATCAGGACAAATTGTAATTTCATAATTTTCATTAGACGAATAATTCCCGCCTAGCCCTCCAGAATCTACAAAAACATCTGAACACGTAGTTACCGTTCCCCCAGTGGAAATATTGATTTGCCCGTGTAATACCCCTATACTGGCTATAAATAACAATAAAAACAACCTCTTCTTCATTATCGTAGTTCTTAACTAATTTAACCGATGTATTGTGATGATGTAATCAGTACTACCAATCCGATACAATTCTTCAGATTGGGAGTTCAATGGAAACTTGTATTTTAAGGGGTTAAAACTTTCAGGGTTATACGTATAATCTGGTAATAGATTTATATTATGCTTGTTGTTTAACGGCAAACTAGACAACTGAGTAATGTTTTTACCTTTATACCCTGGTTCATATGCTACAGAATATTGTTCGTTTAAAAACCGTGTGATGAGCCCTTTTCGTCTTGAAGATGAGTTTGTAAATAACTCTATGTGTTCTTGCTGAAAAATCTCAAGTGCTAGAGTGTATATTTCTGCCTCTGTGAATGAATTTTTAGGTTGCACTTGTGCATTAGACAGCATCACACTACACATTATAAAAATTACAACAATGCATTTAGTGCGTCTACAATAAAAAAAATCACAATTCATCCCAACAATTTATAACAGCAGAGCTTTATTGCTGTATTAAACATGACGAAGACTAAATTGCAATCATTTGATTATCAGTACAAATATACAATTAATTACACTCAAAACATATCGATTTGAATATATTTTTTATCACTTAAACTGTATAATTATGAGTCATAAAAAATCATATCTAACGATATTTCCTAAACCCTAAGTCTAAAAAATTTGTAAGTTTTAGTATCTTTGCCGTCTTAATCTCTACTCATACAATATGAGTTGTATTTTAAACACAATAACGAAACCAAATACAGTGAAAGAAATAGACGATATTGGAGACAACCATATAGGAACTTCATTTGATACGCCTTTACGAGATGACGCCTTTGAATTAGACGATGATTCAAAAATAGAAGCCATCAAAAAAGATGTTGAAAACATAATGCAAACACTAGGTTTAGACCTTACTGATGATAGTTTAAGTGGTACACCAAAACGTGTAGCAAAAATGTTTGTGAAAGAACTATTTGGTGGGTTACACCCAGATAATAAACCTAACGCCTCAACCTTTGACAACAAGTATAAGTATGGCGAAATGTTAGTTGAAAAAAACATTACATTATACTCTACGTGTGAACATCATTTATTACCAATAGTTGGTAGAGCACATGTGGCCTATATATCTAAAGGTAAAGTTATTGGCTTATCAAAAATGAATCGTATTGTAGATTATTTCGCAAAACGACCACAAGTACAAGAACGTTTAACCATACAAGTTGTGCGTGAATTACAACTAGCTTTAGGTACAGAAGACGTGGCTTGCGTAATTGACGCTAAGCATTTATGCGTTAACTCTAGAGGTATTAGAGATATTGAAAGCAGTACTGTAACCTCTGAATTTGGCGGAGCCTTTAAAGAAGATAAAGTACGAAGAGAATTTTTAGATTATATAAAATTAGACACTCAGTTTTAACATAACTGAGTAATTTACATAAGTAGGTAATACTTAAAACCATGAATACATATCACAATCAACAGATCAAAATTCAAAATTCCTTAACTGGTAAAAAAGAACTTTTTAAACCTATCACTGACGGGTTTGTTGGTATGTATGTTTGTGGACCAACAGTATATAGCAATGTGCATTTAGGGAATGTGAGAACGTTTATGAGTTTTGACATGATTTACCGTTACCTGCTACACTTAGGTTACAAAGTACGTTATGTAAGAAATATAACCGATGCAGGACATTTAACTGATGACAATACAGAAGATAAAATTTCTACAAAAGCGCGTTTAGAAAAACTAGAACCAATGGAAATTGTACAGAAATACACTGTTGATTTTCATGAAATATTAAGACGCTATAACTTCTTACCACCTAGTGTAGAACCTACTGCAACAGGGCATATTGTTGAGCAAATTGAAGCCATTCAAAAAATTATCGATAACGGCTTAGCTTACGTAGCAAATGGTTCGGTTTATTTTGATGTACTAAAATATAACGAAACAAAAAACTACGGGATTTTGTCAAAACGTGTTATTGAAGATGCTATTGAAAATACTAGAGCATTAGACGGACAATCAGATAAAAAAAATCCACAAGATTTTGCCCTCTGGAAACGTGCCGAACCAGAACATATCCAACGTTGGAATTCACCTTGGTCTGTCGGCTTCCCTGGTTGGCATTTAGAATGTACCGTAATGAGTACAAAATATTTAGGTGACCAGTTTGACATACATGGTGGTGGAATGGACTTAAAATTCCCACACCACGAATGTGAAATTGCCCAAGCAGAAGCATGCAATCATAAAGCACCAGTAAATTATTGGATGCACACAAACATGCTAAATTTAAATGGTAAAAAAATGTCAAAATCCACAGGAAATCACTTGTTGCCACAAGAAATTTACACTGGGAACAACACCATTTTATCCAAAGCATTTTCACCAAGTGTAACGCGTTTTTTCAACATGCAAGCACATTATTCAAGCATTTTAGACTTATCTAACGATGCCTTATTAGCCTCTGAAAAAGGACACAACAGATTAATGGAAGCCATCAATTTGTTAGGTAAAATTAACATTAATGACACCTCTACATTTGATGTAGCCGCATGGCAACAGAAATGTTATGATGCCATGAATGACGATTTTAACACACCTATTTTAATTGCACATTTATTTGAAGCCGTAAAATACATCAATCAAATAAATGACAAGAAAGCGAGTATTACTGCTGATGATTTGGCATTGTTAACAACAACCCTAAACGCTTTTACATTTGATATTTTAGGTTTAATGAATGAGTCAGAATCTGATAATAATTCTGATAAATTATCAGGTACAATAGAATTGCTGATCAAATTAAGAGCTGAGGCAAAGGCCAATAAAGACTACGCCCTTTCTGACCAAATTAGAGATGAGTTATCTGAACTAGGTGTACAACTAAAAGACGGACGAGAAGGCACGAGCTATTCTTTAAATTAATATTAAAAAGTCAGCTTAACGGCTGACTTTTCTATTTATGCTCAAAAAAATTGTCACATATCCGCTTATACTTTTAATACGATTTTACCAAATCGCCATCTCCCCATACACCCCTGCAGCATGTCGGTTCTCCCCTACTTGTTCAAGTTATGCTTTAGAAGCCCTACACACACATGGATTAATAAAAGGCAGTTGGTTAGCTATTAAACGTATTGGCAGATGCCATCCTTGGGGCGGTTCTGGATATGATCCAGTTCCCGAAAAAAAGCCTAAATAGAGAGAATAAATTATACTATATTCGTCATATGAAATTAGCAATTGTCATTTTAAACTGGAACGGACAACAGCTCTTAGAGCAGTTTTTACCTTCTGTTGTTTCATATTCAAAAGAAGCCACTATTTACATTGCTGATAATGCGTCTACAGACAACTCTATAAAGTTCATCTCTGAAAACTACCCCAACATTGCCATTATAAAAAACAAAAGTAATGGCGGATATGCAAAAGGGTATAATGACGCCTTACAACATATAAATGCTGACATTTATTGCTTATTGAATTCAGACATTGAAGTGACTGAAAATTGGTTAAAACCCATTATTTCTGAATTTCAAAAAGATGAAAACATAGCTGCAATTCAACCTAAAATTCTAGATTTCAAGGATAAAACCAAGTTTGAATATGCTGGTGCTGGGGGCGGTTTTGTTGACAAATATGGGTATCCGTATTGCAGAGGTCGTATCTTTAACTCTACAGAGCATGATTTAAAGCAGTATAACGATACTTTAAACATTTTTTGGGCTTCTGGTGCTTGTTTGTTTATTAAGAGCGCTATATACCGTGATTTAAACGGATTTGACGAAGACTACTTTGCTCACCAAGAAGAAATAGATTTATGTTGGCGCATTCAGAATAAAGGCTATAGCATAAAATATGTAGGCAACTCTACCGTGTATCATGTTGGAGGTGCAACATTAGCTACTCAAAATCCTAAAAAAACTTTTTTAAACTTTAGAAATTCTTTATTTAACTTGGTGAAAAACACACCAAAAAATAAAGGAGTTGGATTAGTTTTCATTCGTTTATGTTTAGACGGCATTGCTGGTATAAAATATCTCTTTGAAGGTAAACCTTTACACACCATAGCCATTATAAAAGCGCATTTTAGTTTTTATAATAATTTGTCAAAAACGCTAAAAAAGAGAACTTCTGATACCAAAAAACAAGATTACTATGCTACCAAAAGCATTGTTTGGGATTATTTTGTAAAAGGAAAAAAGCAATACATTAGGTTATAATACAACCAATACATTACACCAAACAATTCTGTTTATTCATATCTGTTTTTAACAATAACTTCACTATAAAACACAAAAAAGCCAGAATTTTAAAACTCTGGCTTTTTTTATATAATTATATATTTATGATAATTACATTACCAATTTCTTTTGAGAAGGCTTGAATTTAGTTAACACAATACCATCTACAGCAGCTTCATATTCTGCCATCGTAGGAGTGCGTCCTAAAATTGTAGATAACACAACAACTGGTGTTGATGATAATAATGATTCTCCTTTTTTCTCTCCAGAATCTTTAACAACTCTACCTTGGAATAAACGTGTTGAAGTTGCCATAACCGTATCTCCTGGTTCTGCTTTTTCTTGGTTCCCCATACATAAGTTACACCCTGGGCGCTCTAAATACAACATGTTTTCATACTTAGTACGTGCTAACCCTTTTGGATCATCATCATTAAATTCAAATCCTGAATACTTTTGTAATACTTCCCAATCGCCTTCTGCTTTTAATTCATCAACAATATTGTATGTTGGTGGCGCTACTACTAAAGGTGCTTTAAATTCTACTTTACCGTGTTGTGCTTCAATATTCTTTAACATTTGAGCTAAGATTTTCATATCACCTTTATGCACCATACATGATCCTACAAACCCTAAATCTACTTTTTTAGTTCCGCCGTAAAAAGATAACGGACGAATGGTATCGTGTGTATAACGTTTAGACACATCATCATTATTTACATCTGGGTCAGCAATCATTGGCTCAGCAATCTCATCTAAATCAATAACAACTTCTGCGTAATATTTAGCGTCAGCATCTGGTTTTAATGCTGGTTTAGTTCCTGTTTTTAACTCTTGTATTCTGTTATTGGCTTTATCAACTAAACCTTGTAACATTTGTTTTTCGTTATCCATGCCTTTATCAATCATAATCTGGATACGATCTCTAGCAATTTCTAACGATTCAATTAATGTTTCTTCTTCTGAAATACAGATTGATGCTTTTGCTTTCATTTCTGCTGTCCAGTCAGTAAACGTAAAGGCTTGATCTGATGTTAATGTACCAATATGAACTTCAATAATTCTTCCTTGGAATACATTTTCACCATCAAACTGCTTTAACATTTGTTGTTGTGTTGCGTGTACAACATCACGGAAATCCATAAAACTACGCATGTTTCCTTTAAAGGTAACTTTTACAGACTCTGGAATTGGCATAGTCGCTTCACCAGTTGCTAATGCTAGTGCTACGGTACCCGAATCGGCTCCAAAAGCGACTCCTTTAGACATACGTGTGTGCGAATCTCCTCCGATAATAATATCCCAATCATCAACCGTAATATCATTTAATACTTTATGAATTACATCGGTCATCGCATGATATTGTCCTTTTGGATCACGCCCTGTAATTAACCCGAAGTCGTTCATAAACTTCATTAATCTAGGTATGTTAGCTTTCGATTTATCATCCCAAACAGAAGCGGTATGACATCCTGATTGGTATCCTGCATCTACAATTGGAGATACAATAGTGGCCGCCATCATTTCTAATTCTTGCGAAGTCATTAATCCTGTAGTATCCTGAGACCCTACAATGTTTACCTCTACACGTGTATTAGATCCTGCATGTAATGTTTTTCCTGGCGTGTTTCCTACTGCGTTTTTATTAAATATTTTCTCTACAGCAGTTAATCCTTGCCCTTCTATAGAAATTTCTTTTGAAGGTGCATATACTTGAGGCACATCAATCCCTAACGCTTTACAAGCAAATGTTTGTAATTTTTTACCAAAAACAACCGCGTAAGACCCTCCTGCTTTAATGAACTCCATTTTTTGAGGAGTTAATGCTGCCGAAATATCTTTTAATTCTGTATCGCCATTGTATAATTTTTTAGTTTTTGTATTAATAGTTAATACCGTTCCAGTATCTACAGAATATTCTTGTTTTAAAACTGGTTCACCATCTGCATCTACAACAGTGTTACCGTTTTCATCTTTTTGTTTTACCCAGTTTTTTAAATCGATTCCAATACCTCCTGTAACCCCTACTGTAGTTAAAAATATTGGTGCTATACCATTAGTTCCTGCAATTACTGGAGCTATGTTTATAAATGGCACATACGGACTTGATTTTACTCCTGTCCATAATGCTACATTGTTTACACCTGACATACGAGAAGACCCAACTCCCATAGTACCTTTTTCAGCAATTAACATGACACGCTTATCTGGGTGTTGCTCTTTTAATGCCAACACTTCTTGTTGCATATCTTTATTATGCTCGAAAATACATTGTCCGTGTAACTCTCTATCTGAACGCGAGTGTGCATCTGCTCCTGGAGATAATAAGTCAGTTGAAATATCTCCTACTCCAGCTACATAAGTTACTACATCAATTTTTTCTTCAACCTCTGGTAATTTTGTAAAAAACTCGGCTTGTGCATAACTTTCAATAATTCCTTTTGCAATGGCATTACCAGATTTCATAGCGTTTTCTAAACGCTCAGTATCGGCTTCATAAAGAAATACTTGAGTTTTTAAAACTTTAGCAGCTTCTTCAGCTATTGAAGCATCTCTACCTAAAGCTAAGTCGATTAAAACTTTCACTGAAGGTCCACCTTTCATATGTGATAATTGCTCAAATGCAAAAGTTGATAAAATTTCTTCTACTTGAGTTTCTCCTAAAATAATTTCTTTTAAAAATTGAGCCTTAACCCCTGCCGCACTAGTAGTACCTGGCAACACATTATAAATAAAGAAATCTAAAGACTGTTGTCTCTCTGGGTTATTCGTGTCTTTTATTTGCGAAATAATTTCGCTTAATAAGTCACTTCCATCAATTGGTTTAGGATGCAATCCTTTTCCCTTTCTCTCTTCTATTTCCTTAATGTAATTCTTGTATAAACTCATAAGTTTTATTTTTAATAGCAAATGTCTAGTAGGTTTTTATAAGTGACTCACCTCTCTTTTAAACCTCATCATTTACATCTAAATTATTAAATTGTGTGTAATTTCAAGTTTTGCGAAGTTACAAAAAAGCAAGGGTAATTAGAAGATATTCAGCAATTAAAGCTATTTGATTAAGTATTTTTATTAAGTACTTAAAATTATTTTATAATTTTCATATAATCGTAAAAAACAGCCCTGAAAAATTGAACTATCCACA
Organism: Flavobacteriaceae bacterium; assembly: GCA_049609325.1. GTDB lineage: Bacteria > Bacteroidota > Bacteroidia > Flavobacteriales > Flavobacteriaceae. Next base: position 37,553 of record JBMYYK010000012.1, on the reverse strand, counting down.
ATGTAATATTCTACACAAACAAGTCATTAATCTACAAATGAAGGGTTTTCTTAGCTTCATCTATTACATCTTATATTTTTGGTCTCTAAACTTTAATATAGGTCGTTCATAAAACGTATAAATTACTACCGACAATAACAATGTTAACATTAAAAATACCATCACAGTTATTATTCTATATGGCAAATCTAGTGTGTCAACATCGATAAAATGTTTTATACTCAGCAATACTATTGAATAGTTTACCAAGTATATTGAGTATGATATTTTACTAATATATTCTATCAGAGGTTTTCCAAAACCACTATAATTAATACTAGAAACATATGGAATCATCATTGCTATACACAAACTGACCGTACTCAAATATATAAATGTATAAAAGTACAAATGTGTTTGAGGTAAGAGATTACAACAATATATCACTGCATGAATCCCAGTAAACACACATAAGGCTAATACCGCTAATAACTTTTTATAGTTATCAAAAAAACAGCGTTTACATTTAACCATATACACCAACAAAAAGCCCATATAAATAGCATCTAACCTGTAAACAACTATTTTTCTAAAACCAGAACTCCACTCTTTATACGAGGCAACATCAGTATTAATATAATAATTAATTTTAACACCAAACAACACGATTATACTTAATAATGTTACCAAAAAAAACAATCTCTTTTTATCTACAGATTTGAGCAATACAAAACTTAGATAAAGTGCTAAAGGCAAAAAGATATATGCATACTCTTCAATAGACAAACTCCAAGCTTCAGTAAAAAAATCAGGATGACTAGTTGTAAAGTTTTGAAGAAATACGACATAGCTAACAATATTACTTGGCAACTCCTGATTGAAGCTCAAACAAAGGATAATATTACACACAAGAATTAGCATGTAATTTGGTACTGTTCTTAACCAGCGGCGTTTCCAAAACAGTAATAAATCTGAAAAATGGCATTTATTATTTAATATAACTTTTAGTAAAATCCCTCCAATTAAATATCCGCTAAGCACAAAAAATAAATCTACACCTATCGCCCCTAATAAACGTATTAGTGTAACAATGGTATTATTAGAATGCGGGTATAATAAATATGTGGTGTGTGATAATACAACAAGTGTTATCGCAAGAGTTCTTAGTAAATCTAGCCCAAAAATTCGCTTACTTTTTAACGATTCCATAAGCTAAACCTCAAAAGTTGTTTTAAAATAAATTTACAATAATGTGTTCTTTGGTAATCCCTTCAGCTTCAGCCTTATAATTTTTTATAATTCTGTGCTTTAAAACACTAGTAGCTACAGCTTGAACATTTTCTATATCTGGTGAAAATTTCCCTCTAATTGCAGCATGTGCTTTTGCAGCTAGAATTAAATTTTGTGAGGCTCTTGGCCCAGCTCCCCAATCAATGTATTTGTTAACTTCATTTGGAGTTACCGATGTGTTTGGACGTGTTTTACTCACTAATTTCACAGCATATTCAATAACATTATCTGCTACCGGTATACGTCTTATTAATTGCTGATAAGCTAAAATTTCTTCCGCAGATAATAAGGTATCAATTTGTGCTGTAACATCTGTTGTGGTATTTTTAACAACATTGACTTCTTCTTCAAATGAAGGGTACGTTAATTCTACTGCAAACATAAATCGGTCCAATTGCGCTTCTGGCAAAGGATAAGTTCCTTCTTGCTCAATAGGGTTTTGTGTTGCTAAAACAAAGTATGGTAAATCTAATTTATAATGATTACCTGCAACAGTAACAGATTTTTCCTGCATGGCCTCTAATAAAGCAGCTTGGGTTTTTGGTGGTGTTCTATTAATCTCATCTGCTAAAATGATATTTCCAAACACAGGACCTTTTACAAACTTAAACTCTCTATTGTGGTCTAATATTTCACTACCCAAAATATCAGAAGGCATTAAATCTGGCGTAAACTGTATACGCTTAAACTCTAATCCCATTACTTTAGCCAGTGTATTAACCATCAATGTTTTTGCTAAACCAGGCACCCCAACTAACAATACATGTCCTCCTGAGAAAACAGCCAATAAGAGTTCATCAATTACAGAGTTTTGACCAACAATAACTTTAGCTATTTCTTGTTTTAATAATTTGTGCTTTGTAACGAGTTGTTCAATTGCTGTAACGTCTGACATAGTTTATAATTTACATGACTAAAGTAATAAATCTGCACAAAAAAACCTTTGAAATTAATCAAAGGTTTTTTTATGCATGAGTTTTCTGTTTTTATTTCTTTAACCAGTTATTCGTATATTCACAATCTCTATACTCTCCTGTTATTTTAATATACGTGTCTTTAATTTTTTCCTCTTGCCACTTAGCAATAGTTTCAATCTGTTTTTCTTTTAAGGCTAATTCTTTAATTTTTAAAAAATCTTTACCATACTCAGCAACATGCTCCTCTTTTTTATCTGTAACCATTATAAGCTTGTAAAACGCTTTACCTGTACGGTCATATTCTAAAATTGGGTTTGACACTACACCTTCTTCTAAATTAATTACTTGTGAATATAAAGTAGGATCCATTTTAGTTAACTCAAAAGTATGATCAAACGTTTCTGGGTTTCTTAATTTCCCCCCATCAAATTTTGTTTCTTTTTCATCGGAAAATTCAAGAGCTGCCTTTTCAAAAGCAATTTCTTTGTCAAGAATTCTTGTTCTTAATGTATCAGCTAACATTTTAGCTTCTTCTAAGTTTTCATTAGACACTTCTGGCATTAATAAAATGTGCCTTACATCTACTTCTTGTCCTCTAATTTGATCAACCATTAAAATATGGTATCCAAACTCGGTTTCAAAAGGCTCTGAAATTTCGCCTTCTTCCAAACTGAAAGCTGCTTCTCTAAACTCTTTAACCATTCTTGGTTTTTTACGATGAAGTGTATACTTACCTCCTGTTGAACGTGAAGGTTCGTCTTTAGAGTAGAGTACTGCTTTAGATGCAAAGCTAGCACCATTTTCAACAACATCCGCTTTATATTGCTTTAGCCTGTCAACAACTTTATCAATTTCTGATTGTGGTGTTTTTGGTTTTAATATAATTTGAGAGACTTTTAACTCTGCTCCAAAAGTAGGGCGGTCATTTTCTGGTATTTTATTAAAAAACGTATAGACTTCTTCTGGACTTATTTCTACATCTTCAACAATTTTTCTAGTCATTTGACTAGCTAATTTATTTGTTTTAATCAAGTCAAACAATTCTTTTCTAAAGGCAACCTCATCATCTTTTTTATAAAACTCAAGTACTTTTTTCATATCACCACCTACCTGAGATTTCATATAATCTATTTGCTGATTTACGGTACTTTCTACTTCATCGTTAGACACAACAATACTATCTTGTATGGCATGATGGGCATACAATTTATCTTCTAACAACTTTCCCATAACATTACATCTGGTAAAGTCTGCTGTAGACACGCCTTGACTTTTTAACTCAATAAACATCTTATCTACATCAGAATCTAAAACGATGTAATCACCAACCACAGCAGAAACACCATCAATTTTTCTTTTTTCATTTTGTGCTGAAACTACAACCGTAAATGCTAATAAAACGGTTGTAATATTAATTGTAAACTTCAAATTCTTGATTTTGTATTGCATCTTTTCTAACATCAATCTCTAATTGCTTAATGAGTTTTAATTTTCTTTTATTCAAAATAATTTGCTGCAATGTTTGCTCCATATATTCTTGAGGAGCTTGTTCATTACGTTTTAACAAATCATTTATTTGCACCAAATATAATCTTATTGAATCTTCAAATTGTATAAAATTAGATTTTTTTAACAATTGAGAATCCATGTCGCTTACGTTTATAGGTAATTTCTTCAGTAATTGTGATTTTTTCACCCATATAGAATCATTTAACATAAATGAATGGAACTGTATAGACAATGAATCTAATATTACTTTATCAATACTGTCATAGCGTTTAAATCTAGTTTCTATTGCCTTTAAATCGGTATGAGCTTTATCTATTACCACATACCTAAATTTCAATAATTCTTCATTTAACCTAAAGCTTTCCTTTGAGTTTTTAAACAACGTATCAAATTCAGCCTTTGAAATAATAGTATCTAACTTCTTTGTTATTAATGCATTCAAATAAGCATTTGTATACAAATCTAATTTATAATCTTCTGCTAATTGATCAAAACTTAATAGCTTTTCTGTATCTAAATTTAATATTGCTTTTTGCTTTAGCAATTGCTTTGTTGCCCAATTATCAACATATTGATTAACAAACAAAAGACTATCTTGTTTTGGTAAGTTTTCAGGATAATCTTTTATAAAATCTGACTTATACAAATACACATCATTTACCCGCGCTATAACTTCTTGCTCCTCTTTAGGTTTAAATAACTCACAAGAACAAAGACTCAATAGTGTTATAATAACTATTATATGTATATGGCAAGGTTTCACTTCTACTTACAAACTTTCTCTTAATTTATTAAGTACAGTTTTATTAACTTCAACTTTATATTTTTTTCTCAATTGAATTAGCCATTCCTTTTCTAAATGCAATTGGTAATCATTAATAACTTTACCTTTTACCTCTTCAAATTCTTGCTGAGTTGGTTGCACTTTGTTTACAGCTTTAATAACTACATATTGATTATTGTGTTTAAATACTTTAGAAACTCCTTTTGAATACTTGTACTTACTAGGTATTTCTTTATCATTAACCTGAAACATCCCTTGAGACACAACTACTCTACTTTCTTTACTCTTTAATTCATCTATAGCAGCTCCTTTATTCAATAGCTTCCTTACCTTTTTAGCCATAAATTTAGATTCACTTGTGGTTATTACCGCCTCAATTCTATCTCCCCAATAGTAGTTTGCTTTATGTTTTGTGTAAAAATTTTGTAGTGCAATAGAATCTGTTTTTGATTTTTTCCAAATCTCTTGTTCCATGAGTTCAAATAATAATAACCCTTCTCTATACTCTTGAACAATATTTCCAAACTCCGGATAAACGTTTTCTAAATTTTCATTATGATAATCATAAATTCTTTTATTTATATAATCAGAAAAACTTACATCTATCACTTTAGAAATATTATTCAAATTTCTAAAATTCTTACGTTTAGAACTCAATGAGTTGTAATATTCTAAATATGTAATTTTCACATCTGAAAAGCTTGCTGCTATCTGATTATATAGTGTATCATTGCTTTCCCATTTACCGTTTAAGAAATCTCTATTAACAACAGCAGCTATTTTTCCCTTTACATCTTGAGCCTCAGTATAGTTATAGCGTTGTTTTAAATTACTATACATTTTATCATTTACGATTCTTGATCTAGAATCGTTTTTAAGTTTTTGTTCAAGATTTACTTTTAAATCATCAAATGCAGCAATTGGATGCTTTTTAATTAATTTAATAATATGCCAACCATATTTAGTTTTTATTGGGTCAGACATATCACCATCGTTTTCAAGAGAAAATGCTGTATTCTCAAATATTTTAGAACTCAACTTTCCAGCTCCGAATCGAGTTAACTTTCCGCCATTTCTAGCAGAATTTTTATCATCTGAAAACTGCCTAGCTAAACTTGAAAAATCAGCTCCTTCTACTATTTTTTGATGCAATTCATTTACTCTTTCTTCTGGAGTAGTGGTTAGAGTTTCATTATTATTTGCAATCATTATATGCGCAACTGTAACTTCTCCCAGGGATTTTTGTTTTCCTAATACATTGATAATATGATATCCGAATTTGGTTCTAAATGGCTTAGAAATTTCACCAACAGGTGTATTATATGCCATAGATTCAAACGGGTATACCATTTGAAATGCCTTAAAAAAGCCTAAAGATTCCCCATAAACAGTTTTTCCATCATGAACTTTTTTCATCACGTTAGTAAACCCTTCTTTATGAGTCATAGACTCATACTTCAAAAGTTCTTTATAAGCTTTTATAGTATCTAATGGCGAAGCACCTTCATCTACCCTTACTAAAATATGATTAACATTTACCTCGTTTACAGTACGTTCATAAGCCTCTTTTAACAACTTATCACTAACCTCTGTATCAGTCAGATATTTTTTAGACAACTGCCTTCTATACGAGGCTAGTTCATTAATATATTTTGAATTTTTATCTAATCCGAGCGCTACAGCCTCTTCCAATTTTAGCTTATAATTAATATATAGTTTTAAATACTCATCAACATCCTTCTGTTTTTCATCTTGAACTAAATCTATATTTTTATTATAAACTCTTGTAAATTCAGCGTTTGTAACCTTTGTATTATTTACTGTAAATAACACATCACTTGTTTGAGAAAACATGTTACTGACAAGTAGCAACCCTAGTATAGATAAAACTTTTAATTTCATAGTAGATTTGAAGTTTGATAATTGTCAAACAAAAGTAACAATATAAACTCATATTACAAGTATAAAAAAACCGGCAAAATAGATACTTGCCGGTTTTCTTATATTAACTTTAATTGTTATTCCCAATCTGGCATTTTTGCATCAGTAAATATTTCATTTCTATTATTTGAACTTATCGCATCTACTGTTTCAATCACTTGTTGTGATAAACCATCATTTGATGTATGTGTGTAAATTACTAAAGATTCATTTGGAGAAAATCTAGGATCTAGATCTAGGTAGCCGTCTGGTTTACTTATAGATAAATCTTCAGAAGTTCCTGATGCAAAATTATACATATAGATATGTGTATCTAATTGTCTGTAACTAGCCCCTTCAAAACCTGAGGCATCATGTGTATACAAAAGCCTATTGTTATCTACTGAGAAATTTAATCCACCTGCTGCACCATTAACTCCTGAAAGTATGGTGGTTAATATTGTGCCCGACATATCAATAGTATAAATAGAAACATTATAGCCATTCAAATCATTGACTTTTACCGCTATCATGCTTCCATCAGCTGTCCAATCACATTCTGAAATTAAGCTTCCATCTGTTGTTTGATAAATTAGTGTTAATCCGCTTCCATCTTTGTTTATCATATACAGTTTATCAAAACTAGGATACAAGAGTTTTTCTCCATTATCTGACCAACAAAAATCAATTTCATCAAGATTAAATCCTGCAACAGGTACTACATTTGTAATTTGACGAACATCAGTACCATCCGGGTTCATCGAATACAAATGAGTTTCTGCTCCATCACTTCTTAAAAATGCGATTAAATTGTTACTCCTGTTTTTACGAGGCCTCCAACTGTTTTGAGCTTCAGAGGTTAACTGCAGCTCTTCTGTTTCATTCTCATTAATACTCGCAGAAAACACCACCTCATTCCCATTTATTTTTCTTGAAAACAAATACCTATGGTTTGGGTTTCCATTAATTTCAAATTGATGAGTTTCACTCCATACTTCAGGATTTACACCATCATTAACACTTACTTGCCAAAAATACTTTACGCCGTAACTTAAATTTTCCAATAATAAACTAGTTTCTGATAGTTCATCATACGTCATTATCTCATTATCTACATCATTTCGTATTTCAACTGTATAAGTCAACTCGTCATCTTCAGCATCAGATGACTCCCAAGTTAACTCAACATCATTTGGTAAATTCTCAGCATTATCTTCTGGTGTTAATAAGTTAGGCTGTTCTGGAGCGTTATTCGTTGATGTTGACACTTCCATTTCTAAAACTAAATTCACTTCACTATCAGAAATTATCGTTATTGCTTCAAATGTTGCTAAATAGCCATCCTTTTCCCCTGAAACTGATTGTTCTCCTGAAGGGATATTTCCTATAGAAAACTCACCATTACTATCAGATAATACCGTGGTATTATTTGCTACAACTTTAATTTTTACATTTTCAATCGGTTCGTTTGATCCGCTTTCAATCACAACACCTTTCAATTGCCCTGTACCATTACTACTTATAGTGTCTTCACTACAAGCATAACATAGAGCTAATAGGACTACTATAAAAAAATAATTACTATATGTTTTCATTGTTAATTTGTATTAAGTTCTACGTTATTTTTTCTATTTGCTTTATCTAACCGTTTCTTTAAACGATACTCTTTCCTTGACATTTGCCTGCCATTATCATTCATAGGTCGGTTAGATTTTGATAAATAATAATTTATACCTATTCCAAATTTCCAATAAAAATCATCTCTTTTACCAGATTGTATACCATCTAACATGTCACTATAGACTTGGTTGTGACCTCCATAAACTTTAAACCCTATTTTTTTAGATGCTAAATATTCTAATCCAACTCCAAATTCAGTTTTTGGATCCATCTCTTTAAAATAATTGGAAGCATTTAAACCACCAGCTACATAGATATATGGAGATAAATTATCATAAGGCAGCACGGTTAATTCAGCTTTTAAATCAAATGACATAAAACCATATGTAGACTTATAATTATATTTTTCTTTAGTAGCTAGATTGAATTTCTCATAACTTAACCCGAGATTCATATATGGTGTTATACTTCTTTTGTATCCTACACTTACAGCCATGAGTTCTAATTTAGGGTCACTATAATCACCATCTAAATAGGTCCCTCCTGCACTAAGTTCAAAAGCATTTTTGGCACGTTTATCTTGTATCAGCCTATCGTAAATTTGTCTATTTTCTGCTTCTGTTTTTTCTTCTTCATAAAGTGCAATCACTTGTTTAACGTCTTCATCAGATGCTGCACTTGGCCATAGACGATCTTTTAACCCCTCAATTACAAGCGATTCTACAGCTTTTTCTATTGCCTCTGTTACTGCCATTTGTAATGGCTCTTTTTTTGTGATACCTGTTTCTACTTCTAAGAGACGTTTGAACTTCACATACCTAAAAAAACTTGCATCTAAAGCTTGAAAGAGAATTGTTTTTGATACATAAATCGTTTTTAACACCTCTCCACTAGACGTAGATACAGCTCTCAAGTAGATTGTTATTCGATCTTGTCTATACTTTGTTGATCCTCCTACACCAAAATATCTTGCACCTACACCTCCAGTAATAATGTTTGAGTCATAAGATATAATTCCTCCTTCTAATAAAATTCCGGCGTATAACAAAGGGTCAAGTTCTGGCACATCAGTTTTTGACGTTTTTCTGTATTCTTGACGTGTAGAACGAATGATATTACGTTCATTCAACAGGTTATTTAAATTTTCACGTTCAATAGCCTTAAACCATTTAGAATCTTCTAATGCTTTTAGTAAAATTGTCGTTGCTCCTTGGGTTACAGCAGTACTGAAACTGCTCCCATTTTCAATCATTTTATATTGCCCCGTTTGATCTCTAAAGTTATATACCCCAACAACTATTTTTTCTTTAGCTGGAGGTAGTTTCTTTAATGCTTCTGTTTTTTGTGTAGATTCACCTAATATGGCTTCTGAAACCGTTACCGGTTGATTAAATACTGCTCCACAAGAAACACATAACAAACAAAGCACAAGTGCGATTAGTTTATTTACTTTTACAAACATAAATTACGGAATGATTATTTGCGTTTGTTCTCCTGTATTCACATCAAGTATATCAACTACTAAGCCACCAGTAGATTGATAAACTTGAACATTTAAACTTCCAAAATTATACACCCCTGGCTCTAAGCCGTCTGATGTATCTATTTGTGCATCTAACAGTGCTCTATTAATTTTATTGAGCAACTGTCTATTTAAATCTTCGGTAAACGCTTCAAGTTCTGTTTGCTCCTCTCTATCTTCTTCTCTATAAAGATTTTGAGCATCAGCAGAACTCATTAACCATTGGTAATTAAACGAATCTCCCCCAAAGGCAGGGTTTATTGGTTTATATACAAATTCCTGAGCGGGTAAATCGCTCAAAAACCCGAATAAACAACATAAAAAAATAATCCTTATTTTTTTCATAACTTACTTATTTAAAACATTAAACTCATATATCTATATCGAATAACTTCAGATGTGTTAACCGATAAAAATTACATCTTAAACCAAACTGTTGTTAACAACAGGAGCTTTTAGTTTACATAAATTATGATTAATAGGTAGATTTATATGGGGAGGGCAAAATGGCTAGAAGATATATTGCATTTAATATCTTACTATATAATTATCTTTCTTTTTACTAAAAAAATTAGTGACTTGACTAATTGCAACTGTGGCATTAGCTTTTAAATAATCTGTTTTTGGTTGAACAAAAAACTCATATATTTTAACGTTATCAATTTTAATCTCAATTTTTGTATTTCTACCTCTAGAAAAAACTTCTTCAACTAATACTGAACGTGTATCCTTAAAATTATAACTCAAAAATTGACTGTAAAAAAAGTTATAAAAATCCCGACCAGGTTTTGTTTTTATTTTTTCTAATACCATTCCTGATATTTCCACACCATCTTCTGGTTTTTTTACTAAAGTTATAGCCTGACTATTTTTCTCAACCTGATTGTTTACTATTACTTTTCTAGATTTCCCAACAATAACATCATCTGTATTTCGCAATAACAATAACAATACAATTCTATCATCTTTATCGCTAACATTTAGTGCCGTAAAAGCTAATTTTTTCAAATTTAAAGGATCAATTATGAATCTCCCTTCTTGTTTACTTTCACTTTTGTTTCCAGACACTAAATTCTCTTTAAACACTTTTAATTCATATGACAAACTCTGTTTAATATGAGATGTATTTTCTGCTTTTGCTGTAATCTCAAAAAGTCCTTCATTAGCTACAATTTCTAATATTGCTTTTGAGTCTCTATTTAAATATTGTCCAACACTTTCGGTATGCACACATATCATTACACAGAAAATCACATATCGTAAAAGTTGATTTCTAAAAAGCATATCTATCCTTTCTTTTACTTAAAATTATTTATATGAATCGTTTTATAATTCCCTACTTGTTTAATTTTAATTTTTTCAACAATAGTATTATTTCCATTCATTAATATTTTCTGATTATTACCGTTTTGATATACATCAACACCGTGGTATCTTTTATTTAAATGGTTGTGATCTTCAAAAATATTTTTGTCTCCAATCTGTACAATTTTTTCTTCTACAACCTGTGCAACAACATCTACATCAACTAGATTTTCATTACCTATTTGTTGCACATTTACATTACTCTTATTTGCTTTTATTGTCAATTTTGAAACATTGTACTTTCCTTGCTGATTTACTCTAACAAAATTATCAATCGGTTCATTAGTTTTTGTTGCTGTATAATCAATAAATAACAGCTTATCCTCCACAATAGACCTCTCTTCATTTGTATAATTTTGGGCAATCACCATTGTTGTCATAAGACAACAAAATACTATACTTACAATACTCTTCATCATTCTATTTTTAAATTTTAAATCAAGCCTCTTCAGTAGAAGAAGCTTGATTTATAAACATTAAACTTATTTTGTTTGCACTACATAAGCTTCATTACCACCACCTAATGAACCTATATTCTGAGTGATAAAACTCGCTTGATGACCATCAACTTGTTTCACATCTGCAAGGTTAAATAATCCTCCTTGTTGAATGAAAGACCCATTGCTATAGCCAGTTTGATCAGATTTAGTTGATCCTCCTATACCACTTTGAAGACTAATTGCTTGATTAGCATCTCCGCTTTGAATTTGTACTGCAGTATTAGATAATCCACTTTGCTTCACTAACGCTTCATTATTTTCTCCATCTTGAACTTGAGTAGATTTATGTAATAATCCTACTTGATCTGCCTCAGCATAGTTACGCCAACCATCTTGCATTTGAGTTGCAGAATTCCATTTACCAGATTGATCAACATAAGCTCTGTTTCTATCACCTAATTGCGATTGATACGCATCATTTGCTATACCTCCTTGAGTCGTTTTTGCTCTGTTTATTTCCCCAGCTTGTCTTACTTCTGAACCGTTTAAATCACCTATTTGCTTCACACAAGCTTTATTATAGTTACCACTTTGTACAACATCTGCCTTATTATCATCACCACATTGAAACACCTTGGCTTTATTAAAGCAATCCTGTTGTGTCACAGTTGTAGAGTTATCATCACCTAATTGATCAACATCTGATTTATTATGCGTGTCAACCTGATAAATATCTGCATCATTATACTTTCCTTCTTGGTTCACATCAGATTCATTAAACTCGCCTCTTTGTGTTACCAAAGCCGTATTTCCTTTACCATATTGCGTAATAAATGAATAGTTTAAATATCCATCTTGGTCAACTTTTGCTAAATTTTTAGTAGAAGTTAAAAACGCCGTACCATCTTGGAAAATCACAGATAAACTTGATCCTTTTTGAGTTACATCTGCAACACTATTAGTTCCTTCTTGACTAATTTGTGAATAACTGGCTCCGTGAAACATTGCGGCTAAATAATCTGTAGGACAGAATATTGGAGACATTCTAATGTGAGGAGTACAACTATCTGAACGTCTATCGATTTCAAAACACGAACGATAATCATCACCACAATCACCTGAAGACGATTGGGCAAACGCGAATGCAGTAAACACTGCAAATACTAAAGTTAAAATTACTTTTTTCATAATTAAAATATTTATTGGTTATTAAATACATCTTAAAAATGAACATATTATTAAGAAATAACATTGTTCATAGCCAATTGGGGGTATTCTAACAATAAGTTTTTTCTTGGGAGAAAGTTTAATTATGAAATTGTGTAGTAAAGGGTTTAGTCATAATTCACTATAAAATATAAAGTGTGTTTTATAGCTCGTATCAAAGATAACCACAACACTCTAATATTCAAAACTTTATATTTATTTATTTTTTCGTATTTTATAGTGAGTATAAAAAACTAGCGCTTATAATTTCTTCAGAAAAACAAAGATTAACCCATGTAAAAAATTGTTAGCAAGCTATTGCAAAAAAACCTATATTTGCTGCTTTAATTTATTACATAACAACACACAACTATTTTTATTAATTATGGCTAAAATTAAATTAGAGTACATTTGGTTAGATGGTTACAAACCAACTCAAAATTTAAGAAGTAAAACGAAAGTTGAAGAACATGAAAACTTTCAAGGAACATTAGAAGAACTGAAAAACTGGTCTTTTGATGGATCTTCAACAAAACAAGCTTCAGGAGATTCTTCAGATTGTGTTTTAGTACCAGTAGCTATTTATCCCGACCCAGCTCGTGTAAACGGATACTTAGTAATGACTGAAGTTATGAATGCTGACGGTACTCCTCACGAATCAAATGCTAGAGCTACAATTGATGATGAAGACAACGATTTCTGGTTTGGTTTTGAACAAGAGTATTTTATTATGGATACCAAAACTCAATTGCCATTAGGATTCCCTGTTGGTGGATATCCTGGACCTCAAGGAATGTACTACTGTTCTGTTGGTGGAAAAAATACTCACGGTAGAGATTTTGTTGAAGAACATGCTGACCTATGTATCGCAGCTGGATTAAACTTTGAAGGAATCAACCAAGAAGTTGCTTCTGGACAATGGGAATTCCAATTATTTGCAAAAGGAGCACGTAAAGCAGGTGATGAAATATGGATTGCTAGATATTTATTAGACCGTTTAACTGAACAGTACGGCTATTATATTGAATACCACCCAAAACCAGTAAAAGGAGACTGGAATGGATCTGGAATGCATGCTAACTTCTCTAACACCACTTTAAGAACTTGCGGATCTAAAGACATTTACATGCAAGTTTGTGAAGCATTTAGACCAGTTGCAAAAGAACATATTGATTTATATGGCGCACATAACGACCAACGTTTAACAGGATTACACGAAACAGCATCTATTAACGATTTTAGTTACGGTATTTCTGATAGAGGAGCTTCTATTCGTATTCCTATTTTAACCGTTGATAATGGTTGGAAAGGATATTTAGAAGACAGAAGACCTGCTTCAAATGGTGACCCATATAAAATTGCATCGCGTATTATAAAAACTGTAAAACCAGTTTGTGATAAATTGGCGAAGTAATTCACAATACACATAATTAAAAAAAGGCAGCTAAAAGCTGCCTTTTTTTATATATAAACTTGAATATACTAGTTGAACAATGTTATGTATACAAAGGTTACGTATAATCCTAATAGCACTATACCATCCTTCCAGTCTAAACGCAATTTTTTAGGAAGAAACACTAAGGGTAATACTAGAAATGAAATTCCTAGCATCCAAAACAAATCGTTAGTTAATAAGCCTTTATCCATAATAGATACTGGTGTAATCATTGATGTAATACCTAATACCGCTAGAATATTAAATACATTAGATCCTAGTAAATTCCCTAAAGAAATGGCTTTTTCCTTCTTCATTACTGCAATAATTGAAGCTGCTAATTCTGGTATACTTGTTCCTATAGACACCACTGTCACCCCTATTATTCTTTCACTAATTCCGAAGTGTTGTGCCATACCAACGGCGCCATTAATTAGCAATTCTGAACCTCCCCAAAGAGCCACGACTCCAATTGCTAAAAATAGTACTACTTTATGTAAAGGTAATAGCTCATCATCTTCTGGCATTTCGTCTACAACGGCTTGTTTTTGAAATTTTAATAGATATACTAAAAACACGATTAAAAATGAAAACAAGATTGCGCCTTCATAAAACACAATAACTTCATCATAAGCAATAAAAGCATATAATAATACTGATGCAATCATCATGACGGGCCAATCGGTCTTATAAAAACTCTCTTGTATGTTCATGGACCCTAAACATATCGTTATCCCAAGTACTAAGCCTAAATTAGCAATATTAGATCCTATCACATTACCTAGGGCTAAATCCGGAAAACCATCCAAGGCAGATTTTACACTTACTATCAATTCAGGCGCAGAGGTTGCGAATGACACTACCGTCATCCCAATCACAATTTTAGGAATTTCCAATTTTAATGACAACCCCACAGCTGCTTTTAACAGCCAGTCTCCACCAAAAATTAACAACACTAATCCCGAAATAACTAACAGTAAATTCATTGATTTTTTTTGAGCGAAGATACTACAACAATTACAAATTGATGTAGTTAATTAACCTATTATCTATTTTATTTCAACAAACTATATAGTATGTTAAAAATTTGCTAAACAAGATTTTTTTAACACTTGAGTAGTTGTATTTAATTTATTTTTATAACAATCAATAACTTATGAGAAATATTCTCACTAACTAAATAGTAAATATGAACACATCAATTTTAAAAAACGGACTATTAGCCCTAACCTTATGCACAGCTACTATTACACCAGTAATGGCAAACATTAATCCTATTAATACGCAACGTACTATTAGTAATGAAATTTCTATTACAATTGACAAAGACACGAAGGACAGCGAATTTAAGTCAATCATAAAAACCTTAAAACAACATAATATTGAAGCGAAATTTTCTGGTATTAAACGTAATGAGAAGAATGAAATTACGGCTATAAAAATCAAGCTTCAAGATGACAAAGGTAACGAATCAAACACCTCACTTTCAAGTAGTGCTCCAATCAGTAGTATTACTTTAGGTGCAAAAAATGACTCGCTTTATATTGTATCTTCAAACTCAAAAAACTTTAGCTTTAATGGCACGCATTCACTATCAAAACACTTCGATTTTTCTTTTGACGATGAGGAACATGTGATGACTATTAACGGAAAAACATTCAACTTTGATGAGCTTAAAGAGCAAGTAAAAGATGCATTTATATTTGAGAATGATGAAGACGGCAAACGCATGATTTTAAAGTTAAATAATTTTGACTTCGATTTTGATGAAGAGCATGAATCACAATCTGAAGACACTCATGAACAAGAAGAAAAAAGAGTATGGATTAGCAAAAAATCGTCTCAAAAATATCGTTTTGTTGACGATCCTAACATAGAAAAATTAATTATGATTGATGGCAAAAAATCAGATTTTAAAACATTAGATGCCTTAGCAAATACCAATAAACTACAAACTGTTGATTTTCTAAAATCTGACACCGCAATGAGCATTTACGGAAAAAAAGCCAAAGACGGTGCTATAATTGCAACCACAAAAAAATAATATCTCCGTATTATTTAATTTAAAAACTCGCTCATATTGAGCGAGTTTTTTACATTTGCCACAAATTTATATGCTGTGAAAAAACACTTGTTCAAAACACTTGCTAAAATAAACAAAGCTGTACTCCCTAGTTTTTCAAAACGCAGACTTGATTTAAGTAAAGCTAATAAACTCCAATTAGCAGTATTAGGGTGGCGTATTTACATCACAAAAAGAGCTTTAGATTAAAAACTACCGCAGTAGGTTTTATTTTCAATTTTTTGTATCTTTAGTAAAAGAGTTTTTACTATGGATTTACACTCAAAACACATCAAACTACACCAAGGCTCCAATATTATTTTAAACGCCCTTAAATATGAGCTAAACGAAAGAAACATTAGCTGTATTATTAAAAACAATACTGAATCTGGTCGATTAGCAGGATTCATTGCTGGTGATGACAGCAATGATCTTTTCATTTTTGAAGAAGACCTATCTAAAGCTAAAGAAGTATTAGACAGTTTCTTAGAAAAAAAAGTTTAAAAAGTTTAAAAAAAAGTTTTCGGAATTAAGAATATAGGTTATATTTGCCCTCGCAAAAGGCCTCGTGGCGCAACTGAATAGCGCACTTGATTACGGCTCAAGAGGTTACAGGTTTGAATCCTGTCGAGGTCACTTTAAAGAAGTAAAATTCTTATCAAAAGCTTGTAAAATCTATGATTTTGCAAGCTTTCTCTGTTTTTAGGGAATCATTAAAATTGATATAATTTCAATTCTGTTGACCACAATTCGGTCAACAATTTAGGCATTAAAATCATTGGAGAATTCCAAAACATCAAACTCTTCTCTTTTCGCTATTTAGGGGTGAAACTCTGTAATCTTTAATCTTTTTTAGAAGTGTTACTATCAAGATATAAGTTGCTATTAAGCGACATCTTGTTAACTCCTGCCGTCACAAACTACAACGCGCAAGAATGCGATAATTCTTCAATCTAATAACCCTGATAACGTAGAAATATCACTTACTACCCACAGCTATGAACACTATTTTATGAATATTTCAATATGCTATAGGGTATCTCATCTCTAGAGTGTATTTAATACATAAATAATCAAGTCTAGTAAAATAAACATAATTTAAAACACAATCATAATGAAAGGAGTCTTTAAACATATTATTACGCTCATTAGTGCGATGGCATTTATAACATCTTGTAGCCCAGATGAAAGCATATCGAGTACTATTGAAACAAATTGTACAAATAGTTATGTATTCTCAATAGAAAGTGGCTTAGCATGTAATAACACCACGACAACACCTAGTGTCTATAGTGAAACTATAGTTGGAGATACCAGAAAAATAACATTTAACCATGTACCCCCTCATAGTTTTTTAGGAATGAATATTCAAGCTAATGAAACAACCTATTCAATCCCTTTAAACCCCGTTATAGCAAGTACAGTAACCCAAGTAGCTAATACCAATTTCACAGGAACTTCTGGTTCTATAGGGTGGAAATTCGGAATAGCGACCAGTGGAGTACCATTTGACCCTGTTGCTGCTGAGGGTTGGACAAATACCGCTACAGGAACACAAAACTATGAATGGAATTTAGAAGTATTAAGCTCAGCTCATAGTTTAATTTTTGATTGTAATAATGCGCATGACATAAATCGCTACCATTACCACGGAGTACCAACTCCCTACATGGATCAAATTGGTGAAAATGGCAACCAACATTCACAATTAATAGGTTATGCTGCAGATGGCTTTCCGATTTATTATAAATACGGATATTCAAATCCTGATGATATGACAAGTGCGATTGTTGCTTTAGAAGGGAGTTATGAAGTAAAATCTGGCTGTAGGCCAGGTGACGGTATTAGTGCACCAGATGGTGGTTATGATGGAACTTACGTAAATGATTACGAATTTATTGATGGTTCTGGCGATTTAGATCAATGTAATGGTAGATTTGCTAAAACCCCAGAATTTCCAAATGGAACATATATATATTATGTAACAGATGATTTCCCTTCTGTACCAAGATGTTTTAAAGGGACTCCTTCAAATGATTTTATAGTTGGCATATAGAAATTCAAATATCATATATAGACATTGATGTAAAGTGAGTAGAAAAGTTGTGCCTAATTTTCGCTCATTTTAGTCAGTGTTTTAATATAAAAAGTAAAAATGAAACAAAAATATAAAATACTAATGGTTATGATTAGTTTGTTGAGTTGTTCTGTTTTGAGAGCACATGTAACTAATCACGCTACATACACTTTTTATAAAATAGAGAAAAAGTGGAACCTTCTTATTACTTTTCAAACAAGTAATATTGTAAAAGTTATTACAAAATACAACCCAGAGTTAAGAGGTGTTAATTTAAATAATGAGGCTTTTAAAAATGCCACATATGCATATGTTCAAAAAAACCTAATCATTAATAATGCTAACGTACTACTAAAGCCTATAAGTGCTATTTTTGACGGACATAAAGTGAATTTAAAGTTTTCTTACCAAACTGATAACACTAATGAATTATTAACAGTTAAGAATACCTGCTTTGTGCCCGGAAACGGACATTTATCAAATGAATTAATTATTATGAGTAATGGCAAAGAATATATCAAATTTTTAGATCAAGATATAACTGCCATAAGTTTTAACTTAAAAACAAATAGGTTTATTTCTGAGCAGGGATTAAACAACATTAGTAGTTATTCAAACATTAATATAATTCTGTGTGGATTATTTTTAGTATTAGTATCACTATTCTTTTTTAAGTCCTAAAAATTAAACTTAATAAGCATACTAGGTGCAAACCCCATACTATATTGGTTAGCTAAACTATATGTATTTCCAGGATGAGGCTTTCTTTTTTGACCAATCAAATTTTTTCTATCATATACGTTAGTAGCTGCTAATCCAACAACAGCATTCCAAGTTTTTTTTTGGTAAGTATAGGAAAGTGATATATCTAGTTGATGCTGGTCTGGTAATTGTTCCCCATATTGCCTGTCATGACGATCATTGTAGGTTTGTCCTACAGAACTTTGATTAAAAAACGGACCATTTATGTAAAAATCTCTAATATCTTCTAAAGAAGCTAATCCGGTTTTGTATTTCCATCCTGTAGATAATTTTAACTTTTTATAAGTAAAAGAAAAAACATAATTTAAAATATGGTTTTGATCCCAAACAGATCGGAAGCTATCTTCTTGTATATCATCAAAATTAGCCAAAGTTTTTATATGGGAGTAACTGATCCAAGTATCAATATTTTTCCATGATTTTCTTACTAATAAATCCATACCCCAGGTATTGTATTTTCCAATAAAAAAGTCTTCAGTATTACCATAATTGTATAAATCATAAACTGCAATATTATCAGTTTGCTTATAATATCCTTCAAAATCTATAAGCCATTTATTTTTATTAAAAATCCCCCCAAGCATTACTTGTTGCCCATATAATACAGGAATGTTACTATCATTAGATAGTTTCCAGTTAAATTGATCTACACCAGCAGCCATACCTCTCCTACCTGATACATGGCTGATAAATTGGTTATATAAACCAGCACTTGTTTTAATTTTTAACGATTTATTTACTGTATAGTTTGCCATTAACCTTGGCTCTGCATATACTTTTTTAGTTGCAGAATAATAAGTTCCTCTTAGTCCTAGCTTTAAGGTTATTGGTGTCATTTTATTTACTGAAAAATTAGTAAACATTGAATATAATTGCTCTTTATTATGACTCTTTTCTACAAAAGTACGAGCAGGATTATCAAAAAGACGGTCATTAAACACATTATAATTATTAAATTCAAACCCAAAATCAATTTCGCTTTTAGGATTTAAAACCTTAGTTGTGGTAGATTTTAGAATGATGTTTTTTATATTATTATCGTATTTTGTTGTTTCGATTGTATGGGTTGGAGGCGCCAATTTACCATTAAAAACTTGGCTAAACTCAGAAATGGTAAGATGAGAATTAGTTAATAAGCTTGGAGTCCATTGCGTTAAAAATTCCAAATTTAGGCCTGTGTTTTTTATTTCTACGATATTTGAATCAATAGTATTTATTGGTAATGGCGGAGCACCTCCTGGACTAGGGAGCTCTTTAGAATATTGAATACTCAAATCTAAATCATTCTTGATATGTAGTAAGCTTAGACTTAAGCTATTTTTAGAATTAATTTTCAAATTTGATTTGAGGTTGATGTCAGAAAATATGAACTCAAAATTATTTACTTCAACACCATCTGTCATAATTGCTTTACTTAATACAGATTGTTGAAATATAAAGTCCTCTACTGCTTTAATTTTTGGTGAGTTCCATTCAAATGGATATGAGGTTCTTGCTCCTAACTGAATACTCCATTTATCCTTAATAATTGGTATTTCAGTATTTGCAAGGGCATAAGAAGTAGCTATACCAACAGTGTGATTTACTGAATCTGTAATTTTTGTATTGGTATTAAGTTCAATTAAGCCAGAAATCCTACCTCCTTTTTCAGCATCAAAACCGTTTCTGTTAATAGTAACTGATTTTAATAAATCTGCATTATATGGTGAAAAAGTACCGAAATAGTGACCACTATGATAAATAGGGATATTATCATAAAGTATTAATGTTTTATCTGGATCATCGCCACGTAATGCCAAGCTTCCAGCTTTACCATTAGAACTATTGATTCCTGGTAATGCATCAATACTAGTAAAAATATCGGTTTCGGTTTCACCTGGTAATAGTCCAGCATCTTTCACCTTTATTTCAATACTCTGATTATCATTTTTATATCGTATACCACTAGTAAGATAATTGATAACAACATTATCTAAAATCGTTTCTGAAGGATTTAAATATATTGTTTTACAAGGTAAACCATTAAATTCATCAATTGATAATTGCTCCTCTTTATATCCTAAATAATTAATTCGGACAGTTTTCCAATCAGTATAATTTACATATTTTATGAATTTCTCATTATTATACGTTAATACCGCTGTACTGGTTTCATTAGTAAGTGTGGCGTCTGTAAGTGGTATGTTAAATTCAGAATCTAATATATCAATACATAACTTAATGTTTTTATTAGCTTCGTATGGTGCAACTATAACTGTGCCGTTATCTAATAATTTAAAATTGAAGGCAGTGTTGTTTTTTAAGTAAGCTATGGTAGTAGTTAGCTCATTGCTTTCTAATGGAATAACCTTTACATTTTCAAGTAATTTAGCATCATAAGAAAAATTAATACTGCTTTGATCTTCAATACTGCTTATATAATCTAAGAGTAATATGGGCTGCAATTGATTCTCTTGAGCTACCGAAAAGGTAGTACAGAACAGCAGTGAAAAAATAAATAAAATTCTCATGTTTGGGGTAATTGGGAGGCAAATATAATAAACTGAAATGGCTTATTTTTCAGTAATATGAACTATTTCACCAGACTTACTATAACTTAAGCTTAAAGGCGTTAAAACCATTTCAAGGGCAATATCTAAGTCATCATTTATAAACTGACCTGTAAATATTTTTTTGTTTTCAATATCAAGATCTAGTATATAATTAATCCCATATTTCATACTCAATGCAGATAGGACTTCTTTAAGAGGTGCTTTGTTAAAACTAGTAAAGTTACTAATCCATGTGGGAGCCTCATCTACAATAGTAATTTCCTTGGTCATTTTTCCGTCAAACTTTACACCTTTATGTGCAGTTAATGTAAATTCAGAATTATTAACACTTGTTGCAATTTTTCCTTCATAACAGTTAATAGTTGTGAAATTTTTATGACTAAACACATCAAACTGAGTTCCTAAAACTTGAATGAAACCATTAAGGAAGTCTACTTTAAAAGTGCCTTTGTTTTTCTCAACATCAAAATAGGCTTGTCCAATTACCTCTACACGCCTATTCTCTTCCCAATTGTAATTATTAAAACGTATACTTGAGTTGGAGTTTAAGGTTACTCTTGAACCATCAGGTAAAACGACGCTCTTGGTTTCTTGAGCTAATGTGTAATATTCTGTAGCGTCAAAAAATCTATAATGAGCAACATAAGCTACTCCTAAAAATAAGATGACACTAGCTGCTATTCTTAAAAAAGACTGTAACCTAATCACTTTTTCTTTTTTACTCGGTTGTTTAGGTAGTGTGCTTTTTAGATCTTGATAAGACTTTTTAGGCTTGGGTAATGACCAAGTATCTGTTTCTGAAATAATACGTTCAAGAATAGGCAAATCTCCCGATTGTTTAAGCAAATCGAGTTCCTTTTCGGTTAACGTATCGTCAAGCAATTTGTGATATAGATTTTTATGTGTTGATTGATCACTCATATTATTAATACACTTAAAGAATGGATTACCCTATTAAATTTTAAAAATCTTTAATTCTTCCACGTCATTTTTAAGTTGTTTTAAAGCATCGCTCATTCTTTTTTCAACTGTTTTTACACTAACACCTAGTAATAAAGCAATCTCTTTATATTTTTTCCCGTCAATTCTATTGAGTAAAAAAACAGTTCTGTTCTTGTCAGATAAATTAGCGATAGCTTTTTCTAGTGTATCTTTAAATTCTTTTTCTATTGTAATTGACTCTGGAGTTTCTGATTGTTGCTGTTGCGTATGCGCTTTGTTAAAATTTAATTTTACTTTTTCATGGCGCACAGTGTTTAAGAAAATTCTATTAGATATCGTGAATAAGTAGCTTTTTACTGTAGTATAAATAACGTCTTTACAGTTATTCCAGATTTTTATAAAGGCTTCTTGAGCAATGTCTTCTGCTTTATCTAAGTTACCATTTTTATAGTAAATAAAGTTTCTTACAGTTGTATAGTGTTCTTCATAAATAGTGCTAAACACTTGCTCTTCACAAACTGACCTTTCTTTTCCTTCCAACAAATTAGTTCTTTAATCGTTTCAACAAATATATAAAAAGTCTAAGCTTTATCATTTTATTTAAAAAAAATACTATGTACAGAACAATAATAATCTAAATGCACCTAATAGTACTTCTATAATATTGAACAAGACATAAAACGTGTTAATAATAATATAATTAGGCATATCCTTTCAAATACTCTATTAGAAACTTACAGATTACATCTTAAATAGTAAGCTCCTAAACACTCAAAAATCATAAAAGGCTAATCTTTCTGTGAGTATTACTATAAAAGCAATAGGGTTTTATGTTTCTAACGTGTATACTACTTAACGATAATTAATATGACAAATAAAAACCCGTACACATATTAATTCATCTGTTATTATAAAAACACGACCCTAAAATAAATGTAAAATGAGAAAAATTGTATTCTTAATATCGCTTTTTACCTTTGCTGCTAATGCACAAGTAGGTATAGGAACAACTACACCTAATGCAGCTTTAGACATAACTGTAAATGATGCAACAAACCCTGGAAACACCGATGGTCTTTTAATACCTAGAATAGATGTCTTTCCAACAGTAAACCCAACAGCTAGCCAACAAGGCATGTTGGTCTATTTAACAACAACGGCAGGTACCAATACACCGGGATTTTACTATTGGGATAATACCATAACATCATGGGTTGCTATAGCTGGCAAACTTATATTAGAAGATGCTGATCAAGACACTAAAGTTCAAGTAGAAGAAACTGCTGATGAAGATATCATTCGTTTTGATTTAGGTGGCACAGAACATTTTAAAATGGAAAAAGGAAGGTTGGAAGTTCTAGGTACAGGTAATTCAGTATTTATGGGACGAAATGCAGGAGACAATGATGATTATACTGGTAACAGAAACGTATTTATTGGTGATAATACAGGAAGGTACAGTACAACAGGTTGGTACAATGTAGCCATCGGGTCCAGTGCAATGACTACCAATACTACAGGAGCTAACAATCTTGCTTTGGGCGCCGATGCACTTCGACTCAACAGTACAGGATGGGGAAATGTGGCACTCGGAGCCAATGCATTAGAAAATGCAACAGGTCAAACGAATATTGCTATTGGGTATAACTCACTTACCAATATCACTAGTGGAACCGAAAATGTGACAATAGGATATCGATCTGGGTCAAACAATATAACAGGAGATCAAAACGTATTTATCGGTCAGGAAACTGGGCTTAGTAATACGGGTTCGGGTAATGTTTTCCTGGGCTATAGAGCAGGTTGGAGCGAAACGGGTAGCAATAAATTATATTTAGACAATTCTACTACTTCAAATCCATTAATCTGGGGTGATTTTGCTACCAACGAAATTGTAATTAACGGAAGTTTAGGGGTTGAAGGAAATTACGTGTTTCCAACAACTGACGGAACATCAGGACAAGTATTAAGTACAGATGGTGCAGGTAGTGTAAGTTGGTCAACCATTTTAGATAATGAATTGATCGATACAGATGGAGATACAAAAGTTGAAGTAGAATCAAGCCCAGATGAAGATATGATTAGGTTTGAGTTAGGGGGAACGGAAAATTTTAGAATGGATAATGGTAAACTTGAAGTTTTAGGGAATGGAAATTCCGTATTTATAGGGCAAAATGCAGGAGATAATGATGATCAAACCACCAATAAAAACGTGTATGTTGGTAATAATACGGGAAGATATAGTACAACTGGGGAAAGCAATGTAGCTATCGGATCTAGTGCAATGTCTACAAATACAACGGGTAATTACAACCTTGCTATAGGTGCGGATGCACTGCTCCTCAACAGCACCGGGTGGGGAAACATAGCTTTAGGATTTAGAGCATTGCAGAAGTCTACTGGCGAGAAGAACGTTGCTATCGGAATGAATTCACTATTTAGCCTCACAACTGGTATCCAAAATACTGCCTTGGGATATCGAGCAGGTACCCAAAACTCTACTGGAAGTCAGAATGTATTTATTGGTCAGGAATCAGGGCTAACCAATAGCGGGTCGGGTAATGTGTTTTTGGGCTATAGTTCAGGAGCTAACGAAACAGGTGATAACCTATTGTATATCGACAATTCTTCAAGTAGTACACCACTTATTTGGGGTGATTTTTCTACTAATGAAATTGTTATAAATGGAAGTTTAGGGGTAGATGGAAATTACGTGTTTCCAACAACTGACGGAACATCAGGTCAGGTGCTAAGTACAGATGGCGCTGGAAATGTAAGTTGGTCAACCATTTTAGGTAATGAATTGATCGATGCTGATGGAGATACTAAAATTCAAGTAGAAGAAAGTGCAGATGAAGATATTATTCGTTTTGATCTAGGGGGAACAGAACACTTTAAAATGGATGGCCCACGGTTAGAGGTATTAAATTCAGGAAATTCTGTATTTATAGGAGAAAATGCAGGGTTAAATGATGATTTATCTGCTAACACTAATGTTGCCGTGGGGAGAAACACACTTCGTAATAACAGTACTGGAGCATTCAATACGGCTATCGGAGATAATGCAATGTTTAATAGTACCAATGTTGGAAATACCGCAGTAGGAGCCTCTAGTTTATATTCCAACACTAGCTATAATAATACTGCAATTGGAGTTAATGCTTTAAGGTTTAATACAACAGGTTATGAAAATGTGACTTTAGGCTATGGATCATTACGAAATAATGTTACTGGGAATCGCAATACAGCATTAGGGTTTGAGGCAGGTTTGAATTCTTCTGGAAGTAATAATATATTAATTGGTTATAGGGCTGGTAACAATGAAACAGGAAGTAATCTCCTTTATATTGATAACTCAAATACTACAACCCCATTAATTTGGGGGGATTTTTCTGCCAATGAAATTGTAATTAACGGAAGTTTAGGTGTTGGAGGAAATTATGTATTCCCAACTGTGGATGGAACTTCTGGTCAGGTGCTAAGTACAGATGGTGCTGGAAATGTAAGTTGGGGAACAATTTCTTTAACTGATACCGATGACCAGTTTGCAGATGTATTTCAACTGAATGGGAACAACTTAGAATTATCTCTTGACGGCGATGGCGTTGCTACACAAACCGTAGATCTTTCAGCTTTTTTAGATAACACAGATACGGATGACCAATTTGCTGATGTATTTCAACTGAATGGAAACAACTTAGAGTTATCTCTTGAAGGCGATGGGATAGCTACACAAACCGTAGATCTTTCAGCATTTTTAGTTGATACAGATACCGATGATCAGTTTACAGATGTATTTCAACTGAATGGAAACAACTTAGAATTATCTCTTGACGGAGATGGCGTAGCTACACAAACCGTAGATCTTTCAGCTTTTTTAGATGATACAGATACCGATGACCAGTTTGCTGATGTATTCCAACTGAATGGGAACAACTTAGAGTTATCTCTTGAAGGCGATGGTATAGCAACGCAAACCGTAGATCTTTCAGCTTTTTTAGTTGATACGGATACCGATGATCAATTTGCTGACGTATTCCAACTGAATGGGAACAACTTAGAATTATCTCTTGACGGAGATGGCGTAGCTACTCAAACCGTAGATCTTTCAGCTTTTTTAGATGATACGGATACCGATGACCAGTTTGCAGATGTATTTCAATTAAATGGAAACAACTTAGAATTATCTCTTGACGGAGATGGTATCGCAACGCAAACGGTAGATCTTTCAGCTTTTTTAGATGATACGGATACCGATGACCAGTTTGCAGATATATTTCAACTGAATGGAAACAACTTAGAATTATCTCTTGACGGAGATGGTATCGCAACGCAAACGGTAGATCTTTCAGCTTTTTTAGATGATACGGATACCGATGACCAGTTTGCTGATGTATTTCAACTGAATGGAAACAACTTAGAGTTATCTCTTGACGGAGATGGTATAGCAACACAAACAGTTGACTTATCTAGTCTTAGCGGAAGTGATAATTTAGGAAACCATACAGCAACCCAAAATATCAGTACAAATGGAAACTATATTTCTAATGATGGTGATAATGAAGGAGTTTACATAGATACAGATGGAAATGTAGGGATCGCAACAAATACACCTGGCTATCCATTAGAAATCAATGGAAATGCTAGAGTTAATCATAGATTGTTTTTTGGTACAGATGGTTCAATGCTAAACGGAACCAATCAAGGTGGCTCCATTGAACTTGGCCCATCAAACAGTGCTGGAGGTGAAATTCCGTTTATTGATTTTCATTATGGAAGCGGGGTTTCGGAAGATTACAATTTTAGAATTATAAATAATGCAAATAAAGAACTATCATTTACAAGCAGTACAGGAGATAAGTTAGTTCTTAACAACTCTGGTGTTGAAATTGGAGGTAATTATACCATTCCGCTTAATGATGGAACAAATGGTCAGGTGTTAAGTACCGATGGATCTGGTAATGTCAGTTGGTCTACTGTATCAGGTGGAGGTTCATCGGATGAAATTGTAGATGCCGATGGCGATACTAAAGTTCAAGTAGAAGAAAGTGTCGATGAAGATAAAATACGATTTGATTTAGCAGGTACAGAACGTTTTGTTATGGATGGACGTAGATTAGAAGTGCTTAATAACAATGACAACGTGCTCATAGGTGATGGTGCTGGAGCTTCAGTAACTGGTACTGGTTTAGCAAACGTATTTATGGGTACAGATGCAGGAGCGGCAACTACAGTTGGAGACTATAATACAGCTATTGGATATCAAACGATGGTATTAAATATTGGAGGGCCAAACCAGGGAAGTAATAATAGTGCATTTGGTACTGGTTCATTATTTGGAAATACCTATGGTTCAGAAAATACAGCAATTGGTAGAAATGCCATGTTCGCTAATTCTACGGGAGATTGTAATACTGCTGTGGGTGTTCATTCATTGACTTGGAATAGTACAGGAGATTACAATACGGCATTAGGGTATTTTGCATTTTATGATTTAAACTATACCAATATATCAAATTCAATGGCATTAGGCTATAATTCTGATGTTACCGCAAGCAATACGGTATCAATTGGAAATTCAACCATTACTTCTATTGGTGGATATGCTAACTGGACCAACCTTTCTGATGGAAGATTTAAAAAGAATGTGAAGGAAAATGTAGTAGGTTTAGATTTTATAATGAAACTAAGACCCGTGTCCTACAATCTAGATGTTACTGCACTAGAAAGATTTAAAAAAACTCCTGATAGTATTCGACTTAAAGACGCAGAACTTTTAAAAGCTAAGGAAGTTCAAACCGGATTTATAGCTCAGGAAGTAGAAAAAGCAGCTCAAGAAGTAGGATTCGATTTCCACGGGGTAGATAAGCCTGATAATGACAATTCTCATTATGGGTTGCGTTATGCCGAATTTGTAGTGCCAATGGTTAAAGCTATGCAGGAACAACAAAAAGCCATAGAAGAGTTACAAAAAGAAAAAAAATCAGCACTTAATGCCATGGAAATTCGTCATCAAAAAGAAATATCTGCAATTAGGTCGCAATTATTAGAGCAACAAGAAATGTTTATAAAACTCCAAGCTCAAGTAAATCAATACATGCTAAAAAATAATTAAAGACTGATTTGATAAAAGCACTGATTACTCAGTGCTTTTTTAATATTAAACTAAAAATGAGCATGTCATAAAAAAACAGACCAATAGTAAAATGATTGCATTTACAATTGGCCATTAACCTTTCTTACCAATTTTTGTAGCCCTATACTCTAATAATATAATGCATTTAAAAGCATGTATAATAGTATTACATACCCTCCCTCCTTTTTAGATAATTCTATATAACTTTTACATAATTGAAAGTTATTCTATAAAAGTTATAGGGTATTTTATTTTTTAAGTGTACTACTATCATAATCAAACTTACACACTCAATTATGAAACAATTAGTACTCCTTTTAAGCTTATGTGTATGTACATTAAGTTTTTCACAAGAAAAAGAGCGACTTAGTAAGGTACCTTTAACTAAAATAAAGCCCTCTTTACAAAGAGCAAACATTCAAAGTATATTAGTATCGGAATTAAAAGCTACTCCAGGCACAGAGTTTCGCATTGAAAAAATCAATCAAGATAAATTTAAAAATAGTCATAGTACCTATCAACAATATTATAATGGTATCAAGGTCATATATGGCCAGATAAAAGTGCATCAAGCAAATGGTATAGCAACTTCTTATAATGGTGCTTATTACAAAGCTAATGGGGTAAACACAGCTCCAAGTGTGTCTAGGCAACTAATTATTGCTTCAGCTAAAACATATATGGGTGATGATATGTATTGGTTTTCAAATGGAGAATTCTCTAATGTACCACCAGCTAGTATGGATTTAGCCTTATTACCAAATCGTACTAATAACACAATTAATTTGGTTTATGAAATGTCAGTAGGTACTACAGGAAAAGAACCGAAAATTGGAACATTATACATTGACGCTACAAGTGGTAATGTCATTAAGTTTAAAAACGGAGTGTTTAATTGTTTTAATGACCATAGTGATGTTTCACATAAAAAGAGTCATACTGAAACAGCAATGGCCTTACCATTAGTCACAGGAAGTGGTTATGCCGCGTATACAGGTGCAGTAAATTTCGAAACCAAGTTAGAAAGTAGTGACTACATCTTAAATGATGAAACACGCGCAACTAGCGGGTATTGGAATTTGTCTACACAAGGGCTTGGTAGTAAAACAGGAATTATAACAGTAGACATGAGAGAGGGTACTGACTATGTGAATGGTCCTATGTATGAGTTTACTGATAGTAATAATAATTGGACTGCTGCAGAAATGATTACAGACGATAATGTGTACGCCATTGATGCACATTGGGGAACAGAATTAATTTATGATTATTGGAAAAATGAACAGAGTTGGAACAGTTATAATGGCAGTAGTAGCCCTATATTATCATTAATACACTATGATAATGACTGGACTAATGCCTCATGGGCTTCTGTAAATTCAACTACTGGATTTATGATTTATGGTGATGGTGCAGGGTCATATTCACCTTTAACTACTTTAGATGTAGTAGCTCATGAGATTGCCCATGGTATAAATAACGCCACCTCAAACTTGGATTACGAACTGGAATCTGGTGCTTTAAATGAGGGGCTATCTGATATTTGGGCAATGGTCATTGAAAATTACGCAAATGACAATCATGGTACATCAACAGATCCGTCTAGAATTAACGACCAAAATGTTGGTGGAGCGTTACGATCGTTTTCTGATCCTAACAGTTATGGTCAACCAGACACCTATGGCGGGACCTATTGGTATGATGTTACAGGTTGTACGCCAAACGGAGATGCAACAAGTGGAACTTATAATGACTATTGTGGAGTACATACCAATAGTGGTGTATTAAACTATTGGTTTTGGCTGCTATATAATGGTGGTACAGGAACCAATGACATAGGTAATAACTTTAGTGTTACAGCAATTGACGTTTATGATGCCGCAGCTATAGTTTGGCAAATGCAAACGAACTATATGACCAGCACCTCAGATTATGCAGATGCGCGTGATGGAGCTATACAAGCAGCAATAGATCTATTTGGGGATTGTTCACAACAAGAACAATCAGTAACCAATGCGTTTCATGCGGTTGGTGTAGGCGAAGCTTATGTTTTTGGAGCAGCACCAATTATTGCTACACAACCAACTAATACAACAATTGAAACAAATACTTCTGGACAACTAAGTGTTACTGCAAGCAATTATACTTCCGTAAGTTGGGAGTATTCAGACGATCAAGGCGATGGTTGGCACACAGCTACAGATGGCTCAAACTTTTCGGGTAGTACCACAACAACGCTTACCATTCTTAATCTTCCCGAGTTTGAACAAGGCTATTGGTTTAGAGCGATACTGGCTAACGACTGTGGTGGATCTGTTACTTCAAACACTGCGACAGTTTACGTGTTAAGCTATACTAGTATTCCAGATAGTAATTTTGAAGACGCTTTAGAAGCTTTAGGCTACGACGATATTTCTGATGATGGGAAAGTACCTACTTATATAATTGAAGATGTTACGAGTTTAGATGTTTCCGATCAATCCATTTCAGACTTAACAGGAATAGAAGCGTTTACAGATTTATTGGATTTAGATATTCGTGATAATAATCTAAGCGCTGTAGACATTAGCAACAATGTATTGCTAACTAGTTTTAATGCTCAAGATAATAATCTTACAGCTTTAGATTTGAGCTCTAATACGGCCATTCAAACCTTAGGCCTTGCCAGAAATTCACTAACAGATTTAGATCTTTCTAATAATACACAACTTTCCAAATTATATGCAGCCAGTAACTCCATAACCAGTTTAGATTTAAGTAATAATCCTAACCTAACCATAGTGGGCGTAAACCCCAACAATTTATCAAGCTTAAATATTCAAAACGGGAACAATGCAGCCATAACCACTTTTGCGGCTACCGGTAACCCTAACTTGACTTGTATATTGGTAGATGATGCAGATTACTCTACTACCAATTGGACAATCGTTGATGCGCAAACCTCATTTAGTAATGAAAGTTGTTATACGGCATATACCGCTATACCTGATGATAATTTTGAAGCCGCTTTAGGGGCTTTAGGCTATGATGATATTGCAGAAGATAATCAAGTACCAACCGCGTTAATCGAAAACTTGACGACGCTTGCCTTCGGAGAAAATTCTATTGCTGACCTTACTGGAATTGAAGATTTTACATCGTTAACCACCTTAGACTTATACCAAATAGGATTGCCAAGCATCGATTTGAGTAGTAATCTTACACTTCAGACCTTACGATTAAATGAAAATCCATTAACCGAATTGGATGTTTCTATGCTCACAAACCTTACCGAATTAAATGTACTTGGAACCGATATTATAAGTCTGGATGTATCTAGTAATACTGCCTTGACGTTTTTTGATGCAAGCCAGAATGATAGCTTAACAACTCTGAATATTAAAAATGGGAATAACAGTAATTTTAGCTTATTCAACACTTTGGGAACACCTAATCTAACCTGTATTTTAGTAGACGATGCCAATTACTCTTCTACCAACTGGACAGATATAGATTCACAAACCTCTTTTAGCGACACCTACTGCCGCTATACCGCTATACCAGATGCTAATTTCGAAGCCGCTTTAGAAGCTTTAGGCTATGATGATATTGCAGACGATAATCAAGTGCCAACAGCTCTTATAGAAAATGTAACCACTCTTGATGTTAGTTTAAAGGGTATTAGCGATCTTACAGGTATAGAAGACTTTAGTGCCCTAACCAATCTGAACACTTTTTTCAATAGCTTGAATACTATAGACCTGAGTCAAAACACTGCATTAGAAAGTTTAAATTTATCACAAAATCCTTTCAATTCTCTAGATGTATCCACTAACACTAATTTAAAAACCTTAGTTTGTGAGGCCTGTGGTCTAGATGATTTAGATGTCTCAAGCAATTTACTTTTAGAAACCATTGTGGTAAACGGTAATTCAATGACTTCTTTAGATATTACGAATAACACAAATCTTATATCATTAAATATTAGAAATAATGAATTAACAGCAATTAATGTATCTAATAATTTAGATCTCGAGTATCTAAACATTAAGTTTAACCAATTAACCGCAATAGACCTTAGTAACAATAGTAATCTTTTAATTTTTAATAGTGCCGTAAATAATCTGAGTTCAATAGACTTATCTAATAATGTTTTATTAGAAGAAATAGATTTAGAAGAAAATTCAATTACCTCTATTGATTTTAGTAATAATCTTGAGTTAAATAATATTGACCTTACTACGAATAACATTACTCAGATTGATCTGTCAAATCAATCTAAATTAGCAGAGCTTTACTTGGGGGACAATCCAATTACAGCTTTAGACCTAAGTAATAATCCTCTTCTTATAGATGTATCTCTGTTTGATTGTGCTTTAGAAAATTTAAATTTAGCTAGTGGTGGCAATACTAATGTTCAAGTTATGGAAATCACTAATAACCCTAACTTAACTTGTGTGGTAGTAGATGATGCCAGTTACAGTACAACCAACTGGACCAATATAGATTCACAAACCTCTTTTAGCGACACCTACTGCCGTTATACCGCTATACCAGATGCCAATTTTGAAGCCGCTTTAGGGGCTTTAGGTTACGATGATATTACAGACGATAATCAAGTGCCTACGGCTCTTATAGAAAATGTAACCACTCTTGATGTTAGCTTTAAAAGTATTAGCGATCTTACAGGTATAGAAGACTTTAGTGCTCTAACCGATCTGAACACTTTTTTCAATAGCTTAAATACTATAGACCTGAGTCAAAACACTGCATTAGAAAGTTTAAATTTATCACAAAATCCTTTCGATTCTCTAAATGTATCTAATAACACTAACTTAAAAACCTTAGTTTGTCAGGGTTGTGGTCTAGATGATTTAGATGTCTCAAGCAATTTACTTTTAGAAACCATTGAGGTAGATAATAATTCAATGACTTCTTTTGATGTTACTAATAACACAAATCTTATATCATTAAATATTAAAAAGAATGAATTAACAGCAATTGATGTATCTAATAATTTAGTGCTAGAGTATCTAAACATTAAGTTTAATCAATTAACCGCAATAGACCTTAGTAACAATAGTAATCTTTTAATTTTTTATAGTGCTGTAAATAATTTGACTTCAATAGACTTATCTAATAATGTTTTATTAGAAGGAATAGACTTATCAAATATTGTTTTATTAGAAGAAATAGATACAGCAACAAATTCAATTACCTCTATTGATTTTAGTAATAATCCGGAGTTAACTTATATTGACCTTTCTAATAATAACATTACTCAGATTGATCTGTCAAATCAATCTAAATTAGCAGAGCTATACTTAGAGAACAATCCAATTACAGATTTAGACCTTAGTAATAATCCTCTTCTTATAGATGTATCTCTGTTTGATTGTGCTTTAGAAAATTTAAATTTAGCTAGTGGTGGCAATACTAATGTTCAAGTTATGGAAATCACTAATAACCCTAACTTAACTTGTGTGGTAGTAGATGATGCCAGTTACAGTACAACCAACTGGACCAATATAGATTCACAAACCTCTTTTAGCGACACCTACTGCCGTTATACCGCTATACCAGATGCCAATTTTGAAGCCGCTTTAGGAGCTTTAGGCTATGATGATATTGCAGACGATAATCAAGTGCCAACGGCTTTAATTGAAGGTGTTACTGAATTAAATGTTAGTACTCAGGGGATTTTAGACCTTACAGGAATTGAAGATTTTACAGCTTTATTAGATTTAGATATACGTGACAATTCTATTAGTGCTTTAGATGTAAGTAGCAATGTGTTGTTAACCACGCTTCTGGTACAGGATAATAATTTAACAGCAATAGAGGTTAGTGATAATCTTAATCTGGAATTTTTAGGCATCGCTCGAAATTCAATATCTAGTTTAGATGTTTCATTAAACAGTCAGCTTACCCATTTGTTAGCAGTAGATAATACAATTACAAGTGTGGACTTAAGTAATAATCCTAATATAGAAAAGATTGGATTGGATGATAACGCTTTGGTGAGTCTTAACATTCAGAATGGCAATAATGCTAACATTACATTATTTGTTATAGATGGTAATCCTGACTTAACTTGTGTCTTAGTTGATGATGTAACCTATAGTACAACCAACTGGACAGATATCGATTCACAAACCAGTTTTAGCGATACCTACTGCCGTTATACCGCTATACCTGATGCTAATTTTGAAGCCGCTTTAGGGGCTTTAGGTTACGACGATATTTCTGAAGATAATCAAGTGCCTACGGCTCTTATAGAAAATGTAACCACTCTCGATGTTAGTATACAGCAGATTAGCGATCTTACAGGTATAGAAGACTTTAGCGCTCTAACCAATCTGAACACTTTTTTAAATTACTTGAATACTATAGATTTGAGTCAAAACACTGCATTAGAAAGTTTAGATTTATCACATAATTCTTTTGATTCTCTAGATGTATCCACGAACACTAATTTAAAAACCTTAGTTTGTCAGACTTGTGGTCTAGATGATTTAGATGTGTCAAACAATTTACTTTTAGAAACCATTGAGGTAGATAATAATTCAATGACTTCTTTAGATATTACGAATAACACAAATCTTATATCATTAAATATTAAAAAGAATGAATTAACAGCAATTAATGTATCTAATAATTTAGTCCTCGAGTATCTAAACATTGATTTCAACCAATTAACCGCAATAGACCTTAGTAACAATAGTAATCTTTTAATTTTTTATAGTGCTGTAAATAATCTGAGTTCAATAGACTTATCTAATAATGTTTTATTAGAAAAAATGGATTTAGATGAAAATTCAATTACCTCTATTGATTTTAGTAATAATCTGGAGTTAAATTATATTGACCTTTCTAATAATAATATTTCTCAGATTGATCTGTCAAATCAATCTAAATTAGCAGAGCTATACTTAGAGAACAATCCAATTACAGCTTTAGACCTAAGTAATAATCCACTTCTTATAGATGTAACTCTGAATGATTGTGCTTTAGAAAACTTAAATTTAGCTAGTGGAGAAAATACTAATATTCAAGGAATAAATATCACAAATAATCCTAATCTAACCTGTATTTTAGTAGATGATGCCAGTTACAGTACAACCAACTGGACAGATATCGATGCACAAACCTCTTTTAGTGAAACATCTTGTACAACAGATTACACTTTGGCTATAGATGTGTTTTTACAAGGTGCATTATTAAACCCTAATGCTGGAGAAGAAACCCTAATGCGCGATGATGTACGTGTTGGCGGATATATTCCTACCACTAGTCCATATACAGATGCTATAACTTGTGACATTACAGTTTTTGATGATGGAGGAACTAC
This sequence comes from Flavobacteriaceae bacterium, assembly GCA_049609325.1. Lineage (GTDB taxonomy): Bacteria > Bacteroidota > Bacteroidia > Flavobacteriales > Flavobacteriaceae. Next base: position 1,705 of record JBMYYK010000012.1, on the reverse strand, counting down.
TGGAATTGGAGCAATTGACGATAATATTGTTGATTGGGTTTGGGTTGAATTGAGAGATGCAACCGATAATACTTTAATAATAGAATCACGCTCTGCTTTATTACAACGTGATGGAGATATTGTTGAAGTAGATGGTATTTCAGATTTGATCTTTTCATTAGACAGTGATTCATACTTCGTAGCTGTGAAACATAGAAATCATTTAGGAGTGATGACTTCTAATGCAGTGGGGTTATCAACTACAACAACGGTGATAGACTTTACAAATATGACGGGTTCTGAGCTATATGATGATGGAACTATATATGATGGCAATGAACAAGTAACCGAAAACGGTATTGAATGTCTATTCGCAGGTGATGCTAATGGTGATGGAAATATAGGATATAACAATGCAACGTCTGATATTAACACCATTCAACTTGATGCATTATTACATCCAGATAACACAACGTTTAATGCAGGGTTTTCTTCTGGTTTTGGCTATTTCAATAGTGATATCAATATGGATGGAAAAGTGTCTTATAGCGCGTCAGAATCAGACTTAAATCAATTACAATTATTTGTATTACTATATCCTTTAAATACAACTTATAATATAGGATATGACTTTATTCAAGAACAACTACCTCAATAATTAACTAAAAAAACAACAACATGAAAAAATTACTATTAGGATTGTGTATAAGCCTTAATTTATATACTGCTAAAGCTCAAAACATTGATTTTACTCTAGAATGGAACGACGCTATGTCAAGATATGAAGTATATCTTACCCGTGATATAGATGCTGTGACACCATTTACAAATAGTGGTACATCACGGATTGCTGTGGCATTTCCAACGGACCCTACTTTAACGGTAAGTCATACTAATCACACAGCAGATATCTATGCATCACCAACACGTTTTACAGCTCCTGGAGGATTACCAGATGATTTCTTTGGATGGGCTGCAACAGGAGGTAACTCTTTAGTGGGAACATTCACCGCTGGAAATCGTGTATTATTTTTGAGTTTTACCACATCACAAGGGTGTGTAGATGGCATGCGCATGTATGTTAATGGGTCTGACCCAGATTCTTCTGCTTCGGGAATGAGTGGCGTTGATATTACTCAGGGCTATGTTACTCTAACAGCAACCTCAGGAATTGTAGATGAATATGCCGGTAATACTGGTGGAGATCCAACATGTCCAACGCTTGGAGTAGAAGATGATTATTTAGATGATATAATTCAGTTATATCCAAATCCAACATCAAATTTGTTTGCTATAAAAGGATTACAAAAAAAGGCTTCAGTTAGTATTTATGGTATTAATGGTAGTTTAGTTTTTGAAGACAACAACTATATAAGTAATGCTATTGATGTCTCACATTTATCTTCTGGTGTTTATTTTATAAAAATGACAACTGAAAATGGAGAGTTAATTAAAAAACTTGTAAAGCAATAAAATTTATTCTATAAATAAAAGCCCTAACAGCATCATTGTTAGGGCTTTTATTTATACACTTATAGCTTCTCAGCAATTATTTATTTACAACCAACCTAAACCCTTCTCCGTGAATATTTAGTATCTCAACACTTTCGTCTTGTTTTAAGTATTTACGCAATTTTGCGATATACACATCCATAGAACGTGACGTGAAATAATTATCATCACGCCAAATTTTAGTGAGTGCCAATTCTCTCGGCATTAAATCATT
>JBMYYK010000011.1:0-55634 GCA_049609325.1 Flavobacteriaceae bacterium | reverse complement strand
CGGTAACTGGTGTAGACAGTACTTTAAACGGAAACGCCTGTGGTGGAACTATCACCAGAACGTGGAATGTATCAGACGCCTGTGGAAATCCAGCTATTGAAGTGAGTCAAATTATAACTATTCAAGATAACACTGCACCAGATGTAACATCATGTACTTTGAGTAATACTGTTCTAGAATGTTCAGATAGCACATCAAATGAAAGTGCTGCTAACAACTGGGATGCAAATAACATCGCATTACTTCAAGCTTGTGCAACTGATAATTGTGATACCGATTTAACTATCACATCAGATTTCGACTACTCTAATTTAAACACGAGTTGTGGACCATGTGGTAGCCTTAGTGTAACCTATACCATCACAGATGATTGTGGAAATACTAGTCAAATAAACGCTATACTATCGTTTGATGACATCACTATTCCAGATTTATCAGACTGTAATGTTAATAGTTTAACCTTAGAATGTGATGGTGATAATAATGAAACTTTAGCAAGTCAATGGAATGATGCTAATATTGCTGCACTTGAAGCTTGTGCAGATGATTTAAATATTACTGTAACATCAAATTATGATTATAACAACTTTAACGTGTCTTGTGGCTTAAGTGGTAATTTACCTGTTACTTACACAATAACTGATGACTGTAATAATAGTGCGTATGTAAATGTTACTCTAACGTTTATTGACACTACTAATCCTATATTCAATGAAAGTTTACCACAAAATGCAACTGTAGAATGTGATAGCATTCCTAATCTGGTTGAATTAACTGTAACTGACTCTTGTGATAACTCTGTAGAAGTTAATTTCAGTGAAGTGGTTACAAATCAAGATGACGACTGTAGTAACAACTACACTATTACAAGAACATGGGTAGCTAATGATTGTGCGGGGAACTCAATTGAACACGTGCAAGTCATCAACGTGATAGACACTACAGCTCCTACGTTTGATGTGAGCTCGTTACCACAAGATGTGACTTTAGAATGTAGTGATGATATTCCTGCATTAGAAGATGCAATTGTTACAGCAACAGATAACTGTTCTAATATAGATGACATAGTAGTTACACCATCTGAAGTGATTACAAATCAAGATGATGACTGTAGTAATAACTACACTATTACAAGAACTTGGGTAGCAAATGACTGTGCAGGAAATTCGGTAGAACACGTGCAAATTATAACAATGATAGATACAACAGCTCCTACTTTTGATGTGAGCTCGTTACCACAAGATGTAACTTTAGAATGTAGTGATGATATTCCTGCCTTAGAAGATGCGATTGTTACTGCAACAGATAACTGTTCAAATATAGATGACATTGTAATTACGCCATCAGAAGTGATTACAAATCAAGATGACGACTGTAGCAACAACTACACCATTACAAGAACATGGGTAGCTAATGATTGTGCGGGGAACTCAATTGAACACGTGCAAGTAATCAACGTGATTGATACAACAGCTCCTACTTTTGATGTGAGCTCGTTACCACTAAATGTGACTTTAGAATGTAGTGATGATATTCCTGCCTTAGAAGACGCAATTGTTACGGCAACTGATAACTGTTCTAATGTAGATGACATTGTAATTACACCATCTGAAGTGATTACAAATCAAGATGACGACTGTAGTAATAACTACACTATTACAAGAACTTGGGTAGCGAATGACTGCGCAGGGAACTCAATTGAGCACGTGCAAGTCATCACTGTAGTAGATACAACAGCTCCTACACTATCAAGTTTACCAAGTAATGCAACTGTAGAATGTGATAGCATTCCTGATGCAGAAACTATTAGTGCAACAGATAATTGTGATAACAACTTAACTGTACAGTTTGACGAACAAATTATTGCAGATCCGAATGGATGTGCTACCAATTACACAATTAACAGAACATGGTCAGTAACAGATTGTGCCGGAAATACTACAGCACATACACAAGTTATAACTGTTGAAGATAATTCAGAACCTGTACTTTCTGGAGACATTCCTGCAGACTTAACTGTAGAATGTGATACTATTCCAGATGCAGCGGTATTATCTGTAGAAGATAATTGTGGTAATAATATTCCTATTGCATTCACCGAAACAATCTCTGGAAATGATGATGAATGTGCCAATAATTACATTATTACAAGAACCTGGACTGTAACGGACTGTGCAGGAAACAGTACACAACATGTACAAGTCATCACAGTTATAGATACTACGGCTCCTACTTTTGATGTAAGCTCGTTACCACAAGATGTGACTTTAGAATGTAGTGATGATATTCCTGCCTTAGAAGACGCGATTGTTACGGCAACAGATAACTGTTCTAATATAAATGATATTGTAATTACGCCATCAGAAGTGATTACAAACCAAGATGACGACTGTAGTAACAACTATACTATTACAAGAACATGGGTAGCGAATGACTGTGCAGGAAATTCGGTAGAACACGTGCAAGTCATCAACGTAATCGACACTATGGGGCCTACGTTTGATGTGAGCTCGTTACCACAAGATGTGACTTTAGAATGTAGTGATGATATCCCTGCTCTTGAAGACATTACAATTACAGCTACTGATAACTGTTCTAATGTAGATGATATTGTAATTACACCATCAGAAGTGATTACGAATCAAGATGACGACTGTAGTAACAACTATACTATTACAAGAACTTGGGTAGCAAATGACTGTGCAGGGAACTCTGTGGAGCATGTGCAAGTTATAAATGTGATTGACACTACGGCTCCTACATTTGATGTGAGCTCGTTACCACAAGATGTGACTCTAGAATGTAGCGATGATATTCCAGTATTAGAAAATGTAATTGTTACAGCTACAGACAACTGTTCTAATGTTGATGATATTGTAATTACACCATCTGAAGTGATTACAAACCAAGATGACGACTGTAGTAACAACTATACTATTACAAGAACATGGATAGCTAATGATTGTTCGGGGAACTCAATTGAGCACGTGCAAGTCATCAACGTGATTGATACAACAGCGCCAACATTTGATATAAGTACATTACCACAAGATGCCGTTTTAGAATGTAATGACCCTATTCCTGCACTTGAAGACATCATTGTAAGAGCTACTGATAATTGTACTGAGAGTAAAGATATTATTATAACTGCAAATGAGGTGATTACACACCAAGATGATAACTGTAGTAACAACTATACTATTACAAGAACATGGGCAGCTAATGACTGTGCTGGAAATTCAATTGAACACGTGCAAGTAATTACTGTTGTTGACACAACTCCACCAATGCTTTCTGGTGGTGATGATGGTAGCGCAGAATGTACAGGAACTGATCCTTCATTAAATGATGAATATATTGCTTGGAGAGATAGTTTTGCTAATACAACAGCTACAGACAATTGTGGCGAAGCTACCTTAATTATTACTGAAGGAGAATGGATTGAAGAAGGCTGTTCATATAGTATGACCGTACAAATATCTGCAACAGATGAATGTGGGCTAATCTCTGAAACACAAGAAAGAACCTTTATCATTTCAGACACAACGGCGCCTGAAATTTTAAATGACTTAGACGACGTCGTATTCTACTGTAATGAAGTGCCTCCAGTACAAGAATTAGATATTGAAGAAGAGTGTTCTGAAGCTACCATAGTATTTACAGAAACTACAGAAGGGTCTCAAGGTTTAGACGACTATCAAATCATCAGAACATGGGTAATTACAGATGACTGTGGTAATGAAACTATTAGAGAACAAATCTTATTAGTAGAACCAGGATGTGACTGTTTAGAAGATAAATTCATTACTAAAGCCATTACACCAAACGGCGATGTTTACAACGACTATTTTAAAGTTGAAGGTATAGACGACTGTGGTATACCAAGTTTAAAAATATTTAACCGTTGGGGAGCATTAGTATACCAAAGTGATAACTATGATTCTAAAAAAGGACGATGGAGAGGAACTTCTCAAGGAGGAATAACCATTGGTGGTAATAATGAATTACCAACTGGAACATACTACTATATAATTGAAATAAAAAATAGGGATATCAAACCTATTACCGGACATGTTTACTTAAGCACTAAATAATTATAAAAACACAATCGTTATGAAAAATGTATTCTTAATCATAATCTGCCTACTTAGTGTCCCAAATTTAGTAAGCGCTCAGCAACAACCTCAATTTACACACTACATGTATAATACTGTAGCTGTAAATCCAGCTTACGCTGGTAGTAGAGGTGCACTATACGCCGTGGCTGTAAATAGAAATCAATGGGTGGGTGTCACAGACGCACCAAGAACATCTACAATTTCTGCACACACACCATTGCGTAATAATAAAATGGGACTTGGTTTGTCAATAATGAGTGACCAAGCTGGATATGAAAACTTTACGTCATTTTATATTGACTATTCATACACCGTTAAAATTAAAGATGAACACTTTCTATCATTTGGGATGAAAGGAGGCTTTAGTCAGTATAAAATTGATGAAGAATTGTTTGGATTTCCATCAGTATATGAAGATCCCTCTTTTCAAGATAAGCTAAATCGATGGACGCCAAATGTTGGTGCTGGAGCCTATTACCATACAAACAAATGGTATTTAGGGGTATCCTCTCCTCGATTACTTAATAATGATTATAATAAAGATGACGATTATGTAGCCTTAGAACGCAACCACTATTACGCCATTGGTGGATACGTATTCAATTTAGGAAGTAATACAAAATTAAGACCGTCATTTTCGGCAAAATACACAAAAGGATCGCCTCTTGCTGTAGAAGTTAGTGCATTATTTTTATTACATGAAAAATTTTGGATTGGTGCATCGTATAGAGATAATGATGCCATTGGAGGTATTTTTGATATGAATATCACCAAACAGTTTAGAGTGGGCTATGCCTATGAACATACGTTCTCAGACATCAGGCAATACACCTCAGGATCACATGAAATCATTTTAATTTATGAATTCAAGTTTCCAACAACGAAATACAAATCACCTAGATACTTTTAATTATGAAAACAGCAGTTCTATATATCAGTATGTTTCTATTGAGTATAACATTATATGCTCAGAGTGGAAAAATTCATCATGGGGATAAGTTATTTGACAAATTCTCTTACGTAAAAGCTATAGATTTTTATCAAGCAGCATTAGATAAAGATCCAAACAACAGCTATGTCAATAAACAAATTGGTGATTGTTATATGCTTTTGCGTCAGCCACAAAAAGCAGTAAACTATTACAAAAGAGTCGTAAAACAAAAGGATACAGATCCAAAATATTTCTATGCCTATGCGCAAGCATTAAGAGCCTCTGGTGACTATAAAAAATCAGAAAAATGGATGCGAAAATTTAAAGCTACAGGAGTCGTTGACTCTAGAGTGAATCAGTTTTTTAACGACTTAGATTTTATTGACGTGATTCAAAAACGTAAAAAAAGATATACTATCGCAAACAGTCCTCTCAATACTACTAATAGTGATTATGGAGCTATACGTCATAAAGGGCACACCTATTTTGTCTCTGCTCGTGAAGATGAAGATGCTAGTGTAAAACGTATCTACAATTGGAACAATCAACCGTTTTTAGACATCTTTAAAGTGAATGACAGCTCTAATTTGGTGACAAGAATTGAAGATGGTGTAAATACAAAACTTCATGAAGGCGCAGCTTGTTTCACTCCAGATGGAAAATACATGTTTTTTACTCGAAATAATTATTTCAATAAAAAAGAAATTAAAGATGATCAAAACATAAATAATTTAAAAATCTTTAAAGCCGAATGGGTAGATGGAAAATGGCAGAATAGCAAACCTTTGTTTTTTAGTAGTGACTCCTACTCTATTGGGCACCCATCAATCAGTGCTGATGGAAAAAAACTATTCTTTACATCAGACATGCCAGGTGGTTATGGTGGTACAGATATTTATGTTTCCGAAATTCATGACCGTGGAGGAGTTAGAAAACCTATGAATTTAGGACCTACAATTAACACTGAAGGGAATGAAATGTTTCCGTTTTATAATTCTGAAGAAGAAAAACTGTACTTCTCTTCTGAAGGGCATTTAGGTCTCGGACAACTGGATATTTTCGTTGCAGAATACCAAGACGATAACTATCAGAATGTAGCCAACCTTGGTGAACCAATTAATAGCACACAAGATGATTTTGCATTCAATATTAACAAAGCTGGTACAAAAGGCTACTTTGCATCTAACCGTGAAGGCGGTGTTGGTGATGATGATATTTATTCATTTACAAGAGCTATCGATTTAACCTTAAAAGGAATTGTAACCGATAAAATTACTCATGAACCTTTAGAACACGCTACCATACTATTATCAAATAGCAAAGGAGAAATTATATATCAAGTGACCACTGGTGCAGATGGCTATTATGAGAAAATAATTGAACGAGACCATAACTATCAATTAAATGGTGATAAACCTAAATTTGAAAATACAATTAAGGCGTTTAGTTCACACAATCAAGAATCGTATACTGAATTAGTGGTGAATTTGGAGTTAGACCCTTTAAAAGACATGAATGTTTTGGCGGGTTTAAGTACAGATATCATCTATTTTGACTTTGACAAAAGTGATATTAGAGAAGATGCCAAACCGGAACTGAATAAAATAATAGCGGTCATGAATAAATATAAAGATATGGTTATTCATATAGAGTCGCATACCGATTCAAGAGGATCTGCTAAATATAATGAACGTCTGTCGTCAAGACGTGCAGCATCAACATATAATTACTTTATTAAACAAGGTATCGATGCAAAACGTATCACTTCACACAAAGGTTATGGTGAGTATAAGCTTACTAATGATTGTGGTGATGGTGTAAAATGTAACGATGATGAACATCAAGCCAACAGACGAACAGAATTTGTAATTGAAAAAATGGAATAGGCATTAAAATTGCTTCAGAGGGACTATCAAAGATTGTGTTAATAAGGGTTTAAGGTTGATACAACTCTGAAGCAGTTTTTAAAAATTACATGAAATTACTTTATGAATACTATCAAATTGTGTATTACTTGGGGTTTAAGCTGATAGTATCATAAAGTGGTTTCATAATTATAAAACCACATAGAAAACTACTTCGTGTTACATCAAAAATTGTGTAATTATTAGGGTTAAGTTGATATCAACTCGGAGTAGTTTTTACTTTTTTTTACGGCGCTAAACGCTCAATTTTCCAAGAGTAATCTTCTTCTAATTTATAACGAATTCTATCGTGTAGTCTGTTCGGGCGTCCTTGCCAGAATTCAATTTCTACAGGCTTAACAATATAGCCCCCCCAATGTTTCGGTCGTGGTATTGCTGTATCTGAATATTTTGCTTCTAAAGTTTTTAGTCGCTCTTCTAAAACAGCCTTTGTTACAACTTGACTTTGCTCAGAAACTATAGCACCTAATTGACTTCCTTTTGGTCGTGATTCAAAATAACCATCAGACATATTTTCTGACACCTTCTCTGCCCTACCTTTAATTATAATTTGACGCTCTGCAGCATGCCAAAAAAATGACAAACAAATAGTATTGTTTGCACTAATGGCCTTACCTTTTTCACTGTTATAATTGGTGTAAAAGATAAACCCTTCATGTGTGTATTTTTTTAACAGAACCACTCTACTTTTTGGAAAACCATCTAAGCCAATTGTTGACACAGTCATTGCATTAGCTTCATCTATTGTGTTTGACGCATCAACCTCATAAAACCATGTTTGAAACAACTGCATTGGGTTATCTGGAACTGTAGTTATGGAAAGCTCAGACTTTTCGTAGGATTTTCTATAGTGACTTAAATCTTTATTCATAGTTGCAATTTACAAGAATTAATTATCTTTAATGAGGATACTAACCGTTTTTGAATATGAAATTTAATTATACTGTTACAATTCAGCAACCTATTGATGTTGTTGTTCAAGCCTTTGAAGATCCTGAAGTGATGAAAATATGTCAAGACGGTTTTAAAGAAATTATACCTATTTCTGAACAACAAGGAGAAAAAGGGGCCACAGCAAAGTTTATTTATGACAAGTTTGAATTAATCGAAACCATAATAGAGCATAACTTACCAGGAGTATTTATTGGACATTATGAACATAAATACTCTAGCAACACTATGAAAGTGTGTTTTAAAGCTATAGATGATTCGACTACTGAATATTACACCGAAATTGACTATTTAGAATTTAGAGGTGTTTTTATGAAAACTATGGCCTTCATTGCTCCTAGTTGGTTTAAAACACAAGTGAAAAAATGGGTAGACCGTTTTAAAGTTCATTTAGAAACTAGAAGTTAAACACTTTGCCATCATCTGCTAAATGAACAGACTTAAAAACTGTTTCCGCTTCTTCTTTAAAATGATCTAATGTTTTATAACGAGTAGAATAATGTCCTAAAATGAGTTGCTGTACATTAGCTTTTAACGCAATTTGAGCGGCTTGTTTTGCCGTAGAGTGTTTTGTTTTTACACATAACTGTTCATGGGCCTCTAAAAACGTACTTTCATGATATAATACTGTTGTATCCTTAATTATTGGTAGTATGGTTTCTGTATACATTGTATCACTACAAAACGCATAACTTTTTGGCGGGTCAGGTTCAAAAGTAAGTGTTGAATTCTGTATTACTTTACCATTTTTGTTCATGACATCTTTCCCTAACTTAATATTTCTATAATCACATTGCTCAATGTCATTATTCAACACAGCGTTAATGTTTAGTTTTCTTTCACCTAGTTTTTCTTTAAACAAGAAGCCGTTGGTATACACTCTATGATCTAAAGGTATGGTATGAACGGTTATTTTTTCATCTTCAAAAATAAGTTCTGATGCATTAGATTCTAACTCATGAAAAATCAAATTATATCCCCCATAAGAACGCCCTAATTTCAATTGCAGAAGCGTAACTTCTTTTATGCCTTTTGGGCCATAAATATGCAAGTCTGCTTCTCTACCGAGTAATCTAAATGTAGAAATTAAACCAATTAACCCATAAAAGTGATCCCCATGCAAATGAGAAATAAATATGTGCTTAATTCTTGAAAACTTAATTTTAAATTTTCTTAATTGAAGTTGTGTGCCTTCACCACAATCTATTAAAAACAAATGGCCCTTAATCTCCAATATTTGAGATGTCGGGTTGGTAAACGCTCGCGGTGTGGCACTATAACATCCTAAAATGGTTAATTTCATATAGAGTAATAACGCAATTAAATACCTAAATCACGTTCTATTTCTTCCATTTCAATAATGTCATGTGCTTCTTGTAATGTTGGTACAACAGTAAGCTCTTCAGGAACTGTATCAATATCAATTTTATTGGTAACCACCACAAATGACTTGTTTGTTGATGTATGCTTATTAGAAAGTAATAAAAAATCATTGATGGCGCTAGGCTCTATCTCTTTAACAGAAAAAAGATTTACAATGATGTTATCATGTTTTATTTGGTCGTACTTTTTTTCAATATTAGCCACTAACTCAATAATTGAGGCACGCTCTTGAGTAACAACTGTAATATTACCTGTTCTACTAAAAATCATAATTGTTTTATTTTTGAAGCTAATAAATATAGTACAGCCATCCTAATTGCCACACCATTTTCTACTTGGTTTAGTATAATAGCTTGATCAGAATCTGCTACATCACTTGTAATTTCTACACCTCTATTGATTGGTCCAGGATGCATTATTACAATATCTTTATCTAAAGAATTTAACAAGTTTTTGGTCACTTGAAACTGTTGGGTATATTCTCTTGTAGACGGAAAATAACTTATATCTAAACGTTCATTTTGTATACGTAGCATATTAGCTACATCAGCCCATTCTAAGGCTTTGCGTAAATTAGTTTCAACACCAACTCCTAACTTTTCTATATGTTTAGGAATTAAGGTTTTTGGACCACAAACTTTTACATTTGCCCCTTGTTTTTGCAAGGCATATATATTAGATAATGCCACTCTTGAATGTAAAATATCACCAACAATAACGACATTTTTTCCAGATACTTCACCTAACTTTTCACGAATGGAATACGAATCTAGTAAGGCTTGTGTTGGGTGTTCATGTGCACCATCACCAGCATTAACAATACTTGCACCAATATGTTTTGATAAAAACACACCAGCTCCTGGATTAGGATGACGCATTACTACCATATCTACTTTCATGGATAAGATGTTATTAACTGTATCAATTAAAGTTTCTCCTTTTTTAACTGATGACTGCGCCGCAGAAAAATTCACTACATCGGCAGATAGTCGTTTTTCAGCCAATTCAAAAGAGAGTTTGGTACGTGTTGAATTTTCAAAAAACAAATTAGCAATTGTAATATCACGTAACGATGGGACTTTTTTAATAGGTCTGTTAATGACTTCTTTAAAATGATCAGCTGTTTTAAATATCAATTCAATATCTTCCGGTTGAATGTATTTAATTCCTAATAAATGGTTTACACTTAATTCGCTCATTATATTATTTTGATATTAAATAAACGGCATCTTCTCCCTCATTCTCTGCCCAGATTACTGACACTTTTTCTTGATTAATCACATCTACTTGACGTCCTCTATAATTTGGCTGTATTGGTAAATGTCTGCTAAATCGTCTGTCAATAAGTGTTAATAACTCTACATCTTTAGGTCTACCGAACGATTGCATTGCTGAAAGGGCTGCGCTTATGCTTCGTCCTGTATAAAGCACATCATCAATAAAAATGACATTTTTATCTTCAATTAAAAAATCAATTGTAGTGGAGTTTGCCGTTAACGTTTTATCCCCTCTCCTGAAATCATCTCTATAAAATGTAATGTCTAAAAGTCCTAATTTAACATCTGAGATATTATAAAAGTCTTCTAATAAAGATTTGATGCGCTTTGCTAAAAAAGCACCTCTCGGCTGTATTCCTATCAGTACGGTGTTAGAGAAATCTTCATGTTTTTCAATTAACTGAGTGGTTAACCGATGAAGTATGATATTAACTTCTTTTGCATTAAGTAATACTTTTTGCTCTGTCATGAATTCCAAACTATTATTTGGAAAACAAATTTAAGAAATATTAGTCATAAGTTATCTATTTCCGCCAATACTTTTAAAAGGTACCAAAAGTCGTTTTACGGTGGAGTCTTTAAGTATTTGTCGTGTTGAATGCATCTGTTTTAATCTTGTTTTCCCTAACGGATGCCCAAATAACGCCCAAACATACTTATGGCGTAAAGGAAATTTATGATGCAACTCATTATAATTATGATGAGTGAATGATATACTTTGCTTATTATATCTTGCTATCAAATTATATATAGAGTCTTTATAACACAGGTTTGATTGGTATAAATCACTTGGTACATAATAGCTCGTTTTAAAACCATTAGCCTTAAAATATTGCAAGTGAATGATATGTTTTGACTCAACTAAAAACATTTGTTTTTTCAATTGAAATTTTGAAAGTAATGCATTTAATTTCGCTCTGGCAGGAATTTTATTCGCTTCGGTTAAATTTTTAAAATCTAGCCATATTTTTAATTTTTTATCTGTGATTTTAGATAGATATTCTTCTAAACTTAAGCCAATACTCTGCGCCGGCGGATGAAAAATGTCAAATGTATCTGTTATTTCGTCATAATATACATCTAACTCTACCCCTTCATAATACCAATGCGCTTGTTGCAATTTAGTTAAGGTATTTGCTCTATGTGCGTGCACTTTATGCAAATTTGTAAAATGCTCAATCCTATAAGGAAGATATTGACAAATAACGTAAAATACTATGCCTATAAAAAAAGCATCTATCCAAAATGTTATTATGTTTTGAATTTTAGTCATAGATTATGTGTTCTAATCGCGTGTTTTCAACTTTGGTTTTATCAAATATATAATTGGCATTAAAAATGCTTTTGGTATCATCATACTCATCAAATTTAATACTAGATAATTCAGAAAAACTATGAATAAAATCTGACATTACATATTTACGTTGTGGCTTATAATCTATAAGTACATTTGATTCATAGCTCTCAGACATCCAAACAATAAACGGAATTTCATACATGGGCTTGGTTGGGTTTCTATCTGAATGTTGCACCCCTTTTGTTACATTTTCAAACACATCTACGCCATGATCTGAAAAATAGGTCACATAACTTTCTGTTTGTGTACCGGCAACTTTATCAATTACTGAATTTACTATAAAATCATTATATAAAATTGCATTATGATATTCATTAATAATTTGCTGCTTGTCTTTATCTTTTATAGGTGTTTGAGGAACTGTTGTGAACTTGTTATACGCTTTTGGATAACGGTATTTAAAATTCCAATGCGCCCCCATTAAGTGTATAAATATCATTTTATACTTTGGAGATTCAGACAACACTTTATCTAACTCTGGCAGCACTTTTTCATCATATGATTCGAAATCATAATCCTCATAATTAACAAACACTGTTTTATTTGCCGCGCGTGCTATTTTAGACGTTGAGGTTTCATTTATACCAATTGGTCTTTGATTAGAAATCCAATACGTTTCAAATCCTGCCATATTAGCTAGCTGAACTAATGAGCCTTTCACATCTTTATCTTCAAAATGATCTTGAGGTGTGATGTAATCTTTTTTATGTAATAAGATTTGATTCAACGAAAAAATAGTATACGCACTTGTAGACACCACACTATCATATACTTTCAACTGTTTCTTTTTAGCACTTAAAAGCGGGTTCGTTTCTCGATAAAATCCATAGAGTCCCATTTGTCGTCGTGTTGTAGACTCACCTATAATAACTACAAATGTTTTCGACTCTCCAGAAACTTGTGCTACATTTTTAAATGCCGGATTCACATGTTTTGTCAGTTTAGACTCAAAACTGTTCTGAGTATGTTTATAAGACTGTAAGGCATCAAACATTGTATATACAAAATTGTATTTTTTGTATACAAATCCTCTATAAACCACCAATATTGTAGCTATTGCAAGAAGTAATAATACAATTCTATTTTTTTTTAATACCGAAAGGGATCTGTTTTTTAAAAAGTACTTAACCAAATACATGCAAAACCCTAGATAAGCTAGTGTCATAACAACAGAACATAACGTGATATAAGACACCAAGTAAGACGAAGCTTCTTCAGCATGTGTTTCTAATATGGTATACACTATAGATGTACTTAATTTAAACCCATAAACTTCATAAAACGCTATTTTCAAATAACAAATAGTCGCAAAGAGAAAGGAGGAAACAATTAAGAGGTAGCGGTTGAATTTTAAAAAATTGAATAGATAATAAATACTTATAAATGGGATTAGTATTGATACTGCGTTTTCTAATTCTTTTCTGAATTCTAAAAAAGATAACGTCCATATAGCATACAGCAGAAAAACTATAAAAGGAATAATTGCAAACCTTACCTGCAATACTAACGCAACGACATCTTTACAAAATTTCATAGTTAATTTTTACGCAATATACTATATTCAAAAACAAAAAAAGCCTCTCGATTTCGAGAGGCTTTTAAAATTATAAATGGGATGAAATTATTTTCCTTCCATTTTGTCTTTAAGTGCTTGTAACGCATTGTTAGCATCACCTAAAGTTGGTTTATCTGCAACAGCAGCTTTCTTAGCAGCAGCTTTTACATTTTTCTCTTCTTCTTCTTTAAAAAGAGCTGTATGAGAAGCAACTACACGTTTAAAATCTTTATTAAATTCAATGATTTTAAAGTCTGCAGCATCTCCTTTTTTCAATTTAGAACCATCTTCTTTCTCTAAGTGACGAGAAGGGATGAAAGCCACGATGTCTTCGTTAATTGTAACAGTTGCTCCTTTGTCAACCATTTCATCAATTGTTCCATTGTGTACAGTTCCTAAACCAAATTCAGCTTCATACTTATCCCAAGGATTAGATTGAGTTTGTTTATGACCTAAAGAAATTTTACGTCCTTCAACATCTAATTCTAATACCACAACATCTAATTTATCTCCTACAGAAACAAAGTCAGATGGGTGCTTAATTTTCTTAGTCCAAGATAAGTCAGAGATGTAAATTAATCCATCAATTCCTTCTTCTAATTCTAAGAATACACCAAAGTTAGTAAAGTTACGAACTGTTCCTGTGTGCTTAGATCCTACTGGGAATTTAGCAGTAATATCTGTCCAAGGATCTTGCGTTAATTGCTTGATACCTAATGACATTTTTCTATCTTCTCTATCTAAAGTTAACACTACAGCTTCTACTTCATCTCCGATTTTCACGAAATCTTGAGCTGAACGTAAGTGTGTAGACCATGACATTTCAGACACGTGAATTAATCCTTCAACACCTTGAGATACTTCAATAAACGCACCGTAATCTGCAATTACAACTACTTTACCTTTTACTTTATCACCAACTTTTAAATCAGCATCTAAAGCTTCCCATGGGTGAGCACTTAATTGTTTTAATCCTAATTGAATTCTTGATTTCTTATCATCAAAGTCTAAGATTACAACATTTAATTTTTGATCTAATTCAACAATCTCATTTGGATGGTTGATTCTTGACCAAGATAAGTCAGTAATGTGAACTAATCCGTCAACTCCACCAAGGTCAATAAATACACCGTAAGATGTGATGTTTTTAACAACACCTTCTAATACTTGACCTTTTTCTAATTGACCAATAATTTCTTTCTTTTGAATTTCAATATCAGCTTCAATAAGAGCTTTGTGAGATACAACAACGTTTTTAAACTCGTGGTTGATTTTCACAACTTTGAATTCCATTGTTTTATTCACATACTGATCGTAGTCTCTAATAGGCTTCACATCAATTTGAGAACCTGGTAAGAATGCTTCAATACCAAATACATCAACGATCATACCTCCTTTAGTTCTACACTTAACAAAACCGTTAACGATTTCACCAGTTTCGTGAGCATTATTCACTCTATCCCAAGCTTTAATTACTCTTGCTTTTCTATGTGATAATACTAATTGACCAGTTTTATCTTCTCTAATATCTACAAGAACTTCAACTTTATCTCCAACAGCTAAGTTAGGGTTGTAACGGAACTCGTTAAGAGAAATTACACCTTCAGATTTAGCGTTAATGTCAATAATAGCTTCTCTTTCAGTAATGTGAACAATAGTACCTTCTACTACTGTATCATCCTCAGTTTCTACAAAGTTTTCAGCAACTAACTTTTCAAATTCCTCTAATACTGCATCTTCTACAGGGTCGATTCCTTCTTCGTAATTGTGCCAGTTAAAATCTGCTAAAAATTGTTCTTGTGTTTTTGTTTCTTCAGCCATGGCTGTAGTAATAATTTGTATTCTGAGTTGTTTTTTGAGTATTTAAAGCTAACAACACCAGAAGTTGTTATAGTTATATGATTTTTATCCCTTTCTACTCAATTCTGCTAAAAGGACTGCAAAAGTACAATTATATTCATTGAATAACAATATTTTACAACTATTTTTCACTACAAAAATACCATTTATTATTTTCCATTACATGATATAACTCATAGTTTATCTCTCTGAAAATCATTATATTTGAGTAAATCAATATTAATAATCAAAACAATTTAAATTATGCCAGTAAAAGCAAAATACCAAAATGTATTAGATTTAGGAGAACAATTAGAAGTTGCCAATGGTGATGTATGGGTAGAAGGTGATATTTTAAAAATAAAAGGAACCGCAAAAACACAGTATGAAAAAAACTTATTATGGGACGCCATAAAGGCTTCTGGGGGTGAAAGTCCGTGTGACATTAAGGCGAACATTACTGTAGCTGATGATTCTGTGTACCATAGACATACAGTTGTAAGTGGTGAAACCTTAGGTGGTATAGCTAAACATTATTACAAAGATGTGATGAAATATAAAGACATTTTTGAAGCTAACAGAAGTATTTTAGATAATCCGGATTTAATAAAAGTGGGACAAGTATTAGATATTCCTAACTTGTAACTAGTATTGTCAAAAAACAAAAAAGCAACCTATTTGGTTGCTTTTTTGTTTTTAAACCTATCTTATTGCATTGCTTGATGCACTAAAGCAAATATTTGTTCATATTGCTCATCAATACTTAAGGTTGAATTATCTATTTCAATAGCATCAGACGCTTTTAACAAGGGTGAGTTTTCACGGTGTGAATCGATATAATCGCGTTCACGAACATTATTCAACACTTGTTCAAAACTTACATCATCACCTTTTGCAAGAAGCTCATCATAACGGCGTTGTGCTCTCACTTCATCAGTTGCTGTCATAAATAGTTTTAAATCTGCATTTGGAAACACAACCGTTCCAATATCTCTACCATCCATCACTACTCCACCTTGCTGACCAAAAGATTGCTGTTGTTTTACCAAACGGTAACGAACTTCTGGTACTGCAGCTATTTTACTCACAAAACCAGATACATGCATTGTTCTAATTTCTTTCTCAACATTTACACCGTTTAAGTACACTTCAGCAAAACCTAAAGCATCATTAAATTGAAATGAAATAGAAATTTTATGCAGTTCTAATACAAAATCATTCACATTAAAATGATCCTTAGAAATATATCCGTTATTTAATGCATACAATGTCGTAGCTCTATACATTGCACCGGTATCAACATACACATACTCTAGTTTTTTTGCTAATTGTTTAGCAATAGTACTCTTACCTGTAGATGAATACCCATCAATAGCTATAGTTAGTTTTCTCGAATTCAACTTAGCGTAAATTTATATTTAAACCAAAACTATGTACGTTAGCTGCAGCACTATACTTTTGAAAAGCATAATTCACCCTAAACTTGTTGAGTTTTAACCCAAACCCTGCAGTAATACCAGCAAACACTCTACTGTCTTCAATTTTTAATTCATGACCTCTTCTAAAATTATATCCTAATCTGATATTTAGAGCCTTGCCATGAAACAATTCACCTCCAATAACTATGTGTTGCATAAATTTATTAAACACAGATATGTTTTCTTCCGTGGTAGTACCATCAAGATCTTCTTCTCCTCTATTTGGGTTTTGAAACGATAAATCCCATTCTTGTAAATTTTCATATACAATATGCCATTTAAGTGGCAAATTTTCAAGTTTTTTAGCAAATGCTAAATCGACATGAAAAGGGATACTTTCTTTTGTATCTTGATACGCAGACAACTGCCCTCCGATATTTGAAGCAACAAGTGTTACTATTGATTTTGACGCTTTAAACTCATATAATGCCGCAATATCTAATGCTGCACCAACAGATGAATACGTTTCTAATTTTGATGAAATGAACTTACCGTTCGCACCGATCTTTAAATTTGAATTAGGCACATTGTATTTATAACCTACAGTTAATGCAAACTCATTACCTGAAAACTCACCTGTAGATATCCCATAATTATCATAACCTTCAAAATTTCCATAATCAACATAAGTGATTCCTGCAGCTATAATGTGCTTTTTTTCTCCAAAACTTTTGGCATATGAAAGACTTCCAAAGTTGACATCAGCAAAATAATTGACAAAATTTAATGCCAATTGCCCATCCATTTCTTCAGTAATAGCCGACGGGTTATGCAGTGCTTGATAAGAATCCCAGTCATTATTTGTAAGTACTTTACCTCCTAAGGCAGCCTGCCTTGGTGAACTTACTAAGTTTAAAAACTCATACGTGTGCTTTCCTCCTACTTGGGCTTGGGTAAAAAACGCCAAAAACAACAGTAATAAACAACTATATTTTCTAATCATAGGTACAAAATAACTAAATATTGACCTGAAAACGTCTTGAAATTTCATTTATTTTTAACTAAACATCTACTTTACCAATCTCTTAACTATGATTTTTTTTACAATGCTTTTTTATTTTTCACGTTTTGGCTAGTAATTGCTATGTTTATTACTTCTTGCATAGTTGACACATAATGAAAAGTTAAGCCTTTTAAGTACTCTTCTTTAATTTCAAGGATATCTTTTTCATTATCTGCACATAAAATTAACTCCTTAATTTTTGCTCTCTTAGCAGCCAATACTTTTTCTTTAATACCACCAACAGGTAATACTTTACCTCTTAAGGTTATTTCTCCTGTCATTGCCAAGCTTTTTTTCACTTTCTTTTGTGTAAATAAAGACACTAAAGAGGTTAACATTGTGATTCCTGCACTTGGGCCATCTTTAGGCGTAGCGCCTTCTGGCACGTGAATATGAATATTGTATTTTTCAAAAACTTCTGACTTAATATTAAATTCCTCTGCATTAGCTTTTATATACTCTAAAGCTATCGTAGCAGACTCCTTCATAACTTTACCTAAATTTCCTGTAATAGATAAATTTCCCTTACCTTTTGATAATATCGATTCTATAAATAATATATCACCACCTACACTTGTCCAAGCTAAACCTGTAACCACTCCAGCTACATCGTTATTTTCATATTTATCACGTTCTAATCTAGCTGGGCCTAAAATAGTGATAACGTCTGATTTTACTAGCTTTTTATTGTAGTCTTCTTCCATAGCAATTGACTTTGCTACATAACGCACCACTTTTGCTATTTTTTTATCTAAACCTCTAACACCAGATTCTCTAGTATACCCTTCAACAATCAATTCAAGTTCTCGCTTACCAATTTTTAAATCACTAGAAGACAACCCGTGTTCTTTCAACTGCTTTGGCAACAAATGATTTTTTGCAATTTCAACTTTTTCTTCAATAGTATAGCCACTCACGTCAATAATTTCCATACGATCACGTAAAGCTGGCTGAATGGTAGATAAATCATTAGCTGTAGCAATAAACATGACTTTTGACAAATCATAACCTTGCTCTAAAAAGTTATCATAAAACTCAGAATTTTGCTCAGGATCTAAAACTTCTAACATTGCAGAAGATGGATCACCTTGATGTGAATTAGACAATTTATCAATCTCATCTAACACAAAAACCGGATTAGACGTTCCTGCTTTTTTTAAACTCTGAATTAAACGTCCTGGCATGGCTCCTATATACGTTTTCCTATGCCCTCTAATCTCTGCTTCATCTCGTAAACCACCTAATGAAATACGCACATATTCTCGTCCCAATGCCTCAGCAATAGATTTTCCTAATGATGTTTTTCCTACCCCAGGAGGCCCGTATAAACATAAAATTGGCGACTTCATATCGTTACGCAATTTTAAAACGGCCAGATATTCTATAATTCTTCGTTTGACATCTTCTAAACCATAATGATCTCTGTCAAGAATTTTCTGTGCGCGTTTTAAATCAAACTTATCTTTAGAAAACTCATTCCACGGTAAATCTAAAAATAGCTCTAAATAATTACGTTGAATAGAATACTCAGCCACTTGCGGATTCATACGCGACATTTTTGTCAACTCCTTTTCAAAATGCGCTCCAGTTTTGTCATCCCATTGTTTAGATTTCGCTTTAGTGCGCATATCTTCAATTTCGGCTTCATAAGACACACCTCCAAGCTCTTCTTGAATAGTCTTCATTTGCTGTTGTAAGAAATATTCACGCTGTTGTTGGTCTAAATCATTTCTAACTTTCGACTGAATATCATTCTTCAAAGATAACTTTTGCATTTCCATGTCCATATGCTTTAATGTAGCCATGGCACGGTCTGATAAGTCCGTAATTTCAAGTAAAGTCTGCTTTTCATGAACGTTTAAATTCATGTTTGAAGAAATGAAGTTGATTAAAAACGAACTGCTTTCAATATTCTTTATTGCAAAAGTGGCTTCAGAAGGAATATTCGGACTTTCTTTTATGATTTTTAGTGACAATTCTTTGATAGAATCTATAATTGCTTTGAACTTTTCATCATTCACTACAGATTTATCATCTGAGATTTCATGAACCGAAGCTACTAAATACGGTTGTTCCTTAACAATTTCATTAATAGCAAACTTCTTTTTACCTTGGATAATTACTGTTGTATTTCCGTCAGGCATTTTTAGCACACGCAAAATTTTTGCTACTGTACCAATAGTATTGATATCATTAACTGTAGGGTTTTCTACCGAAGCATCTTTTTGAGCTACAACTCCTATTTCTTGTTTGTTGTTATAAGCGTCGTTAAGCAATTGTATAGACGTATCACGTCCTGCAGTAATAGGGATTACTACACCAGGAAACAAGACCGTATTACGCAAGGGCAATATTGGCAATTCCTGAGGAATTTCTTCATTAGCAATTTCTTCTTCATCTTCTGAAGTCATTAATGGTATAAACTCAGTACCTTCTTCGATTCCTTGTAGTGACAAACTGTCAATGTTTATAAACTCTGAATTACTCATATATCTATTTTGTCATTCTGTCATTACAACAGAATACTTAATTTATTAGTATTATCTTATAATACACTCTTATTACAGTGTTTACTGCATTACTTATAAGATGTGGTATTTCTTTATATATGTATGTCAATTAATATGCCATTGCTAAAAACAATGCATAAAAAAAGCAACCTTAACAGGTTGCTTTTTTATATTATACAATGTGACTATTAATTTTCTGTATAAATCACATCAAATGTTCCATCTGTCACTAAATACCAACGTGTTGGATTCTCACCTATTGAAGCAGAGATGAAACTATAAGTTCCAACAATGTGTTTATTAACGATATCATGTGTAGAAATATTTAAGCCTCGTTTTACCGGAGTTCCTCCATCTAAATAAGGCACGTACTTAAATTCTCCGCTTGTAAATGATTTATTTTGAAAATCCATAAAGTATGGGTCTGTACCGTTTGCAACTTCATCACCATTACTTATTGTATCACCATCGCAGTCTCCTGCCATCCATACTGAGTTAGTAGCATCATAAAAGTTATACAGCTCTAATTGTACCGGATCACAAGGGTCTGAGCTATCTGTACCATCTAAATCTTCTTGTTCATCACTTAAACCATCACCATCAGAATCAACATTTCCTTCATACGGGTCTGTTCCTGCTATTAATTCGTCACCATTTGTAATACCATCGCCATCACAGTCAGCTGCATTCCATATTGCGTTATTAGAATTGTACCCCGTGTATCCTGCTGGTCTTACAGGGCTACAAGCATCATTAATATTATAACCATAGTACAATTCAGTTCCAGGAACATCATGTGCTCCGTCAAACATACCGTCGCCATCAGTATCAGTACCAGTTAGAGGAATTGCATTAGACGTATAAGTTTCAGTACCATCAAAATTAAACGATCCTGAAATTAATTTATTTTCTGTATCAACTTCTATTGTTACATTTCCATTATCCATGGTCATATCAGCTTCAAACACATCTCCACCTGCACCTCCAGCAAAATATTGTGCTGTATTTATAGTGCCAAATTGATATGCTCCAGAATCTGTTTCTTGCAATACCATTTCTAATTCTTGAGTCACATCAGCAAATACCGGCACACCGTTATCTAAATTCCCGGTATCAATACTTGTTACTCGTATACCTTTTATTACTGTTTCACCATTCAATATTGTTGCTAACGGCGTATCTGCTTTCCAGAAGTCATTTTCACCATCATTTTCAAAATCAAATTCCATTTGCAAATCACTAGATGTTGTAGCTTCAGAAACTTCGGTAACACCTGTATTATAAAATGCCGCATATGTTGACGCAGCTCCGCCTAACACATAAGGGTTGGTAACACTATTTACAGCGATATTAGAAGGCATACGTAAGGTAACAACTTCATTACCTCTTTTTCCGGTAATGGTTATTACTCCATTTGCAACTACCGCAGTAGCAATATCAATTTCATAAGGTGACCCTTCTATATTTGCGGTAAAAGTTCCAGCTGACTCTTGCGGAGTATCACTGTCATCCCCGTGTAATGTTGCGTCTAATTCAGCTGGATCCTCAGCATTACATGCAACCAACACTAATGCCAATAAGAATAATTTAAATATATTTTTTGTAGCTTTCATAATAATGGTATAGTTATATTAAAGGTAAGTTAAATCAAAAGCACCTTCAGTAATTTCAAATGATGCTGGTGCTCCAGGAGTTGGGAATAACTGAATAGCAGTAAAACTAAATGTACCTACTACTTTACCAGTTACAGTATCATGAGACACTATTGTTAACACACCTTCTCCTAAATATCCTGTTGTGGTTTGATTTAATGCGTATTGTGCAGAAATATCTCCAAAAGAATCAAAATCATATTCTCCAGGAGTAATATCTTCGGGGAAATTTACATTAATAAACTCTGTATTGTTGCGTACAGCTAATACAGATATTGTTCCTGGCGTGGTAGATGTTTCTACCGCACTAGTTACACTATCTTCTATAAATTCTGCATTATCTACTTTCGCGTAAAATCCGCCACTATCTGAATTAGAATCACCTTCTCCAATTTCATCAGTAAATGTCCCTGTTAAAGGTTCGTTTTCACAAGAAAGAAATGTAATACTAGTTAACAACACTAGTAAATAAGCAAATTTAAAGGATTTCATATTGGTTATAATTTATCTATATCTCCACAAACATAACAAAATTATTTGATTTTTTTAGGCACTCTAAAAAGAATTACAACACCTATTATAAAGAAGGCAACTAAAAACAATATTGCATTACGCATAGAGCCCGTAATTACTTCTACAGAAGCAAATATTCCCATACCAATTACAATTCCAATCTTTTCAGCAACATCATAAAAACTAAAGTATGAGGTTGTGTCTTTTGTATCTGGTAAGAGTTTTGCATAGGTTGACCTAGATAAGGATTGTATACCTCCCATTACTATACCTACCACACCAGCTGTGATGAAAAAATCATTTGGTGTTACTACAAAGTACGCAAATACACAAATTAACACCCATATAACATTTATCAAAATTAACGCAGGTATGTTCCCTATTTTTTTTGACACATAAGACGTTAAATAAGCTCCAAACACCGCTATAATTTGAATGATTAAAATACTAATTATTAATCCTAATGTTTTGTCTATACCATTTTCTGCCCAAGCAATTTCGTTTTCGCCAAAAAATGAGGCGACTAGCATAACAGTTTGCACCGCCATACTATACACAAAAAATGCAGCTAAATATATTTTTAAACGTCGTTGCTCTTGCAGTTCATTCCATACAATTTTCAACTCTTTAAACCCATTTAAAAACACATGCTTTGTTACTTTATTTTCGTTTTTAAAATTTGGCAGATACCTATATGTATAATGACTAAAGCCAAACCACCATACACCTACTAACACAAACGAATAACGCATCATTAATAATGCGTTGTCTTGTGGAGTTGTCATTATCATTGCTAAATTTATTAGTAATAAAATCACACTTCCAATATAACCTAAAGCATAACCTTTCGCACTAATACTATCCTGTTGATCTTTGTGCGCAATATCTGGCAAATACGAATTATAAAACACCAAGCTTCCCCAAAAACCTATTAATGCTAGCATATAGCATAATAAGCTGACATAGATATATTCAATTGAAAAAAAATACAACCCTATACAAGATATTGAGCCTAAATAACAAAAAAAGCGTAGAAAGGACTTTTTATTACCTTTATAATCAGCAATTCCAGATAGTATGGGAGACATTATTGCTACCACCAAGAATCCTAATGCCGTGGTATAAGTCATTAATGCCGTATGTGAAATTTCACCCCCACATATTACAAGTTTATCTATTGACAAGGTTTTTAAATAAGCACCAATAAATAATGGGAATACTGCAGATACAATAGTTAAACTATACACTGAGTTTGCCCAATCATAAAAAGCCCAGGCATTTAACACTCTTTTGTTTCCTTTTTCAAATGATATCATACTGTATATATAATTAAAAAGCTGCTCAATAATTGAGCAGCTTCGAAAATACAATATTTAAATGGATACTTTTAATTTAATTTGGCGCCTATTGGTCTAAAAGATGTAATTCCAAATTTTTTAGCTTCAACTTTTGCAAACGGCGCTAGCTCTTTCAAATTTGAAATTCTTGAATCATTTGATGGATGTGTGCTTAATATCTGTGGTGGCGCTTGCCCCCCACTATTTGCTTTCATTCGTTCCCATAGTTTTGAAGCTTCATCAGGATTGTAACCTGCAACCGCCATTAAAATCAAACCAATTTTATCCGCTTCAGTTTCATGACTCCTACTAAAAGGTAACATGGCCCCAACCTGACTCCCTATACCATAGGCTTGCATAATTAACCCCTGTGTACCAGAATCTACCCCACCAACTTGTGTACCAATTTGAATAGCAGTACCAGCGGCTTGTTGTATGGTTCCAGCTGTCATACGTTGTCCTCCATGATCTGCTAATGCGTGAGCTACTTCATGCCCCATAATTGCCGCTACAGCAGTTTCATTTGCTGCAACAGGTAAAATTCCGGTATAAAACACAATCTTCCCACCTGGCATACACCAAGCATTAACTGTTTGATCTTCTACTAAATTGTATTCCCAACGGTAATCTTTTAAATAGCCTTCATAACCGTTAGCATTTAACCAACGCTCCGCAGCTGTGGCTATACGTTCGCCTACACGCGTTATCATCTCTGCATTTTTAGTCCCTTTAACCACTTTATTCTCTCCTAAAAACTGATCATATTGTTGAAAGGCTGTAGGAAATAACTGAGCATTAGAATAGGCATTCAACATTTTTTTTCCTGTAAACGGATTGGTTTTACATGCTGTTACGACTAAAGTCATTATAGCCAGTAAAAGAATACTTCTTTTATTCATATCGGTGTAATTTTTATATAAAAATACTTAATTAATTTATAAATTGAAAGCATGAAAGTTTATTATTTAACCCTTAAACTCATCTTTTTAAGTCACACTTATCTATTGAGTCAAAACTTCACTACTGATAAAGTTGTTAAAACGGATTTGAAGTGGAAAACTCAACTCACCAATATTGAATACAACGTATTAAGATTGTCTGACACCGAAAAGGCATTCTCAGGCAAATACAATAAATTTTATAAAGAAGGGATTTACCTTTGTAAAGGGTGTGATACGCCGCTATTTCGTTCTGAACATAAATATGATTCTGGTTCGGGGTGGCCATCATTTGATAGAGGTATAAAAGGTCACATTGGCTACACTACTGATAAAGAATTAGGATACACAAGAACAGAAATTCATTGTTATGTTTGTAATGGACATCTCGGGCACGTTTTTAATGACGGTCCAAAAAAGACTACAGGACAGCGGTACTGTGTGAATTCCGTGGCCTTAAAATTTAAACCTCTTAAATAAAAAATTATGATGAAATCTGAAGACGAATGGAAAGCACAACTTACAGAAGAAGAATATCGTGTGTTAAGATTAAAAGGAACAGAATATCCACACACTGGAACCTATAACATTCATTCAAAAAACGGCACTTATTCATGTAAAGGCTGTGACACACAATTATTTGAAAGCTCTCAAAAATTTGAAGCGCATTGTGGGTGGCCATCTTTTGACAAAGCTATTAACGGCACTATACATTACGTCAAAGATAGTTCACATGGGATGATTAGAACAGAAATAGTTTGCGCAAATTGTAACGGACATTTAGGTCACGTCTTTAATGATGGCCCAACAGAAACAGGAATGCGTTACTGCGTAAACTCTATTTCTTTAAATTTTAATGAAGACAAATGACATCTCATATTAAACCTTTTGTATTGTATATAGTCTTAATCATATCTAAAAAAACATATAGATTATGAAAACTACAATACAATTAGTTATTTTAATTACTACATTAACAATTACATCGTCATGCGCCACACGTCAACCCGCACACAAAAAGGTGACCATTATTAAGGTGGCACCTAAAGGACATAAAATAGTTCATGTTAATGGAAAACGGTATTACAAATGGAATAATACCCATTATAGAAAAACAAGAAACGGATATGTTATTGTAAGATAACGCCAAATTAACACTACTCCTAAAGCTTTTATGACTTAAAAACCATAAAAGCTTTTCTATTTTAAAAACCAATATTCAAAAAAATTCAAATTCATTTTGTAAATTCGTGCCTTTAAATTAAGACATTAAAAATTCATTACAAATGAGTAAATATGATATTATAGTTCTTGGTTCTGGACCAGGAGGATACGTTACTGCAATTAGAGCTTCACAATTAGGATTTAAAACAGCAGTTATTGAAAAAGAGAGCCTTGGTGGAATTTGCTTAAACTGGGGATGTATTCCTACAAAAGCATTATTAAAATCTGCTCAAGTATTTGAATACTTAAAACACGCTGAAGACTACGGATTATCTGTAGAAAATCCTGATAAAGATTTTACAAAAGTTGTAAAGCGTAGTAGAACTGTTGCTGAAGGTATGAGTAATGGGATCAAATTTTTAATGAAAAAAAATAAAATTGATGTCATTAATGGTTTTGGAAAAGTAAAGCCTGGTAAAAAGATTGATGTTACTGCAGAAGATGGTACAGTAACAGAGTATAGCGCAGATCATATTGTCATTGCAACAGGTGCACGTTCAAGAGAGTTACCAGCTTTAAAACAAGATGGTAAAAAAGTTATTGGTTATAGAGAAGCTTTAACTTTACCAGAACAACCTAAGAAAATTGTTATTGTAGGATCTGGAGCAATAGGTGTTGAATTCGCTTACTTCTATAACTCAATGGGAACTGAAGTGACTGTAGTAGAATACTTACCACGTATAGTCCCTGTAGAAGATGCTGCAGTATCTAAACAATTGGAAAAATCATTTAAGAAATCAGGCATTAAAATCATGACCTCTTCAGAAGTGACTTCTGTTGACACTTCTGGAAATGGTATAAAAGCTACTGTTAAAACTAAAAAAGGTGAAGAAGTATTAGAGGCTGACATCTTATTATCTGCAGTAGGAATTAAAACAAACATTGAAAACATCGGATTAGAAGATGTAGGTATTGTTACTGATAGAGACAAAATTTTAGTTAACGATTATTACCAAACAAACATCCCAGGCTATTATGCTATCGGAGATGTTACACCTGGACCAGCATTAGCACACGTGGCGTCTGCAGAAGGGATTTTATGTGTTGAAAAAATCGCTGGGCAACATGTTGAAGCTATCGATTATGGAAATATTCCTGGATGTACTTACTGTTCTCCAGAAATTGCAAGTGTTGGTATGACTGAGCAACAAGCTAAAGATGCTGGTTATGATATTAAAGTAGGTAATTTCCCATTCTCTGCCTCTGGTAAAGCCAGTGCCGCAGGAACTAAAGATGGTTTTGTAAAAGTTATTTTTGATGCCAAATATGGTGAATGGTTAGGATGCCATATGATAGGTGCAGGAGTAACTGATATGATAGCTGAGGCAGTATTAGGTAGAAAATTAGAAACTACTGGTCATGAAGTGTTAAAAGCAATTCACCCGCACCCAACAATGAGTGAAGCGGTTATGGAAGCAGTAGCTGATGCCTATGATGAAGTGATTCATTTATAAAATTCACCCAAACAATATTAAAAAAGCGTTTTGTAATTACAAAACGCT
The DNA here is from genome assembly GCA_049609325.1 of Flavobacteriaceae bacterium. Classification (GTDB taxonomy): domain Bacteria; phylum Bacteroidota; class Bacteroidia; order Flavobacteriales; family Flavobacteriaceae. The sequence continues at coordinate 28,141 of JBMYYK010000011.1, read as the reverse complement.
TTTTTTAGTTATACTACTTATATTAACTCAAGAAACTTTGCAGTGCCAATTCATAACTTTGCAAACCAAAACCTGCTATTACACCTTTAGCATTTGGTGCTAAATAAGACACATGCCTGAACGACTCTCTTGAATAGGTATTAGAAATATGCACTTCTATCACTGGAGTGGTAATCCCTGCAACAGCGTCAGCTATACCTACAGACGTATGCGTATAAGCTGCTGCATTTAATATAATACCATCATAATCGAACCCAACTTCTTGTAATTTATCAATTAACTCTCCTTCTATATTAGATTGGTAATAGTCTAAAATTACATCTGAATGCTTTTCTTTTAACCTTTCAAAAAATTCTTGGAATGATAAATCACCATAAATATTGGTTTCACGCTTACCAAGCAAATTTAAATTAGGGCCGTTTATAATTAGGATAGTCATAACATAAGTTTATAATTGTTAGCATTTTCAAAAGTAATTAAAATAAACCAAAAGTATGAAACTAGCCATAAAACCACTACTTTTTACATTTTGACGACTCTTAATTATTTGTACCAAATATAAATAACCACCTTAAACCACCTCAAGAAACACATTATCAGGCACTTGAATAAAACAACATTTGTTTTAACAATAAAATAACACTCCAAATATTTTGCACAATGGTAAATAGTTCTAAATTTGCCCCCGATTAACTATTAAATTAAACTTAAAATGAAAAAATTATTACTATCTGCTTTAGCTGTATGTGCATTCACATTCTCTAACGCTCAAGAAACTGAAACTGAAACATTCGGATTTGCTCAAGGAGACATCTTCGTAGAAGGTAACGTAATGTTCAACTCTTCAAACGACAAGAACACAGAAATTAAAACAAACGGAGTGAATTTTATGCCTACTGCTGGTTACTTCATCAATGATGATTTAGCTGTTGGAGTAAACTTAAATATTGGTTCTAACAAATCTGAACAAGCAGGAACTGATACTAGTGACTGGTCTAACTTTGGAGCTGGAGTATTCGCTCGTTATTATTTCTTAGACTTAGGAAAGCGTTTTAAAACTTACGGACAATTTGGTGTAGGATTTGATTCTTCTAAAGATGGTATGGCTGATGTTAAGTATACTGACATTAATGTAGGTGCTGGATTAGGATTAAACTATTTCGTAAAAAACAACATTGCAATCTCTGTTGGATTAACTGACTTAATAGGATTTAACTCTTCTAAATCTGATATTGATGGAGATAAAGGTACTACAAGTTTTGGTATGAACTTAAATGAGCATAACAACTTCTTCTCTAATGCAACTTTTGGATTATTATTCAAGTTCTAATTAGACCCCATATTATACTAAAAGCCAACGCATTGCGTTGGCTTTTTTTTGCATAAAACCATATTATTCAATAAAAAGTGTATCTTAGTTAACTAATTAACTTATTTATTAAAAAATATAATTATGAAAAAATTAGTATTATCTGTATTTGCAGTATGTGCATTTGCTTTTACATCAAACGCACAAGAAGGATTTAACGTAGGCGCAAGTGTTGGTTTACCTATGGGGGACGCTGGTGACTTTGCTTCTTTTAACATTACACTTGATGCAAATTATTTATTTGAAGTATCTGACAAATTTGATGCTGGTATCGCAACTGGTTTTAACCATTCAATCGCTAAAGAAGATTGGTTTGATGACATGCAATTCATCCCAGTGGCTGGTGCTGCTAGATTTATGGCTACTGAAAAGGTTATGTTAGGAGCTGATTTAGGGTATGCTTTAGGTATGAATGAAGGTAATGATGGTGGTTTTTACTACAGACCAATGGCTGGTTACAATGTATCTGAAAAACTACAAGTTAATTTATCTTACATTGGAGTTGCTATTGAAAACGTATCTTGGAATACAATTAACTTAGGAGCTTCTTTTAACATCAACTAAAAAGATTTCTTAATATTATAGAAAAAGCCAACGCATTGCGTTGGCTTTTTCTATAATATACTTTATTTATAAACACTACAACAAAACTCTTACCATCTTTACTTTGTCATTTCGACGATAGGAGAAATCTCATAACAAAAAAAACACCTTACTAACTATTCAGCTAACAAGGTGTTTTATATCACTTTATTCTAAAATTTACAGCTTCCCTGTATAGGTATCGTCCCAATTTTTAACTTTTGGCTCGTGTAACTTTCCTAAAGACTTCGCTACTAACATAGACACCGTAGCATCACCAGTAACATTAACCGCTGTTCTGCACATATCTAAAGGTCTATCTACAGCAAAAATAAGCGCCAAACCAATAGGCATTAATTCCGCTGGAAAACCTATAGACTCTAAAACGATTACCAACATTACCATTCCTGCACTTGGCACTGCAGCACTACCAATTGATGCTAATAGCGCCGTAAACACAATCACCAGTTGATTGGTAAAGGTTAAACCTTCAGGCCAAATAACTTGCATGATAAATACTGCTGCAACCCCTTGATACAAGCTTGTACCATCCATATTAATCGTTGCTCCTACAGGCAGCACAAAACCAGACACTTCTTTATCAACCCCCATATGTTCTTCTACACGTTCCATAGTTACCGGTAATGTTGCCGCGCTTGAACTTGTTGAAAAGGCTAATAATTGCGCCGGACTTAATTCTTTTAAAAACCATAGTGGTGATTTTTTTGTGTATACACTCACAAGCATTAAATAAAACCCAATCATTAACAACAAACCAAGTACCACACACATAGCATACCATAACAGTTTGATTAAAATTTCTGTATCATCAAAAGCAATAATAACGTTTGCCAATAAAGCAAATACAGCATACGGTGCAGATAACATTATTAAATCGACCATTTTCATGACTATTTCATTGAGCGAATCAAAGAAATCTACCATTGGTTTTGCTTTTTCCTCTGGAATTAACAATAAACAGATTCCAACAAATAAGGCAAAGAATATGATTTGAAGCATTTTTGCTTCTCCTAAGGACACAAAAATGTTTTTCGGAAAGATATCAACCAAAGCCTGTAAAGGGCCAGCATCAGCCTGATTACTCGCTTTGTTTATCTTATCTACAACACCATCTGAAGACACATACTTCTGCTTGATTTTTTCTATAGTATCTGCAGACATCCCCTCACCGGGTTTTATTGTGTTCACTATAGTTAACCCTATAACAATAGCAACTAAAGTGGTGACAATATAAATGGATATGGTACGTAATCCCATTTTTTTAATTTTAGAAATATCTTTTAAATCTGACACCCCTTTAATTAATGATGCCAAAATTAACGGTACAGCAATCAACTTTAGCAAGTTGATAAAAATGGTTCCGAATGGCTTTACCCAATCACTTACAAAGTCTTTTCCACCATCAACAGAATTCATGATAAAACCGAAAATGATTCCTAAAACCATTCCGATTAAAATTTTCCAATGTAATGCTAAGTTTTTCATGTATTATAATCTGTTTGTTCGTTTAATTAAGTAATTATCTGCAAGTACTAAAGCTGCCATAGCTTCTACAATGGGTACTGCTCGTGGCACTACACAAGGGTCATGACGCCCCTTACCCATCATTTTCACACTATTACCATGTTTATCAACGGTATCTTGTTCTTGCATAATAGTTGCTACTGGTTTAAATGCAACCCGAAAGTATATATCCATTCCGTTACTAATCCCTCCTTGAATACCACCAGATAAATTAGATTGTGTTGTACCGTCAGGATTAAAGATGTCATTATGTTCACTCCCTTTCATTTTAGCACCACAAAACCCACTACCATATTCAAAACCTTTTACTGCATTAATTGACAACATGGCTTTACCTAAATCGGCATGTAATTTATCAAAAACAGGTTCCCCCAAACCTACGGGCACATTTTGTATCACACAAGTAACCGTTCCACCAATAGTATCACCTTCCTTTCTAATCTCTCTAATACGTTCTTCCATTTTTGCTGCGATAGCTTCATCAGGGCAACGTACTGGATTAGACTCTACTATAGAAAAATCTAAAGCCTGATATGGTTTATCGATAAAAATATCACCAACAGACGACACAAATGCATGAATTTTTATATCAGACAACAGCTGTTTTGCCACCGCACCAGCCACTACTCTACTTGCTGTTTCACGAGCTGAACTACGCCCTCCGCCACGGTAATCTCTGAAACCGAATTTTTTATCAAAAGTATAATCGGCATGTGATGGTCGGTAACTGTCCTTGATATGCGAATAATCATGAGATTTTTGATTGGTATTATGAATTGCAAAACCTATAGGAGTTCCTGTAGTTTTTCCTTCAAAAATACCCGAATAAAATTCAACCGTATCAGGTTCTTTACGCTGTGTTACAATACTTGACTGCCCTGGCTTACGTCTATTCATTTCATTTTGAATAGCTGCCATGTCTAGCTCTAAACCAGCTGGACATCCGTCAATTATCCCCCCTAGAGCTTTACCATGCGATTCTCCAAAAGTTGTAAGCTTAAATAGCTTTCCAAAAGTATTTCCTGACATGAGTAGTTGTTTTGAACAAATGTAATGAAATTCTTATCAAGCTACTATTATTAATTGTATGAACTATTAGTATTGAAATAGCAGCTCATTTATAATACCGCAGCATTCAAAATGCTTATAGGATGTTGAGCTTGCCTTGAGGTACCATCTTTAATTTGATGTCGACAACTTGTCCCATTTGCTACTATCAACACTTCTGGAGCTGCCTTTCTTACAGCTGGAAACAAGGTTTGCTCCCCTACAGCCATACTAACTTCATAATGTTCCGTTTCATACCCAAAACTCCCAGCCATTCCACAACATCCTGAAGGAATAATAGTTGGCGAATAATTTTTTGGTAAATTTAAAATATCAAAGGTTACCTTTTGATTACTCAGCGCTTTTTGATGGCAATGGTTATGGATTTTCAGAGTTAAAGACTCTTCGGTAAATTGATTTGAGGTTATATGACCTAAACTAATCTCATTAGCTAAAAACTCTTCAATTAAATAGGTGTGTTCAGCGATATGTTCTGCTGATGATTTATCATCTACCAACCTCTTGTATTCATCTCTAAATGATAATATAGCTGATGGTTCAATACCCAGTAGCGGCGTGTATTCTGAAATTTTATCTTTAAAAATCGATACGTTTTGGGTTGCAACCCTCTTTGCTTGTTCTAAAAACCCTTTTGAAATAAATGTTCTACCACTTTCTTCATGATTAACAAGCAACACTTCGTAGCCTAATTTAGTCAATAACTCATAAGCATCTATAGCAATATCTCTATCCATGTAATTAGAAAATTCATCAATAAAAAGATACACTGACTTCTTCACTTTGGCAGGCTCAGATTTGTTGCTCTTCAAATACTTATATGCTGATTTTGATACCAATGGCAAACTACGTTCTGGGGCTATACCGCTTAGCTTTTTTATAACTTTTGAAGTTATGGTATTTGAAAACACAAAATTACTTAATGCAGGAACAGAAGATGCTATTTGATTAAATTTGGTATTGTACGCAAACAACTTAGAACGTAAACTAAAACCATTTTCCTTTTGATATTGATACAGAAACTCTGCCTTTAAAGTAGCCACATCTACATTACTCGGGCATTCACTAGCACAAGCCTTACAACTTAAACACAAATCTAACGATTCTTTTATCTCTTTATGATCAAATTTGTTGGTCTTGGTAGAGTTTGTAAGAAATTCTCTTAACACATTAGCTCGTGAGCGCGTGACGTCTTTTTCATCTTTTGTAGCACGATAACTCGGACACATGGTTCCGCCAGCAAATACATCTTTTCTACAATCTCCCGAACCATTACATTTTTCAGCAGCCCGTAAAATACCTTCAGAATCAGAAAAGTCCATTAAAGTTGATATTTCTGGTTCTTGACGCCCCACCTCATAACGCAGAGATTCATCCATTTTGGGTGCATTAACAATTTTCCCTGGATTGAATATATTATTAGGATCAAAAAGCGCTTTGACACGTTTACAGAGTTCATAATTTTTTTTCCCAATCATAATTGGCAAAAACTCTGCTCTCACAATTCCATCGCCATGTTCACCACTAAACGACCCTTGGTATTTTTTAGTTAAATGAGCAACAGCAGTTGTAATTTCTCTAAATAACTGTACATCATTTTCGTTTTTCAAATTTAAAATAGGGCGCAAATGAATTTCACCAGCACCCGCATGAGCATAATACACCGCTTCCTGTTTAAACCTTGCCATTAAACTTGAAAACTCTGCAATAAAATTGGCCAAATCTGGTAAAGCCACAGCAGTATCTTCTATACAAGCTACAGCTTTTCTATCCCCAACCATATTACCCAATAAGCCTAACCCCGCTTTACGTAATTCTAAAGCTTGATTGATTTCTTGACCAGTTAACACCGGATTTGCATAACTCAGTCCAGCCGACTCAAGATCTGATATCAAGTTTGTCGCATAGGTTTGAGCCTCTTCTAATGTTGCCGCTTTTAGCTCTAACATTAAAATAGCTGCAGGATCACCTTCAATAAAAAACCTGTTTTTTAACTGAGTGGCATTGTTTTTTGTACAATCTAAAATGATTTTATCCATCATTTCACAGGTATACAAATTATGCCTCATCGTATTGGCAACATCATTCAAACATGCATCAATCGAATTATAATGTGCAGCAACCATTATTGATGTGTTTGGTGGCAAGTCATCTAATTGCAAAGTGATTTCTGTAGTAAATGCTAGTGTTCCTTCACTTCCTGATAATAAATTGCAAAAATTAAAATCTCGCTCTCGCTTCCCGAACATATTAGACCATAGCAATTCATCTACAGCATACCCTGTATTTCTACGATGAATTTCTGGTTTTGGAAATTCATGTTCTATATTTTCCTGTATAGTTTTTTGTGATAACTCTTTATAAATCCCCCTATACAACTCACCTTCTAAGTTATCAAGCTTTAATTTAGCCTCAAACTCTGTATTAGTTAGTGCTTTAAACTCTATCATACTTCCATCTGACAAAATTGTTTTCATACTCACAATTTTATCGCGTGTAACACCGTATTGTATTGAGGTGGTCCCTGAAGAATTATTCCCCACCATACCACCAATCATACATCTATTAGATGTAGACGTATTGGGCCCAAAAAACAACCCGTAAGGTTTTAAGTACACATTTAAAGCGTCACGAACCACACCCGGTTGAACAGTAACTTGTTTTTTGTTAACATCTAAAGAAATAATTTCAGTAAAATGCTTAGACACGTCTACAATAAGTCCTTCCCCTACACATTGTCCGGCTAAAGAAGTACCCGCAGTTCTAGGCAATAATGATGTAGCATTATCTTGTGCAAATTGAATTAATTTTACAAGATCATCCTCGTGTTTTGGATATGCCACACCCAACGGTAACATTCTATATACTGAAGCATCTGTAGCATAAATAGCTTTGTGCAAATCATCAAACTTCAATGCCCCGTCTAACGACGCTTCTAATTGTTCTAATTTATGTTTCATTACTTTTCTCCTGAAATTACCGGAATTGATCTTTCAAAATTTGTGGTAAAACAAATGAACGATTCTGTTCCTCCTACACCGTCAATTTCATGTACTTTATCGTATAATATTGATCGTAAATGGTCATTATCTTTAGCATAGATTAACACAAAAATAGCATATTTACCAGAGACATAATTACACTCCGTCACCTCTTCTATTCTGTTTAATGCTTCAACAACCTGACTTGCATAACGGGCTTCTTTTAATCGGATACCAACATAAGACTTCGTGTTATAGCCAATTTTTCGTTCATCCAAAATCAAATCGGCTTTTTTAATTACACCATCTTCCTTCATTTTCTTGATACGTTGATGTACCAATGAATTAGAAATACTCAAATCTTCTGCAATTTTAGAAAATGCCTTTCTAGCATCTGCCTTTAACGCAAGTATTATGTGTTGATCTATATAATCAAGTTGACTCATATTTTAAACATCTTTAATTCATAATAATCATTTTGACATTAACATCTTTAAAATTTGATTTATTTTAAAAAATAATCATCATTATAGAACAAAACTAACTTTTTTCTAACTAACAAAAAACAAAATAAGCTAATTTTGCAGCAAAAAAACAAACAAAATGACTACAGAACATTTATTTGATAAGCTATGGGCTGAGTACACAAATCGTACGCCTTCAGCAAAAAAAGTTAAAGACTTATTTGAATCTCAAGGCAATACGATTTATAATGACCATGTGGCCTTTAGAACATTTGAAGATTCACGTGTAAACATAGATGCGTTAGCAGAAGTATTTATTGCAAATGGCTACGAATATAAAGGCGATTATCATTTTTCGAAAAAGAAACTTTACGCAAAACATTTTGAACATAAAACAGATACCAATGCGCCTTTAGTATTTATTAGTCAATTATTAACTTCTAAATTTTCTGTAGAGTTACAATCTATCATCAGCAATACATTAAATACAGTAGACTTTAACTCAATAAGCAATAGTGATTTAGTTTTTAAAGGACGTTTATGGCAAACACCTAGCTATCAGACTTACTTACGTTTACTTGAAGAATCAGAATATGCTGCGTGGCTATACGTAAATGGGTTTTGCTCAAACCATTTTACTGTAGATATCAATAAATTAGACACGTTTAAGTCAATTACTGAAGTTAATACTTTTCTAAAAGCAAATGGTTTTGAGATGAACGCTTCTGGAGGAGAGATTAAAGGAACTCCTAATGACTTTTTAGAGCAATCAAGTATACTTGCTGATAAAATACAAGTTCAGTTTGAAGAAGGTGTTTATGAAATTACCTCTTGTTACTATGAGTTTGCATACAGGCATCAAATGGATAATGGTGAGTTATTCAAAGGATTCATTGCCAACTCAGCAGATAAAATTTTTGAAAGTACCAATATGGTCTTGCAATAAATGATTACTTTTGGTACTAAACATTAATATTACTAATAAGAAAAATTATGAGAAAACTAACAATTTTATTATTTACATTATGCTTAACAGGATTTGTAAATGCACAAGAAATCTCTAACCATGCCATAGGACTTCGTCTTGGTGATAGTGATGGTATGGGAGCCGAAGTATCCTATCAAAAGGCTTTAGGTGATAGCAACAGGTTAGAAGCTGATTTAGGATGGAGAAGTTCTAAAAACGTAGATGCTTTTAAACTTACTGGTTTGTACCAATGGGTTTGGAATATTGATGGTGGCTTCAACTGGTATGCAGGTGCTGGAGGTGGAGTTGGTAGCTGGAGTTACAACGAACATGGTTTTAAGGATAGTGGAACATTTTTCTTTGCTGCTGGTGATGTAGGTATAGAATATAACTTTGATTTCCCTTTATTAATTTCTTTAGATGTTAGACCTGAATTAGGGTTTACTAAAGAATATAGAGATGATTTAGATTTAGATATTGCACTAAGTGCACGCTATCAATTTTAAAATTGATAAATAACTCATAAAAAAAGCGTTGTTAAATACAACGCTTTTTTTTATATCTGAACAACTCGAATTATTTCTTTTTAGGGTGTACTAATTTCATTTCATCTATCAAATGAGTAGCTCCTGCATATTTATCTATAATAAATAAGATATAACGCGCATCTACCATAATGTTTCTACAAATTTCTGGATCGTAATTCATGTCACTCATAGTACCTTCCCATACCCTATCAAAATTTAAACCTATTAAATTTCCATGAGCGTCAATGGCAGGACTTCCTGAATTACCACCTGTGGTATGATTTGTACCTAAAAAGCACACAGGCACTTTTCCATTAATATCTGCATATTGCCCGTAATCTTTTGTTTTATGCAATTCAATTAACTTTTCTGGCACATTAAATTCATAATCTCCAGGAATATGCTTTTCAATAATTCCGTCTAAATAACTTACTGGATTATAATACACTGCATCTCTAGGAGCATAACCTTTCACCTGCCCGTAAGTAACACGTAAGGTACTATTGGCATCTGGATAATATTTATCACTTGGCAACACTTCCATTAAGGCTTTCATATACTGCTTTTGAACTTTGGCTATTTCACCATTTATACGCTGGTAATTTGGCTCTAAGTCATTATAGAACTCTGCAATATATGGCTTCGCGAATTGATACGCAGTATCTGCATTGATATTAGTAAGTACGTCTTTTGAACCACCTTCAATTTGTTTTAATGACGTCCCTAACTCCGTAAACGCTGTAGTATTATATATGTGTGCTGTAGTTACTTTTGCATCATATAAAGGCATTATTGCTTTAAACACGCCTTTATCTACTGTTGCATTATAATCTTTATGCACACGAGAAATTTGCGCACTTACAAAATCTTTAGTTTTCTCAAACGCCTCTTCACCTTTATTAGCTGCTTGTTCTAATTGATATAAACGGAACATCATCCCCATCAATTCACTATTTCTATAAAACACCTCTATAAAGTTGGAGCGTTTTACAGCATAAGGTTCAAACTCAGCATATAACTTATCAAAATCAGCTAATAACGATTGGTATTTTTTATATTTCTTTTTTGAAATGGCTTTAGAGAATTTAGCTTCAAACTCACGCTTTTTAGCAATGGCATTACTTTTCTCAATACCTTGATTTTCTCCGATCCATTTTTTCCAATAATTAGCTATACTTGCTTGTTTAGAAGCATATTGAATTCTAATTTTATCGTCAGATTTCATTGCAGCATCAATCACTTTTAATGCTTGTTCTCTTATATGAATATTTGTAGGGTTTACCTTTTGTGTAATTTGTTCAACCGCTACAGCTGGCAAATATTCATTGGTACGCCCTGGAAACCCAAATACCATTGTAAAATCACCTTCCTGAATACCGTCTAATGATACTGGCAAAAAGTGTTTAGGTGTAAATGGCACGTTATCTTTTGAGTATTTAGCCGGACGGTTATTTTTGTCTGCATAAATTCTAAATATCGAAAAATCACCAGTATGACGAGGGAACATCCAGTTGTCAGTATCTGATCCGAATTTTCCTATAGCCGATGGTGGCGCCCCAACTAAACGCACATCTTCATAAGTTTCTGTCACAAATAAAAAGTACTGGTTACCTTTAAAAAAGGCCTTGACCATTGTGTTTTGCCAAGCTTCTTTTTGATACGACTTCTGTAGCACGTTGGTGTTTTGTTGAATTAAACTTTGAGCTACTTTTGGAGTCATATCATCTGTAACACCTTTTAAAACAGCGTTAGTTACATCTTCAATTTTAGCAATAAATGTTACTTCTAAATGTTCATTAGGTAATTCTTCACCTAAAGACATAGCCCAAAATCCATCTTTTAAATAATCGTTTTCTACAGATGAGTGCGATTGTATTTGTCCGAAACCGCAGTGGTGGTTAGTTAACAACAAACCTTTTGAAGAAATTATCTCTGCTGTACAACCGCCATTAAAGTGCACAATGGCATCTTTTAAACTGGAATTGTTCACATCATAAATATCCTTAGCTGATAATTTAGAACCTAAGTTTTGCATTTCGGTTTCATTCATCCCTTGCAATAAAGAGGGAATCCACATACCGCCTTGTTGTGCAGATACACTTAAAGACACTAGTAATACTAGTAATTGTAATATTTTCATTTGAGTTTTTTTTAGTGTCTCAAATATAAAAAAAGCCTTCTGAATAGGCGCTAATATTTAGAATTCATTAAGAAATATATCAGCTAAAAAGTAACTTTAGGGTGTCTAATCTGTGAATTTTACCCGTTGGAGTTTCTTTAAATTGCTTAAGACAATAAATCTGTTTAGGAATCTCGTATTTTAAAAGTAATTCTGACAATCTATTGGAATTCAGCTGTTCATCAGCTTCCCCTTCTATGACCAAAATTAATCGCTCACCTAAAGTTTCATCTGCTACGCCAGCAACAAAAAATCTATCACTAATACTACCAGATATTTTTTTCTCTATTGCTTCAGGAAATAATTTTACTCCTCCGCTATTTACAATACTGTCATAACGTCCTAACCAATTGAACTCTGTTTCAGAAAGTAGTTCTACAACATCATTAGTTACAATTGATTCTTCAACAACATTAGGTGCATTGATAACTAAACAATCTCTATTGTCTTTTGAAAAACGAACATTCGCAATGGCGCTGTACAAGTCTTTAGCATTTTTTTGTAAACTTTTAACCGCTACATGGGTGCACGTTTCCGTCATTCCATAAGTTACATAACACTTCGTGTTTACCTTATACAGTTGTTCTTGCAAACTTTGTGATACAGGTGCGCCACCAATAATCAATTGTTTGATATGTGACAGTTTATGTAATGATGTTGCAACTTGTAATGGTACCATAGCAGCGAAATCATAGTACTTTTCATCTTTTAAAGGCTGACTACTTGGTGATGTTACATGGATGTTCCATCCTAAAACCATAGCTCTAACTAACATCATTTTCCCTGCAATATAGTTTGCCGATAAACACAATAAAGCTGTAGAATTTTCTTTTACATTAAAATACGCTCCCGTTGCTAAAGCACTATGACGCATGTGCTTTTTTAACAGTTTTATGTCTTTTGGCACACCTGTAGAGCCAGATGTTTTTACTATTACATGATCTTCATCATTTAACCACTCCTTTAAAAATAATCCAACTTCTTGAAGATATACTTCATGAGAAGACAATAACTCTTCACTGTAAGTAACAATTGATTGTTTTGTGAATGATTGATTATTTATTTTAAATGATGGATGCACAATATTATTCAGATTCTGGTGTTACTTTCCCAGTTAACTTATCCTTCCAATTTGTCCATTTATATGTTTTAGAGAACACAATTAATAGTAATGGAAAAATGACAAATACTGGTAATAAAACATCAAATCCTGCAGCAGGTTCAGACATGTCTTTCAATACCGAGTCGGTTTGAAAAGCTGTCCAATTTGCTGTTACTAATAAAGCTGTTATAAGGTTATTGGCAGCATGAAATCCTAATGCCAATTCCATGCCTTCGTCCATTAAAGTCAGTATACCTAAAAATAAGCCTGTACCAATGTAATATACCATTATTATGTAGCCTATTTTTTCTACTTCAGGATTAGCGATATGCATGATTCCGAATATGAATGAGGTCACAATTAAAGGCACCCATTTATTTTTAACTGCAATACCTATACCCTGCATTAAATATCCTCTAAATAAATACTCTTCAAAACTTGTTTGTAGGGGTATTAATAAGGTTGCTATTACAAGTAACACTAAAAATTTACTCAAATCAAAGTTCCATTGGTAATCTTCGGGTGACATATTATAATCTATCAGCAACATTACAGATGTAAAACTACCCCATAATACAAATGCAAACCCTACACGCTTCCAGTCAATAGCTTTACGTGATGTTGTTAATGCCGTGATACTTTGCTTGTGAATGAATTTTACCCAAAAAAACAACAAGCCTAAACCTACAGCAAAAGGGATTAGCATTTCAACCAAAAATCTGCTTGATCCTTTACGTTCAATTTCTGATTTCATAATGGCATCTACATCTAGATTCAATAATTCTATGGCTAAAAAATTTAAAATCATTAAGCCAATAAAACCACCGGGAATGATGATGTATTTCCAAAAACTATACTCGCTTTTATATCCTTGTGCTATATACATTCTAATTGTTGTTTAGTAATTAAAATTCCAATTTAACGTGTTATTATAATACAATGCTCCGTTTGTAACTTCTAATGGAGAATCTATATTATTAGTGTATAAACTTCCCGTTCCTAAGCCTTGAGGCAATGGTGAATTTAATGTGTAAGTCCACTGACTTATAGCATTTAACCCAACATTACTTTCTAAAGCACTTGTAATCCAATACCCACAATTATTAGCTTCTGCTAAAGCAATCCACTCTTGACTACCTTTAAAACCTCCAACCAAACTTGGTTTTAAAATAATATATTGTGGTTGTATTGTTTGTATCACTTTTTCTTTGTCTGTTACAGAAAATACACCAATAAGTTCTTCATCTAAAGCAATAGGTAGTGGTGTGTTTTCACATAATCTAGCCATATCATCTGGTTGACCTGCTTTTATAGGTTGTTCTATGGAATGTAAATCTAGTTCAGATAGTTTTTGTAATTTTTCCATAGCAGAATCTGGTGAAAATGCGCCGTTGGCATCTACCCGTAATTCAATATCTGATTGTGCATATTCATTTCTTATAGACTTTAATAAGTCTAACTCAGTGTCAAAATCAATTGCGCCTATTTTCATTTTTATACACGTGAATTTCTGCTCTATCTTCTCTTTAATTTGAGCTTTCATAAACTGTACGTCACCCATCCAAACCAAACCGTTTATAGGTATTCCTGCATTACTATTTGTAAATTCTGATGGAAATAGTTCAAAAGTGTTTTGTTGTTGTAATGACAAAAATGCTTGTTCTAATCCAAATTGAATGGAAGGAAATTCAACAAGCGCTTTTAACAGCGTATGCAATCCTAAATGAATATTGTCACATGTCCATTTAAGCTTAGCTTCATAATTAGGCACATCATCTATAGATAGTGTTCTTAAAATACCACATTCACCAATACCACGTTTACCGTCATGTTCTATAACAATAAACCAGGTTTCTTTGGTTTGTAATATTCCTCTAGAAGTCCCACTAGGTCGTTTAAATTCTAAAATATGTTGATGATAACTCGCTTTCATTAAATCAATATTGAATCTCCAATATTCAATAATACTAACTCTTTTTCAGCGGCTTTGAACTTTGCTTTAGCTTCATTTTCATCAATCTCAATTGGTGGAAATGTATTGTAATGACAGCCTAACACTTTATTACATTCTACAAAATCAGAAGCGATTATTGCATCATCTACACCCATAGTAAAATTATCTCCAATTGGTAAAATTGCCAAGTCTAACTTATACTGCATTGGTATTAACTTCATATCAAAGGTTACAGCTGTATCACCAGCTATATATACCGTTGTATTTGCGTGTGTAACAACAAATCCTCCTGGCTGCCCGCCATAACTGCCATCTGGAAATGACGACGTATGCACGGCATTAACATATTTAATTGTTATGTCATTAAATGTGTATGTACCACCATGATTTACCGGATGCCCTTCATATCCTTTTGCATTGTAATGCATTACAATCTCGTAATTAGAAATAATTGTTGCTCCTGTGCGTTTAGCTATGGCTTCTACATCTAAAATATGATCTTGATGAGCATGTGTAATTAATATATAATCAGCCTTAAGGGTATTTATATCAATATATTTAGCTAAAGGATTACCTGTAATAAACGGATCTATCAATACTACTTTGTCATTAATTTCCATAGAAATACATCCATGGCCTAAATATGTTACTTGCATAAAACTTATTCTTATTGAAGAGCAAGATACTTAAATAGCTATTGAAAATAAAAAAACTTGAATCAAATGATTCAAGTTTTTTCGGGAATAATTTTGGGGTCAAAAGAATTTGTTTCTTTGAGGATTTAAATTCTTTTATACTTGTGTAAGTATTTGGGTTTTGTTTTTTAGGGCAAAAAATTATACTCTAAATATAATATCATTTTCTGCCGAAATAAAACTTTTTGTTGTGAACCCCTGTTTTTTTGTTGTAAAGTTTTTTAGTCAAATAAGTAACTAGTATATAAATGTGCCGTACTCACTAGAAATGGTCAGCTTTTTACCTTCTGAAGCCTCTACTCTACCAACTATTTTGGCATTTACATTAAAGGACTTTGAAATTGCAATAATATCTTCTGCTATTTCTGGTTTCACATACAACTCCATTCTATGTCCGCAATTAAATACTTGATACATTTCTTGCCAATCTGTTTTTGACTGTTCTTGTATCAATTTAAATAGTGGTGGTATTGGAAACATATTGTCCTTTACAATATGTAAATTCTCCACAAAGTGTAAAATTTTAGTTTGAGCACCACCAGAACAATGTATCATACCATGAACACTATCACTGTTATATTTTGCTAATATGGCTTTTATAATTGGTGCATAGGTACGTGTAGGTGATAACACTAATTTACCTGCATCTATAGGTGAATTGTCTACATCATCTGTTAATTTAACTTGACCAGAATACACTAAATCTTCCGGTACAGCAGCATCAAAACTCTCTGGATATTTTTCAGCTAAATATTTATGAAAGACATCATGACGCGCCGAAGTTAAACCGTTTGAGCCCATTCCTCCATTATACTCTTTTTCATAAGTAGCTTGACCAAAAGACTCTAAACCAACAATTACATCACCAGGAGCAATATTTGCATTATCAATAACATCTGAACGCTTCATACGTGCTGTTACCGTTGAGTCAACAATAATTGTACGTACTAAGTCTCCCACATCAGCAGTTTCTCCTCCTGTTGAATGAATTGTAACACCAAATTCTTTCAATTCAGAAATTAACTCTTCAGTACCATTAATAATTGCAGACAACACTTCACCAGTAATCAAACTCTTATTTCTACCTATTGTAGACGATAACATGATGTTGTCTGTAGCTCCCACACATAATAAATCATCAATATTCATTATTAAAGCATCTTGAGCTATTCCTTTCCAAACAGACACATCTCCGGTTTCTTTCCAATACATATAAGCTAATGAGCTTTTTGTACCTGCACCATCCGCATGCATGATTAAACAATACTCCTCATCTCCTGTTAAATGATCTGGTACTATTTTACAAAATGCTTTAGGAAATACACCTTTATCTACATTTTTAATAGCGTTATGCACATCTTCTTTTGATGCTGAAACACCACGCTGGCTATATCGTTTTGAAATATCTGAACTCATAATTATCTCGAATAATTTGGTGCTTCTTTTGTAATAGTTACATCGTGCGGATGACTTTCATTTATACCAGAAGCAGTAATTTTAACAAAACGCCCTGTGTTCTTTAAGGTTTCAATATCTTTTGAACCACAGTACCCCATTCCTGCACGCAAACCTCCTACAAATTGGTGAATACTTTCTTGCAATTCACCTTTATATGGTACACGCCCAACTATACCTTCTGGTACTAATTTTTTAATATCATCTTCAACATCTTGGAAATATCTGTCTTTAGAACCTTTTTTCATCGCTTCTACAGACCCCATACCTCTATATGATTTGAATTTTCTTCCTTGTAATAAGATGGTTTCTCCTGGAGATTCTTTAGTCCCTGCTAATAATGAGCCTAACATCACACAATCTGCTCCAGCCGCAATCGCTTTTGGAATATCTCCCGTAAAACGAATTCCCCCATCTGCAATCACAGGAACACCAGATCCTTTTACTGCTGCTGCTACTTCTAACACCGCAGAAAACTGAGGGTATCCCACACCAGCAACCACACGAGTTGTACAAATAGATCCTGGACCAATTCCAACTTTTATTCCATCTGCACCTGCTTCTACTAAATATTTAGCAGCTTCAGCCGTAGCGATGTTACCAACGATAACATCTAACTGAGGAAATTTAGCTTTTACCGCCTTCAACACATCTACCACTCCTTTGGTATGACCGTGTGCCGTATCAATAATTACAGCATCTACTCCTGCATTAACCAAGGCTTCAGTTCGCTCTACTACATCTGCAGTAACCCCTAATGCCGCCGCCACACGAAGGCGTCCGTATTGGTCTTTGTTTGCATTTGGTTTAAGGGTAACTTTAGTAATGTCTCTAAATGTAATTAAACCTACTAATTTATTGTTTGCATTAACAACTGGTAATTTTTCAATTTTATTTTCTTGTAAAATCCCTTCTGCTTCTTTTAAAGATGTACCTTCTGTTGTAGTAACTAGATTTTCAGAAGTCATAACTTCTGAAATTTTCCTACTATTATTTTTCTCGAAACGCAAGTCTCTATTGGTTACTATACCAATTAATAAGCCATCAGCATCAACAATAGGAATTCCTCCTATTTTATGTTCTTTCATGTTCATTTTAGCGTCAGCAACTGTAGCATCTTGTGGTAGGGTTATCGGATCTATAATCATTCCAGATTCAGATCGTTTCACTTTTCTTACCTCATTTGCCTGAGCTTCAATGGTCATATTTTTATGCAACACTCCAATACCTCCTTCTCGAGCAATAGCAATTGCCATAGCAGATTCTGTAACCGTATCCATCGCTGCAGATATGATTGGAATATTTATTGTAATGTTTTTTGTGAATTTTGTGCTAATGCTTACTTCTCTTGGTAGTATCTCAGAATAAGCAGGTACTAATAGTACGTCATCATAGGTTAGTCCTTCTCCTACAATTTTAGTGTTGTGTGTTGTCATGATGCAATTAGTAATTAATTGCGTGCAAATATACTATTTTTTAAGGATAAATACTAATGGAAACTCTATATTAAATAGTAGAATCAAATTAGGAACCATTCACGTTGAATTTGGTATAACGCCGTTTATATTTTTGGACAACGTTTACAGTTGGATTTTCCTTTTCTCTTGTATTTTTTACAGCATTTACTCTTTTTGTCTATACAAGAAGAGCAATCATTTGCTATAACATTACACGGCGCTGAACTAATTATTGGAGTATCTAACATAATTTATACTTATTTAAACCAAATACAAATAGAGTGCGAATATATAAAAAAAGAGTTATAAATTCATCATAACTCTTTAATATCTAATTAATCAGGTAACTATTGTACTGGATCGTCTTCAGCTTGAGCAAACGTCATGATATCTCTATCAAACATATAATGCCCCGTTTTGTCATTACCAATAATGTTTAATTTATCTAGCATTGTTCTTGCTTGTGCTTCTTCTTCTAACTGCTCAGCCACATACCATTGCATGAAATTATGCGTGTTATAATCTTTATGACTTAAGCACTCAAAAATAATTTCATTAATTTTTTCTGTAACAAAAATTTCACTTGACAAAAACTCTTCAAACAATTCGTTAAGAGTAGAAAAATCTGACTTTGGAGCTGATAATTCAGGAATTATAGCATTACCACCTCGTTCATTAATAAACTTAACCAACTTAGTCATATGCACACGTTCTTCTTCAGAGTTGGCATAGAAAAATTCTGCCACACCATTATACCCGTTAACGTCTGCCCAAGATGCCATAGCTAAATAATGCATTGAAGCATTAGCTTCATACCTCACTTGGTCATTCAATAAGTTTTCTATTTCTTTTTTCATTCTTCAAATTTTAAAACAGTAAAGTTACATAAAATTGCTGCTATTTATAAAAGATAAACGACTAATATTTGAACACGACAGAATTAAGTTTTTTTTATGATATTAAACTTATTATTTTAGTATTTTCCCAATTTAAAATACACATATACTTATGAGACATCTATTTTTAGCTATTCCCGCATTTTGTATTATAGCCTGTGGTTCACAGAAAGACACCACTGTAACAACTCAAACCAATACTTCTAACAGTACAGTAGTAACATCACTTGCAACAACCTATGCAAATACAATTACTGCAGAAGAAATGAAAACGGATTTATACATCTATGCGTCTGATGAATTTGAAGGACGAGATACAGGAGAACCAGGACAAAAGAAAGCCGTTGAGTTTTTAAAGAAAGAATATCAAAAAATGGGAATACCTTCGGCATACGGAACAGACAATTATTTTCAACATATACCTGCAGCCTATTTTGAAGGGAAAGCAAAAAATGATTCAGAAAATGTTTTAGCGTATATTGAAGGTACAGAGAAGCCTGAAGAAGTGCTTGTCATTTCTGCTCATCTAGATCATGTTGGGCACCATGAAGGAGAAATATACAATGGTGCAGATGATGATGGATCTGGTACAGTAGCGATGTTAGAAATGGCAGAAGCTTTTAAAAAAGCTAAAGATGCTGGAAAAGGGCCTAAACGTTCTATATTATTTTTACATGTTACTGGTGAAGAAAAAGGACTTTTTGGTTCACGATACTATTCAGAAAATCCAGTGTTCCCTTTAGCCAATACCGTTGCAGATATAAATATTGATATGATTGGTCGTGTTGACCCAGAACATAAAAACGAACCTAACTATATCTATGTTATTGGAGCTGATAGATTAAGTACAGGTTTAGATGCCGCTGTAACCAAGGCAAACAAGAACTTAACTGATTTTAAATTAGATTATAAGTACAACGACAGAAATGATCCACAACGTATTTATTACCGTTCTGACCATTATAACTTTGCAAAAAATGGAGTGCCTTCTGTATTTTTCTTTAGTGGACTACATGAAGACTATCATAAACCAACTGATACACCAGACAAAATTAACTATCCGTTAATGACAACACGTGCCAAACTAATTTTCCATACGGCTTGGGACTTAGCTAATAGTGATGAGCGTATTAAAGTGGATAGAGACGGTAAGTAATTGCTATAAACTTCATGAAAAACTCCTCTTAAGTGAGGAGTTTTTTTATCCTCAATTTAAATACCACGCACAAAAAAAGCCTTTCATTTTTGAAAGGCTTTTACTTTTGGGTGGAAGACCGGATTCGAACCGGCGACCCTCGGTACCACAAACCGATGCTCTAACCAACTGAGCTACAACCACCATATTGCGGGTGCAAATTTAAGTAATATTTTAACTTTAAAACAAAAAATAATTACTTTTTTTTAATAAAATTTACAACCTGCTCATTTTGTATTAATTACTAAATTAAATTATGCAAACTATCTACTGCAACATAGCGTTCAACAGTAAAACCTTCAGCTGCTTCTACCCCAATTAAGCGCCCTAAATCTTGAGAACGGTACTTTATACTATCAATAAAGTTTTTACTTGTTATTGGCGTTTCTGCTTCATTACTCTTAGGGTCATAAAATTGAGACCCATAGGTCTTAACCGCATCAAGTTTCACATCAATATACCCCGTAACATCAACGACAAAATCTGGTTCAATAGTTTTCCATTGAATGTAATGGTAAACGCGTTTAGGGCGCCATTTTTCTTGTTGTACACCGTCAAGTGTTGTTTCTATTTTTAATAAACCACTTAAAAAACAAGCATCAGACACCAATTGACTTCCTTTAGGATGATCAATATGCCTATCATCAATAGCATTACACAATACAATATCTGGTTGGTATTTACGAATCATTTTAATGATTTCTAACTGATGAGCTTTATCATTTTTAAAAAAACCATCGGCAAATCCTAAGTTTTCTCTTACATGAACTCCTAAAATTTCTTTTGCAGCAGCAGCTTCTTTATCTCTCAATTCTGCACTACCTCTTGTACCAAGTTCACCTCTTGTTAAATCAATAATTCCAACTTGTTTTCCTGCAGCTATTTCCTTTGCTATGGTTGCACCACAACCTAATTCTACATCATCAGGATGTGCACCAAAAGCCAATATGTCTAGTTTCATTGTGTAATATATTTAAAATGTTGCGTAAAAAATAATAGATCCTATTATTGCTATTAAACTGATTAAAAATAATACCGGGCTAATTAGTAAATATGGTTTCCTTAATTTATATAGCACTGCTCTCTTTGTTACAGCTTTCATCTTTTGTTTGACTTGACTAATATTATTCGCAGTTATTTCATCAAATAACATTGCAATATCTGTTTTTACTGCTAATTTATTGCGTTTAAACCTTAAATTATAAGCCACATAAGCAGCATCATAACCCTTTATAAACTCTTGTTTTTTTGTAAGTTCTGAAATGCTATCAATATGTTGTAACAATTGTTTTAATTGCTTGTTTTTTGCAACTAATAACACTGCATCAATAAATGTAATAACACTAAATACAATTAGAAACATCCAAAACTTCCCTATTCTATCATAGAATTTTGGTTTTATTTGATAATGATATGTGACAACTTCTTCTATATTTTTAATTCTTGAGGATACCGTAAATTTTTCAATCGGTTGTTTTGTTAATATAGAAAATGTGATATGTTCAGACTCATTAAGTAAATCGAAATCAACTTTTAGTTTATTAGAAGTTAGTTTACTCAGCCACACTTTTATGGCTTCAGGTTTCTTTTCTATCAAATCAAAATCTACAATTGCATTGTCCTTTTCTAAATTAATTACCAAAGGCTGTATCAATTCATATTTTGAAATAGCCATTCCTTCGTTATACACTTCAAATTTAGCTAGATAACGCTCATTCACTTGTTCTGACTCAAATAAGTAAATAGTTAAGTCGTTACTACTTAAAGTTTGAATTAACAAATTGGCGCCAACAAGTATAGGGAGTATAATGATAAAGTTTTCGTACAAAAACTTTATCAACTTAAATACTATATTCTTTGGTTTTGCTGCCATGGTTAGATTGAACTTTCACAAATGTAATAAAAAACAAAACCCCAGCTATAAATACTGGGGTTTTGAATAGATTACACTTAACGATTTAAAATCAGATTATTGATCTTTATTAACAATAATAAATTCTGATCTACGGTTGGCTTGATGTGCTTCTTTAGAACACTTTACGCCGTTTGAACACTCATTAATTAATTGAGTCTCCCCCATACCAACACCAGTAATTCTATCTGCAGAAATTCCTTTAGAAATTACATATTGCGCAGTAGATTTTGCTCTTCTATCAGATAAAGCCATATTATAAGCATCATCAGCTCTTGAATCTGTATGCGATTCTGCTCTAATAATCATATTTGGGTACGCCTTCATAACCTCAACTAATTTATCTAACTCTGCTGCACCTTGTGCTGTAATATTATGTTTATCTAATTCAAAATAAATTGGATTTAATACTACTTTATCTTCAACTATAATTTCTTCTAACGAAATTTGTTTAGAAACCTCAACATCATCTGTTGCCGCTATATCTATAGAGTTGTTTAAATACAATTCTTTATTGGCTTCAACTTTAAATGCTTGATTACATTCATATTTAAATTGCACAACTCCATTTTCATCAGAAGTTTTTGTAGCCACTTTATTATTATGTTCATCAAATATTGCAACAGACGTTAACGTTAGTGCTGCACCAGTTTTACTATCTATAACTTGAACAGTTAATGTTACATCACATACTGGCGTTATTTGTTCAAATGAATAAATATCATCACTACCAGCACCTCCTTCTCTATTAGAGGCAAAAAATCCTATTTTAGAGTCTTCATTTACGGTATAACTGAAATCGTCATTACCAGAATTGATTGGCGCCCCAAGATTTCTTACAGATCCAAAGTCGTCGCCTTTCATTTCTGATGAGAAAACATCTAACATTCCTAAACCTGGATGACCATTTGATGCGAAATACAATACATTTTTACTACTGATATACGGAAACATTTCTGAGCCTTCTGTATTGATATCTTTCCCTAAATTTACTGGCTCACCATATGTGCCATCTTCATTAATAGTTACATACCATAAATCTGACGCTCCAATAGTACCTTCCATATCAGAATTAAAATACAAACGTTTACCGTCTGGACTAACTGCCGGCCCACCTGTATTATGATTTTCACTATTAAAAGGCAATGTTGTTATATTAGACCATTCACCATCAAGTAATGTTGCAGCATAAAGGTTAATTGTGCTTTTTCCTGAGGCATCCTTTTTAAATTTCTTACCAAATAACCCCGCATCTCTATCTAAACTTTCTCCAGAGAAATACATTGTTGTACCGTCTGGACTAAAGCTTACTGTTCCTTCGTTTTTATTAGTATTTACTTTACCTGTCAACATCATTTCGCCAGATAACCCTCCAGTAGTTTCATCATAATCAGAACTATAAATATCTAAGAATGGCTCCTCATTCCAACCATATTTTCTAGATTTCCCACTACGTGCAGAAGCATAATACACTTTACCCTCATGCATTATAGGTCCGAATTCTGAATATTTACTATTAAAGCCTTCTACAGGCTTCACCTTAAATTTAGGTGTATCATTTAACAACTCTGATACTGTATTTGGATTATTCTTATGAGCAATTGCTCTAACATCATTTGGTGCTAATGCTGCAAATTTATCCATCCACTCGCTAGCTTCTTCATATTTACCATTTGCTTTTAGCATTTGTGCATATCTGAAATACTGCTCAGCATTTTGATTAGTTTCAACTACTTTAGCATACCATTCTTCAGCTTTTCTGGTATTGAATACATTGTAATATGTATCAGCCAAACGACCATGAACATAATCATCTCCGTGCCCGTCTTCTATCACTTCTAAATATTCAGAAATGGCGCTTACATACTCTAAATTATCGAAATATTCATCTGCTTTTGCGGTTTGTTTACTTTGAGCGTTTACACTAAACACGCCTAACAAAAACAACCCTGTATATATATGTTTTTTCATTTTTTGTTGTTTTTAAATTAGAAAAATCTTGGTGAACGTGATACTTTCTTCGGAAAGTTTAAATCAAACTGTAAGAAGACTTCATGTGATGCTTTTGCCTCTACATTAATGTCTGTTAAAATATGATCATATGCATATCCTAAACGAATACTTTTTGAAAAAGCGAATCCTACTAAACCACTAAAAGAATCTTCATTACGATATGAGGCTCCTATTTCAAATTTATCATAGAATAAAAAGTTCGCATTAATATCAAATGATAATGCAGATTCTAATTCAGATTTCACTAAAAATGACGGCTTAAACTTAGTATTGTCAGTTAGCTGAAATACATACCCTGCCGTTAAAAAATAATGCAATTCATCTGAACCATATTCAGCACCATTTACATCTAAATGCGTACTTTTAAGCATATTTGGCATAGATAATCCTACATAATATTTATCTGAATAAAAGAATGCTCCAATTCCTGCATTTGGAGTAGCTTCATTGACATCTTCACTAAACGCCTCATCACCTGATACTTGAGTAGTAACGTCACTAAACAGGCCTATATTATGTAATGTAACTCCGGCTTTAGCTCCTAATGCTAATTTATGGTCCCCGCCTAGTTCTATTGTATAAGAGAAGTCTGCATAAATATTATTTTCTTTTACCGGTCCGTGCTGATCTGATATAAACGACAACCCCAATCCAGTTTTTTCTCCAATTGGCGAATGCCCTGATAATGTAATTGTTTTTGGTGCCCCATCAAAACCAGTCCATTGATTGCGGTATAATGACACAATTGATAAACTCTCTTTAGATCCTGCATATGCTGGATTTATAACCGCTTGGTTATACATATGGTGTGTATATTGTGGATCTTGCTGTGCGTTAACTGTACTACTTAACCCAGTAAATAGTACAGTTAGTGCTATAATTGTTTTTTTCATTGATTATATAAGTTCTTGGTTAGTTTAGTTTTTTACATTGATGTATATCCAACTTCTGATTGGTGTTCTACCATCTTCAAAGTCTAAGATATAGTAGTATGTTCCTGTTGTTAATTCATCACCATCATCATTGGTTCCACACCATTCTCTTATATATGAACCGCTATCAAAAACTTTAGTACCATATCTGTTAAATACTTGAAATTGAGAAATTCCTTGTAAATCTTCTAGGTCATCTAAAACTAAACAGTCATTTACACCATCACCATTTGGAGACAATCCTGATGGTATATCAATACAGTTGGCGTTTTCATAAAACTCAACATGTACTTCACTCATACCCGAACAATTGGTTACTAAATCTGTTGCTGTCACTCTAAAATCTCCTAGTTCATATACATCATTTGCTATACTCACATAAGTTACTCCGCCCGTTACTGGGTTATCGTATTGTACTGTTCCTGCAGAAGGATTTGTACTTGCAATAATTGTAGTGGCATCTATTGTGTATGTATCTGAAGTTGCTCCTGGAATTATACCCCATGGAGATGTTGCGTTTGGTCTGTATTCCCATACATAATCTAAAGGTAAAGACATGTTTGGATCACTTAAATTACCAACATTTGCATCTAAGGTCAATACATCTCCTGTACATTTTATTATAGTATCACCTAAATCTGGTGTTGGATTTGGATAAAACTCTATATGCACAGTTGTTTCTGATGAGCACGTTGTATTATTAAAAGTTATTGCTGCTGTATAATCACCAGTTTCATCAATTTCTAAAATTTGCTCAGTCTCCATTGTTGTTGGGTTTACTATTGTACTTCCAGTAACCTCAACACCATCTTGGTACCACGTAATAAAAGTTCCGTTTGGTAATACTCCGGCATTTAATGTTGTTACATCACCTTCACAAATTGCTGCTGGATCTCCTAAAAACACATCATCTCCTAAATCTATATTTCCTAAAGAGAAGCTCCCTCCTTCAATAAAGATAGCGGTATCATAAGCATCATCTCCTTGATCTGCCATTACTAATTTAATGTGGTATTGTTCTCCTGGGTTAACCAGTGAAAATGCAGTAAGTGGTACTGTTCTTCCTCCATAAGCTATCGACCCAAATTGTGGCGTATACTCTTCAAAGTATTGCTCATTAACAGCCGCACAACCAAAGAACCCTGTTACTTCTGGGTGAATATTTGTAACTACAATAGAATCATCACCAGAATCAGTAGTAGGTAATACTGCTAAGTTTGTAACTGTT
Source organism: Flavobacteriaceae bacterium (assembly GCA_049609325.1). Classification (GTDB taxonomy): domain Bacteria; phylum Bacteroidota; class Bacteroidia; order Flavobacteriales; family Flavobacteriaceae. Next base: position 1,623 of record JBMYYK010000011.1, on the reverse strand, counting down.
CCTGTTGATATTTCAGTTAATATAAAGGCAAAGGAATCTGCATATGTACATTCGTAATTTTGATTATATTCTGCAGAAGCCATTAAAAAGTTAAATTGTATTTGCGGAGCAATTGGCACGAAATCAAATTCTATATATGACGCATCATTGGTATTAGTAATTCCAGTTATATTCTCTAAATCTGTATCTCCAGCTCCTCCAAAAGAACCATCTAACTCCACGCCTAAAAAAGGTCCTTTAGCTTCAATTGCTGCTCCTGAAGATAATATAATACCATCTGCAAACGGAAAACTAGAGCCGCCATCCGTGAAATAACTATATCCGATATTTGTTCCTGTTGAATGTGAACTCGCTTGAATATTAGATACAGAGGCACAATCCCCTTCAATTAAAATCTCTTCAATTAATTGATTAACTGTATATGTTGTAGTATCTGTTGTAATTGGATCTTCAATAGGTGTACACGTTACATCTAAGGTATAGTTACCTGTATCTGTTCCGAAACCATACACATATATAAAATAATCTGTACCATCTGTGGTTGGAAATGATACTTCAGACTGTAATGCACAACTGTCATCATTTCCATCAACACAAGTTAACGCTCCACAAGCTCCTTCATACACTTGAATTTTGGTATCATAAGCTGAGGCACATAATGATGCTGTTAACAAATCACCATTTCCTGTAATACTATACCACACACCAGGCGCACCAGTACCAGTACCACAAGTTCCAGTTGGTGCATCATAAGATGTTGCTCCTACAGTAGTTCCAGATTCACTTCCTCCACATGCTATTGGTAATGCAATTGCACAAGCATCTCCTGGTACCGGCGTATATGTTGTGAACATTTGTTCTGTACATCCTGTAGCTGTCCCATTTGCGTTAAATGGTTCTATGTTTACATAATATGTTGTTCCTGAATTTAAAACTCCTAAATCATACGTGGTTACGTTTCCTACGGATGTTGTAGTTAACACATCATCACCTCCAGAAGTAGTTCCTACAGTTAAATTGTATCCTGTTGCACCACCTGAAGCTGCTGACCATACAATTACTCCATCTATCGGGGCAGCTGTATCTCCATTTATTGGACTTGTTAATGTTGCATCACAACTTGGTGGCGTAGTTGGTGAAAACGTCACCTCTACATCAATTGTAATACTGATACCGTCTGACCAGACATCATTATCTTGTGATGTGATCGTTAAAGTTGAAAACCCCGTAATGTCGGTTCCATCAAACTCTGCTGCACATCCGTAGATTGGAGTTCCACCATCTACAACTAATGTAAAACCGAACCAATCAGTTCCAGTACTCGTTGTACAATTAGTACTTGATAACGTATCATCAGAATTAATTAACTGTAATGCTGATATGGTTCCTGAGCCATTACAAGTTAAATCGCCTGCATTTATTGTCAATACAGTGGGGTCATCATCTTGACCTGAAGCAGTAAATGTTTGGGTACACGTTGCTTGAGCACTAGCCAAAAGGCTATAGCATAAGAACGCTAAAAATAGTGTTATTCGTTTCATTTAATTATTAAATATTGGTTAAGATTAACGCTAATTTAAGCAAATTGACGTCTAAAAAAACAATAATTTAATAACCTCGTTG
>JBMYYK010000010.1:0-55823 GCA_049609325.1 Flavobacteriaceae bacterium | reverse complement strand
CAATAATACAATTAATTTACTAAAAAAGCATAGTTTTTGAATAAAATTCTTGTGGATTTTCGGCGTGTAGCCAATGTCCTGCGTTGGAGATTTCTGAAATAGTAGCGTTTGGGAACATTTGCTTGATAAGTACTGAGTCCTCGGTACTTATATAATTTGATTTGCTGCCTTTTAAAAATAAGGTTGGTTTGTTAAAGGTAGTGTCTGGTTTAAAAGTTGTGATTACCTCATTGTAGTTATCGATTAATACTGGAAGATTGAAGCGGTAAGCTAAGTGATGTTTGTCTTTACGGTATACGTTTTTCATTAAAAACTGAACGACTCCTTTTTCGGTTATAAACTGACTTAAAACGCCTTCAATGTCTTTACGCGATTTATGAATTAAAAAATTAACTTCTGATAGTGCTTTCAAGATGTATTGATGGTGTGCAGGGTATGTTTTAGGAGCAATATCAGCCACAATTAATTTATCAATTAACTCTGGGTGGTTTAGCGCAAATTGCATAGCAGTTTTGCCTCCCATTGAATGCCCGAGTATGATGCAATTTTCTAACTTGTGAAAGTTGATGTAGTTGTATAAATCGTTAACTAGTACATCGTATGAAAACTCATCGCTATGAAAACTCCTGCCGTGATTGCGTTGGTCAATTAAATGCACTTCAAAGTTTTCGGCATATTTGTTACCTAACGTTTTCCAATTATCAGACATGCCTAAAAAGCCATGTAAAATTAGTAAAGGTTGCCCGCTGCCTAAGATTTTAGAATGTAAAATAGTCATGTTAGTTTTTCAGTTTGTTTAGATACATGTTGACTACATTTTCTATTCCTAAGTATATTGATTCAGATATTAACGCATGTCCTATAGAAACCTCTAAGAGGTTAGGGATGTTGTCTTTGAAAAATTTGATGTTCTCTAAGTTTAAATCGTGACCAGCATTGATGCCTAGATTTAAGTTGTTTGCAACAATAGCGCACTCTGTGTAAGGTGTTATTGCAGACGTGTTTCCTAGACTGTATTGTTTTGCAAATTCTTCGGTGTATAGCTCAATTCTGTCTGCACCTGTGTGTTTTGCTCCTTCAATCATATGTGTATTTGGGTCAACAAAAATAGAGGTGCGAATGCCATTCTTTTTGAATTCTGAAATCACATCAGATAAAAAATCTTTATGTGTTATGGTGTCCCATCCTGCGTTTGAAGTTATGGCATCAATTGCATCAGGTACAAGAGTGACTTGTGTAGGTTTGGTTTCTAAAACCAAATCGATGAATTTTTGATTTGGATTCCCTTCTATATTGAACTCGGTAGTAACTATTTGAGTTAAATCTCGGGCGTCTTGATAACGAATGTGTCTTTCGTCTGGCCTTGGGTGAATTGTAATGCCGTTAGCGCCAAAGCGCTCGATGTCTTTAACAACATTTAATAGATTAGGTGTGTTACCACCACGAGAATTTCGTAATGTGGCAATTTTATTTACGTTTACACTTAGCTTTGTCATATTCTTGTGAAATTGAATGGCAAATTTAAGGCTAATAAGTATAAAATGGTTATTTTGCATTGTAAAATTCTTGTTGAATGAATCTTGGTGAACTTTTAATAAATGATATTAGTCCTGTGTCGTTGCATCAGCAGGTTAGTGAGGTACAGCAGATATTTAGTGGGCTAACATATTCACATATTCCTGTTGCAGATAATGGGGTGTATGTTGGTTGTTTGTCTGAAAATGATTCACGTTGTTTTGAGTCTGAAATTACTGTTAGTGAGTGCCAATATGCGATAGAGTTTTTTTCGGTAGATTGGACAACTAATTGGTTAGAAGTTTTGGAGGCTTTTGCGCAGAATGCAACTAATATCATGCCTGTTTTAAAAAATGGCCAATATGTTGGGTATTATGAGTTGAAAGATATTATTAGTTTATTTGATCAGACTCCATTTTTTTATGAAAATGGCGCGGTTTTGATTGTGAAAAAGGGGGTGAAAGACTATTCTTTTAGTGAAGTGTCGCAAATTGTGGAATCGAATAACGCTAAAATATTAGGTGCGTTTTTAACAGATGTAAAAGATAATTTAGCTGAAATAACGTTGAAGATTAATAATACGGGACTGACTGATATTATTCAAACATTTAGGCGTTATGGTTATGAAATAGTTGCAGGATTAGAAGATGATACCTATGTGCAAAGTTTAAAAGACAGGTCGGAATATTTTAAAAAATATATGGATATATAACTATGGTGAAAGTTGCGGTATACGGAAGATTTAAAGATAATTTTCCTAAAGAATATGTGAGTATTGTTTTTGAACACCTGAAACACTATAAAGCATCTATATATGTAGAGAATTCATGTTTAAGTTATGTTGAACAAATATCTTCTGTAAAATGTCATGCTTTTCATTCTCATAAGGACTTAGATGAGTCATTTGATTTTTTTATCAGTATTGGTGGTGATGGAACGTTTTTACGATCCATATCTTATGTGAGAGATTCAGGAATACCTATTGTAGGTGTAAATACTGGTAGAATGGGGTTTTTGGCAACCATTCAAAAAGATAAAATACAATCATCTATAGATGAGATTGTAAGCAAACAGTATCATATTTCTGAACGAAGCCTCTTGATGTTGAGTAGTGATAATATGATAGGGGAGTTGGATGAAAACTTTAATTTTGCTTTAAATGAAATTGCGGTAAGTAGAAAAAATACGACTTCAATGATTAGGGTAGAGACGTATTTGAATAACGAATATTTAACCTCATATTGGGCAGATGGATTAATAGTGGCTACGCCAACGGGATCTACAGGATATTCGTTAAGTTGTGGAGGGCCTGTGGTAGATCCGAACTCTGATAGTTTTGTATTAACACCAATAGCACCACATAATTTAAACGCAAGACCATTGGTGATACCTGAAAACACAATTATTAAGCTTAAAGTAGCAGGTAGAGAACAGTTGCATTTAGCATCATTAGATTCTAGAATTGTTACGGTAGAAAACGGTACAGAGCTAACAATTCAAAAAGCAGATTTTTCTATAAAAATGATAGAAACTAAAGGTGAGAGTTTCTTACATACCCTCAGGAATAAATTGCTTTGGGGTGAAGATAAACGAAATTGAAACAATAAAAGTGTATAAATAGTGTTTATAGTGACAATGTTAATTGTTATAACAAAGTCAATTTTATATATTTGCGAACTTTTATGAGCACTATGTTTCAAAAAATCATGTTTTTCTTATTCCTTGTTTGTGGTTTGTCTTATGGACAAATACACGAGGTTGGAGTGTATATAGGTGGAACCAACGCTATAGCAGATGTTGGTTCGGGAAGCTATATAAAACCTAATGACATGGCTGTAGGGTTACTGTATAAATGGAATAGGAGTCCGCGACATTCATATAGATTTTCTGCAATTTACGCTCAAATACACGGTGATGATGCTCAGTCAAAAGACCCAAGACGTCAATTAAGAGGTTACACATTTGATAATACTATTAAGGAGTTAACCGCCGGTATGGAATTTACGTTTTTAGATTTTGATCTTCATGACCAACATAATTACGCCATAAAAACTACACCTTATTTATTTACAGGAGTTACGTATTTGCATTATGATGCTTTAGCAATAACGCCTTCAAATACTATTGAACGCTATAATTCTCATAACACATTTGCAATACCTATGACAGTTGGGATTAAATCAGCAATAACAAAACAGTTTGTGTTGGCTTTTGAAATTAGTGCAAGATATGCTTTTACGGATGATTTAGATGGAAGTAATCCAGTACGTGACAAAGAAGAATATGAGTCTTTAAAATTTGGGAATATTGACAGTAATGACTGGTATGTGTTTACAGGTTTTACCCTCACCTATACGTTTGGTAAAAATCCTTGTTTTTGTAATTTTTAATTGAAGCGATGAGTGTTTTTAACCAAATAGATTTAAAAAAAGTTCCTAAACATGTTGCTGTAATTATGGATGGGAATGGTAGATGGGCAAAAAAAAGAGGTTTGTTACGTGTTTTTGGACATGAAAAAGGAGCGAAAGCTGTTAAAGAAACCATTAAAGCTGCGGGTAAAGCTGGTGTTACACACTTAACCCTATATGCATTTTCAACAGAGAACTGGAATAGGCCTAAAGCTGAAGTTGACAAACTAATGAATTTGTTAGTATCTTCTTTGAAAAAAGAATTTAAAACTTTAGATGACAACAATATTAAGTTAAATGCTATTGGAAACTTAAACGAGTTGCCTGTAAAAGCTCATAAAGAATTAACGGATGTAATCAATAAAACCAAAGACAACACAAAACTGGTGTTAACACTGGCGTTGAGTTATGGTGCTAGAGATGAAATTGTTAAAACAGTTAAGGAAATTGCTGATAAAGTTAAAAATAACATAATTTCTATAGAAAGTATTGATGATTCAATTATTAATAGTCATCTTTACACGCAAAATTTGCCAGATGTAGATTTACTTATTAGAACTAGTGGAGAACAGCGAATAAGTAATTTTTTATTATGGCAAATTGCATATGCAGAATTATATTTTACTGATGTGCTTTGGCCAGATTTTAAAAAAGAAGATTTGTATCAGGCTATAATAAATTATCAAAATAGAGAACGACGATTTGGAAAAACAAGTGAACAACTTAAGTAGAAAAATATTTTTTAGTTTCGTATGTATTTTTTTAGCAATTACTACTCAGGTAAATGCTCAAGAAGGAAATTATGCAGCTGGGAAAAAGTATCTGATTGAAGATATTACTGTTTCTGGTAACGCAAGTTTTAATAAACAGACAATTATAACTTTTTCTGGGCTGAGAAAAGGGCAGGAAATAATGGTTCCTGGAGAAAAAACAAGTAACGCAATTAAAAAATTGTGGTCTTCAAACTTGTTTAGTAATGTAAATATGTTTGTTTCTAAAATTGAAGGAAATGCAATATATTTAGAAATAGAGGTGCAAGAGCTTGCAAGTTTGAATGAGGTAAACGTTGTAGGGGTTAAAAAATCTAAACGAGAAGAGGTTATAAAAGAAAATAAGTTGACCAAAGGGGTTAAGGTTACAGAAAACCTATTGACAACAACAAAAAATTATTTAGAAACAAAATACGCTAAAGACGGTTATATAAATAGTAAAATTCATTTAAATACAGTGTCTAAAAAAGACTCTACTGGAAAAGAGTTAGTGAATTTAGTTGTTAATATAGATAGAGGTAAAAAAGTTAAAGTAAGTCATATCGATTTTACGGGTAATGAAAGTTTTAAAGCTAGTAAGTTACGTGGTAAAATGAAAAACACTAAGGAACGTGGTGTTAAAAACCCGTTACGAGCATTTAAGCGATCTAAGTTTATAGAAGAAAACTACGAGGAAGATTTACAGGCAATTACTGACGCGTATAAAGAAGCAGGGTATAGAGATGTAGATGTGAAGGGAGGAGATCCTGTTACTAATGAAAATGGAACGGTGTCTTTAAAAGTAGATATTAAAGAAGGTAAAAAATATTATATAGGAAACATTGATTTTGTTGGTAATACAATTTATACAGATAAATATTTACAACAAAAATTAGGGTTGTTTAAAGGAGATGTGTACAATGGTGTGCTTTTAGAAAAGCAAATTGCAGATACATCAAATCCAGATGCTGATGATATCACTAACTTATATCAGAACAATGGGTACATGTTTTCAAATGTTGTCCCAGTTGAAGTAGGGGTAAGAAATGACACTATCGATTTTGAAATTAGAGTTTCTGAAGGTAAGTTAACACACTTTAAAAACATTACTGTTACTGGAAACGATAAAACTAATGACCATGTTATCTATCGTGAGTTAAGAACAAAACCAGGTCAAATATATAGTAAACAAAAAATCATTAGAAGTTTACGTGAACTAGGGCAAATGGGATTCTTTGATGCTGAGCAATTAGTACCACATATTAAAAATCCAAATCCAAATGAAGGTACAGTAGATGTTGAGTATTCTGTAGTAGAAAAAGGATCTAGCCAGGTAGAACTTCAAGGAGGTTTCGGTGGTGGAGGTTTTGTAGGAACTTTAGGGTTGTCATTTAACAACTTCTCTTTACGAAACATTTTTAATAAAGAAGCTTATCATCCACTACCAATGGGAGATGGACAACGATTAACTCTTAGAGCTCAGGCAAGTCAGGCGTATCAAACCTATAGTTTTTCATTTATGGAACCTTGGTTAGGAGGGAAAAAACCGCAGCAATTTTCGGTGTCATTGTCACAATCTATCAATTATCAGTTTGATTTTAGAGAAAGAAGAGTTGATAGAGACCAGCGTTTTTTGATTTCTGCAATTTCTGTTGGGTTGGCTAAGCGTTTAAAAGTGCCGGATGATTATTTTACATTAAGTAATTCTGTTTCGTTTCAACATTACAATTTAAAGAATTATAATGTAGGTATCTTTAGAAATATTAGTAACGGATTTTCAAATAACTTAGCCTTTAATGTGGCCTTGTCAAGAGATAGTAAAGGTATAAATCCGATATATCCAGAACGTGGTTCAAAATTTACGTTAAGTGCAAAATTTACGGTTCCATATTCATTAATTAATGGTGTAGATTATGCAGATTTAGCAAATCAAGAGGCATACAAGTTAAAAAATAGTCATGGTAATTATATTGATGAAAACAACAATGTAGTAGCAGATTTTAACGATGCAGCTGCAGACTTAAGTAAGGTAGATCAAGAACGCTTTAAATGGTTAGAATTTTATAAAATCAAATTTGAAGGAGATTGGTATACAAGTTTATATAATAGATTGGTGTTGCGTTCTAACGTAAATTTTGGTTATCTTGGGGCGTATAATAGTGATAGAGGAATAGTGCCGTTTGAACGCTTTTATTTAGGAGGTGACGGTTTAGGGTCATATAGTTTAGATAGTAGAGAATCTATACGTTTAAGAGGGTATCCAAATCAATCTTTGTCAAGTAATGATGGAGGGGTGATTTACAACAAATTCTCTTTAGAATTACGTCACCCAATAGCGATGAAATCTGCTGCGGCAAGTATTTATGCTTTAGTGTTTGCCGAAGCTGGAAATTCATTTGATAGTTATTCTGACTATGATCCGTTTAATATGTATCGCTCTGCGGGAGTAGGAATGCGTATATTTATGCCAGCGTTTGGATTGCTAGGTATTGATTTTGCTCATGGATTTGATAGTATACAAGGCGAATCTGGTAGTCATGGTTGGGAAACGCATTTTATTTTGGGTAGAGAATTTTAAGTTTTGGCACGATATTTTCAATTAACACCATAAGTTATGAAAACAAGATTTTTTTTAATAATTATTTTAGTGTTTACTGCGTTTAGTAGTAATGCGCAACGTAGCAATATTAGAATTGGTTATATTGATACAGAATATATCCTTGAAAATATACCAGAATATAAGGAGGCCTTAAGTCAATTAGATGCTAAAGTACAGAAATGGAAAGGCGAGATTGATTTAAAACTTCGTGATATTGAAAAGAAAAAATTAGACTTAAGAAATGAGCGTGTTCTATTAACTAAAGAGTTAATTGAAGAGAAGGAAGAAGATATTAAAGCGGAAGAGGCTGAGATATTAGATTATCAGCAAAAAAGATTTGGTCCAAATGGCGATTTAATTGTTCAAAAGCAAAAATTAATTGAACCAATACAAGACCAGGTTTTAACAGCAGTGCAGGAGCTTGCTAAAGCCAAAAAATACGATTTCATATTTGATAAATCGGCAGATGTGGTCATGATGTATTCTAACAAACGTTATGATTTAAGTGATTTTATTGTGAGAAGCATTACGCGTACAGCTAAACGCCAGCAAGCAAAAAATAAAAAAGCTAAAAAAGATGCTGAGACAGAAACTGTAGTACCTGTTATTAATGAAGCTTTAGAAGCTAAGCAAAAGGCGCAAGCTGATAGTAAGGCAAAAAGACAACAGTTGTTAGAAGAACGAAAAAAGAAAGCTTTAGAAGCTCGTGAGGCACGTAAAAAAGCCTTTGAAGAGAAACGTAAAAAAATGTTAGAAGAGCGCGAGGCTAAAAAAAATAAAACTAGTGGTTCTCCATCACCATCACCAAAAGATGAAGAAGAAAAATAAAATAAATTAACACTAATAAACTATTAAAATGAAACAAATTAAAACGCTTTTAGTTGCTGCAGTATTATTTTTAGGAGCAACAAGTTTAACAAATGCACAAAGTAAAGTAGCGCATATTGATACTCAAGAATTAATTGCTGCAATGCCAGAAATGAAATCTGCACAAAATCAATTGCAAAAATTGCAAAAAACGTATGAGGCTGATATTCAAACAATGGCTACAGAGTTGCAAAACAAAATGAAACAATACCAAGCAGAGGCTTCAAGTAAAACAGATGAGGTTAATGCACAAAGAGCACAAGAAGTTCAAGGAATGCGTGATAATGTGTTAAAATATGAACAAAATGCTCAGCAAGAAATGGGTAAAAGACAAGAAGGTTTAATTAAGCCAATTATGGAAAAAGCTCGTGTAGCTATTCAAAAAGTTGCTAGAGCAAAAGGATTTCAATATGTGATTGATTCTACTACTGGGTCAGGAATTATATTAGCAGACGGACCAGACTTAATGGCTGACGTAAAGAAAGAATTAGGAATGTAATTAATAGTTACTAGACCTAAAAAAAATCCTGCTATTTAGCAGGATTTTTTTTTTGGTAATAAAATGCAGGTAATAATACAAGCACAAAGATGGGTTGAATTAAAAAGCGTCTGATGTAAAAAAAGAGCTGATACGTGCCTTCTGTTAGATTATATGATATTATGAAGTATAATGTTATTAGTATAATGAAAGCTATTGAGTAAAAAACAACAGCAAATTTGATAACATCTTTTGAGTTAAAAGCCAGATATAAAATACCTAATGAAGTTGCCGTATTAAGAACATATCGTAAAGCAGTATGAGTAAACAAGGCTATATAGTTGATGTTGTTTATAAGATTAGTGTCGTAATGATTTTTATAAAACTCAATATATGGGTCGTAAAAAAAAGTACTTTCAAAAGCTCTAATTAGAATTAAAACACCAAAAAGAAGTCCGATTAATGTGTAGTTATGGAGTTTTGACATGATTATGATGACTTGAATGATTTAACCCAAAACACCCATAAAATAAATACACAACAGTAAATAATCCCTGGAAAAATATAACTATGTAAAGCTTCAGATAAACTAGGGTAATGATGTATACATATAATGAGTAAAACGATACGTATAATGTTTATCAGGTGAATTACAAATATTCCAAAAAGAATGTATAAAGCTGTTTGTTTGATGTCTTTTGCAAAAGCGATGATAAATGAAGTGAATAAAATGATGATGCTTATCGCATTACAACCTTCTGCAACACCGGCAATGTGTATGTCGTTAATAAATAATCGTATGTGATTGTAGTTGGTATTGATTTCAGATCTGGTGGTATACCCAAGTAAGTCTATAAGGTAAGTACACTGCTCTGCAACAATAATGGTAAACCGATCAGGGCTAGAGCAAAGTTTCAGGTATACAGTGTACAACGCGTATAGTACCACGTAGCACATGGTAAACACCCCTAAAAATTTGATAACCCCTTTATATTTATGAAAAAATGATCGCATAGCTCTTGCAAATTAACAACTTTTAAACATTAGTTCTTTTAGGAAATAGTATTTTTGCGCCAATTATTTATTTTAAAGAGTATAAAAATGACCTTCGAGAATTTAAAACCATTAGTAGCTACAATAACTAAAGATATTACTCTACCTGTTTTTGATAGACTGAAAGGCGTGTGTCAGTTATTACAAGATAATTTAGAAGCTTATGATTGGGTAGGATTTTATTTTGCTAACCACCAAGAAAAAACATTGCATTTAAGTGCGTATGTAGGTGAGCCAACAGACCATTTAGTTATTCCGTTCGGAAAAGGAATTTGTGGTCAAGTAGCGGAAAGTAACGCTAATTTTGTCGTGCCAGATGTCAATGCTCAAGATAATTATATTGCGTGTAGTATTACCGTAAAAGCAGAGATTGTTGTACCGTTGTTTATAGATGGTGTTAATGTAGGTCAAATAGATATTGATTCTAAGACGATAGATCCGTTTAATCAAGAAGATGAAGAGTTTTTAGCTTATGTAAATGAAGAAGTTGCTCAACTATTAACAGGAATAGACTTAAAGCAATTATTCATAAAATAACTCATTTATTCTATGGTGTTTTAAGTGATTACAATTATTTTTGCACCTTCAAAAAATAACAACACACACAATGGCTACAAAAACAATTAAATCTGCATTAATCTCAGTTTTTCATAAAGATGGGTTAGCCCCAATCGTAAAAAAACTAGATGAATTAGGAGTTGCAATTTATTCTACTGGAGGTACAGAAAAGTTCATCAATGAACTAGGAATAAATGTTATTCCGGTTGAAGAAACAACATCATATCCGTCTATTTTAGGAGGGCGAGTAAAAACCCTGCACCCTAAGGTGTTTGGAGGAATATTAAACAGACAAGATCATGATGGTGATGTTGCTGAGATGAAAGAATACAACATTCCTCAAATAGATTTGGTAATTGTAGATTTATATCCGTTTGAAAAAACTGTAGCTTCTGGAGCTCCAGAACAAGATATCATTGAAAAAATTGACATAGGTGGTATTTCATTAATTAGAGCAGCCGCTAAAAACTTTAAGGATACTGTAATAGTATCATCTATGGAGCAATATGATGAGTTTTTAGATATTATCACTGCTAATAATGGTACAACTACTTTGGTTGAACGTAAGAAATTTGCAGGAAAAGCATTTAATATTTCATCACATTATGATACGGCAATTTTTAACTACTTCAATCAAGATGGAGATGAGGTGGCGTTGAAATTAAGTGATAATAACGGTAAAACATTGCGTTATGGTGAAAACCCACATCAAAAAGGATTCTTTTTCGGTGATTTTGACGCGATGTTTGATAAGTTACATGGAAAAGAATTAAGTTATAACAACTTGTTAGATGTTGATGCAGCTGTAAATTTGATGAACGAATTTACTGGAGAAGCGCCAACATTTGCAGTGTTAAAACATAATAATGCATGCGGATTTGCTCAAAGAGCAACTGTTAAAGAAGCGTATTTAGATGCTTTAGCTGGAGACCCAACATCAGCATTTGGTGGAGTGTTAATTGCTAATGCTACAATTGATTTACCTACGGCTGAAGAAATTCATAAATTATTTTGTGAAGTGGTAATTGCACCTGGGTTTACTGCTGAGGCTGAAGAGGTGTTGAAAGGTAAAAAGAACAGAATTTTATTAGTTCAAAAAGATATCGAAATGCCTGCAACTAATGTGAGAACATGTTTAAACGGGGTATTGGTTCAAGATAGAAATAGTGTTACTGATGCTAAAGATCAATTAGTAGATAAAACAGATGTGTTAGCTACTGATGCTCAAAAAGACGATTTAATCTTTGCATCAAAGATTTGTAAGCACACCAAGTCAAACACAATAGTTTTAGTAAAAAACAAACAATTGTGTGCAAGTGGAACAGGTCAAACCTCTCGTGTTGATGCTTTAAATCAAGCGATTGAAAAAGCAACTAAGTTTGAGTTCAACTTAGAAGGTGCAGTAATGGCTAGTGATGCTTTTTTTCCATTTCCAGATTGTGTAGAGATTGCAGATAAAGCTGGAATTAAAGCGGTAATTCAGCCAGGAGGCTCTATAAAAGACCAATTAAGCATTGACTATTGCAATGAAAACAAACTTGCAATGGTATTTACAGGAACAAGACACTTTAAGCACTAAAATGTGCTGTTAATCTAATTTAAAACTCCATGTCAAATTATTTCATGGAGTTTTTTATTTTAATGTAAAATTTTCCTTATTTTTAGTACCTTTGGTACATAGCCACAAAAAATAAGTATTACCCTTTAAAACATCATGACCATATGGGATTTTTTGATTTCCTAACTGAAGAAATAGCAATAGATTTAGGTACAGCAAACACGTTGATTATTCATAACGGGAAAGTTGTTGTAGACGCGCCTTCAATTGTTGCTAGAGATCGTATCTCAAAGCAAATTATTGCAGTAGGTCAAGAAGCCAATATGATGCAGGGTAAAACCCATGAAAACATCAAAACCATTCGTCCGTTAAAAGATGGAGTAATAGCAGATTTTGATGCCTCAGAAAAAATGCTAACAATGTTCATTAAAAACATTCCGGCATTAAAGAAAAAACTATTTCCACCTGCATTACGTTTGGTAATTTGTATTCCTTCAGGAATTACTGAAGTTGAAATGCGTGCTGTAAAAGAATCTGCAGAACGTGTTAATGGGAAAGAGGTGTATTTAATACATGAGCCAATGGCTGCTGCAGTAGGTATTGGTGTTGATATCATGCAACCTAAAGGGAATATGGTTATTGATATAGGAGGAGGAACAACTGAAATTGCTGTAATTGCTTTAGGTGGGATTGTATGCGATAAATCTGTTAAGGTTGCTGGAGATGTGTTTACCAATGACATTGTGTATTTCATGCGTACTCAGCACAACTTATATGTAGGTGATCGTACTGCAGAAAAAATTAAAATACAAATAGGAGCTGCTACTGAAGATTTAGAAACTCCACCAGAAGATATGTCTGTGCAAGGAAGAGACTTGTTAACAGGAAAACCTAAGCAAGTGCAGATATCTTATAGAGAAATAGCCAAAGCATTAGATAAATCAATTTTAAGAATTGAAGATGCGGTGATGGAAACCTTATCACAAACACCGCCAGAATTAGCAGCTGATATCTATAATACAGGTATATACTTAGCAGGAGGAGGATCGATGTTACGTGGTTTAGATAAGCGATTATCTAAAAAAACAGACTTGCCAGTATATATTGCTGAAGATCCGTTAAGAGCTGTAGTTAGAGGAACAGGAATCACTTTAAAAGATATTGCTAAATACAAAAGCATTCTTATAAAATAGCATAGCTCATGCAACAAATAATTTCGTATTTACTCAAGAAAAAGGAGTTGTTGTTGTTCTTATTGCTGTTGAGTATTTCTTTAATTCTAACAATTCAATCGCATTCATATCATAGAAGTAAGTTTATAAATTCTGCAAATAATGTTACTGGTGGTGTATATGAATACATCAATCATGTCAATGAATTTATTCACTTGGATGAATATAACGAACGTCTTTTAAAAGAGAATGCTAGGTTAAGAAAACAATTGAGTAATGGGAGTTTTCACTCTGCAACTGAATTCCCTAATGACGTGCCATATGAATTAATTCCTGCAAAACTGATTCAGAATAGTTTTGATAAAAAAGAAAATATTCTGGTCATTAATAGAGGAAAGAAACATGGTATTGCTCCTGATATGGGAGTTATGACCACAAACGGAATAATTGGTGTAGTAGAAAGTGTTGGAGAAAATTATGCAACTGTCTTGTCAATTTTACATACAGAGTCTAGAGTTAATGCACAATTAAAGAAAACAAATCATATAGGGTCATTGGTGTGGAATGGTGAATCAATGTTTAAAATCCAATTAGAAGATATCACCAAAATCGCCCCTATACAAGTTAATGACACTATAGTTACAGGGAATTACTCATTGTTTCCACAAGGGGTAGATATTGGTTTGGTTATTAAAGCTGAATTGGATCAATCTGAAAATTTTTATGAAGTTGATATAGCGCCGTTTAATGATATGTCAAATATAGGCTATGTGTATGTGGTGAAAAATAAGGCTAAAAAAGAAGTAGAAGAATTATTAAACACTACTGTAAATGAGTAAAGATGTTGTTTTAAGGATTGTGTTTTTTTTCGGGCTTATTTTACTTCAAGTGGTTTTGTTTAGTAAAATGAGTATAGGGGGCTATGTGCCATATATCTATATTATTTTCATATTACGTTTTCCTATTAGATTTAACAAGTCATTGTTTTTAGCATGTAGCTTTTTATTAGGTTTACTACTTGATGTGTTTTTTAATTCGGGAGGTGTGCATGCAGCTGCTTGTACCGTAACTGCGTATATCAGGCCATTAGCGTTACGATTTGCTTTTGGGAGAAATTATGAGTACCAATCAATAAAATTGCCCAAGGTGTCTTTTAGCGCCCGTTTGGCCTATGTGTCAATACTTGTAGTTGTCCATCATATCATTTTATTCATATTAGAAACCTTTAATTTTGAGTTTATTGTTTTTACGTTAAAAAACATTCTTTTTAGTAGTATATATACCGTATTCATGTGTCTGTTGTTAGTGGCATTGTTTAAAACTAGAAAAGAGTGAGAAAGGCATTACTGTATTTATTGGTTATCATTACAGGAATTGTATTTGTAAGCAGATTGTTTTACTTACAAATTTTTGATGATAGTTTTAAGCATCAATCAGAAAGTAACGCCTATAAGCGTGTGCGTGTTTATCCTGAACGCGGTCATATATATGATAGGAACCATACTTTATTAGTAGCCAATCAGCCGTCGTATGATTTGATGGTTATCCCGAGAAATGTAAAACCATTTGACTCGTTAATGTTGTGTGATTTATTAGAGATCACAAAAGATGAATTGGTGAAACGTTTACAAAAAGCAAGACATTATTCTCCAAGATTACCATCGCCAGTGGTCGCACAGTTGTCAAAAATTGAATACGCATCACTACAAGAAAAAATCAGAAAGTTTAAAGGATTTTATATTCAAAAAAGATCGTCAAGAGATTATCAAACGTCAATAGGGGCTAATGTATTAGGCTATATTGCCGAAGTAACACCAGCAAAGGTCAAGAAAAATCCGTACTACCAATCAGGTGATTTGTATGGTAAATCTGGTGTTGAAAAATCTTATGAAAAAGAACTGCGAGGGGTTAAGGGGGTAAAGTACATTCAAAAAGATAAGTTTAACAGAGATATAGGCTCTTATAAAAACGGAACATTAGATACGCTTCCTGTAAATGGAAGTGATATCACTATTACTGTCGATGCTAAGCTGCAAGAATATGGTGAGCAGTTAATGGTTAATAAACGCGGAGGTATTATTGCAATAGAACCTGCGACTGGTGAAATACTGTCGTTAGTTTCTGCACCTAGTTACAATCCGTCGTTATTGGTGGGTAGACAACGATCTAAGAATTTTACAAAATTGTATTATGACAGTATAGCCAAGCCGTTATTTGATAGAAGTTTACAAGGACAGTATGCGCCAGGATCACCATTTAAACTATTAAATGCCTTGATTGGTTTAGAAGAAGGAATTATAAATGAATCAACAAGGGTAACGTGCCGACATGGGTTACACTATGGGGCAAGAAAACCTTTTGGATGTCACTGTGCGTTTGGCGCAAGTAATGATTTGAATAAAGCGATATTCGCTTCGTGTAACGCCTATTTTGGTAAAACGTATTTGAATATCTTAAATAAATATCCTAATGCGAGTATTGGAGTGCAAAAATGGAGTGATCATGCTAAAAGTTTTGGTTTAGGTAATTATTTAAATAATGATTTATCTGTAGGTAATAAAGGGCGTATTCCAGATAGCGCTTATTACAATAGAGTGCATGGTAAAAATAGACTGAGAAGTACTTATATCATTTCTAATTCAATAGGGCAAGGTCAGGTTGAAACAACACCAATACAATTGGCAAATATGACTGCTGCAATTGCCAATAGAGGCTTTTATTACACCCCGCATATAGTTAAAGATATCAAAGGACAACCTTTAGATGAAAAATTCACCACTAAGCATGTTACAACCATTAGTCCAGAACATTTCGAACCAGTAATTCAAGGGATGTATGACGTGTATGAAAAGCCAGGTGGAACCGGGTATTATGCAAGGATAGATGGCATTGAAATTTGTGGAAAAACAGGAACCTCAGAGGTGTACGGAAAAATAGATGGGGTAAGAACACAATTAGATGACCATTCAATTTTTGTGGCATTCGCTCCTAAAGATAACCCTAAAATAGCGATAGCTGTGTTTGTTGAACACGGATTTTGGGGAAGTAGATGGGCAGCACCAATGGCGAGTTTAATGATTGAAAAATATTTAAGAGGAACTATTTCAAGAAAAGATTTAGAACTAAAGATGTTGGAAGGAAGTTTGCAAAATGTGTATGATAGTTACATTAGTGGTGAACCATTTGAAATAAACAGAAAACGACCGAGATAATGCGTAATAAAGGTAACATATTGGTACGGATTGACTGGTTGATAGTAATGCTGTATTTTGCATTAGTATTAATTGGATGGATGAGTATTTACTCTGCATCCTATACCGAAAACACAACACTTGATATGTTGTCACAACCTCATGGTCGTCAACAGATATTTATAGTGTTAAGTGTGTTTTTAATAGTTTTAATACTTTCTATTGAAGCTAAATTTTATGAACGGTTTTCAAGTATCATTTACTTAGCTTCACTATTATCATTGATAGGACTATTTGCTTTCGGAAAAACCATATCAGGTGCAACGTCATGGTATGCCATAGGTGGTTTTAGTATTCAGCCTAGTGAATTTGCTAAGTTTGCAACAGCACTAGCTTTAGCGAAGTTTTTAAGTGATTCACAAACCAATATAAGATCGTTGAATCACTTGATAAAAATTTTTATAATTATTTTCTTACCTGCATTGATTATCATTCCGCAGCCTGATCCAGGAAGTGCTTTAGTTTACGCAGCTTTTTTCTTTGTGTTGTATCGAGAAGGACTATCGCCAATTTATTTGTTATTAGGTTTTTCTGCTGCAACATTATTTGTGCTTACATTAGTTTTAGATCCTATAATAATATCTGTTATTTGTACAGTGTTAGCGCTTGGGATATTCTTTAAGAATCGAAAAAAGAAGCCTAATAAATTATTATATATAGCGGTGTTAACAGCATGTATTGGTTTGTCGTTTTCAGTGAATTATATATTTGAAAACGTTTTTGAACAACGCCATAGAGATAGGTTTAATATCGTTTTAGGTAAAGAAGTAGACACAAAAGGAATTGGTTATAATACTGCACAATCTGAAATTGCAATTGGTAACGGAGGGTGGACAGGAAAAGGGTGGTTGCAAGGCACACAAACTAAAGGAGGCTTTGTACCTGAGCAGCATACAGATTATATTTTCAGTACTGTAGGTGAAGAGTGGGGTTTTCTAGGAAGTAGCTTAGTCGTGCTCCTTTTTGTAGTGTTATTATTAAGAATATTACATCGTGCTGAACTTCAAAAATCAACCTTCGCAAGAGTATATGGGTATTCAGTTGCTGCAATAATTTTTGTTCACTTTTTAGTGAACATTGCAATGGTAATGGGATTATTTCCTACGGTAGGTATACCGTTGCCATTTTTTAGTTATGGGGGTTCTGGGTTATGGGGATTTACGGTGTTGTTATTTGTGTTTGTAAAATTAGATGCCAATAGAATTAACGAGTGGTAAGGGTTAAAAATTCCATTGGAAATAATTGTTGCTTGCCTCTAATTTAGATTCTTCAGAATCCTCAAGTTTTTCAAAAAAATCTATTCCTGTTAAGGCTTCAATTTCATCAACAGAAACGGTGAATTTATATAATGGTGCATTAGATTCTTTGTGAGGAAGAAGAAATGCAATCATTTTAGGGCTGTTGTTCTTATTGGTATAAAGAATTTTATAAAAGTAATCAGGTACAGTCACCTTTTCATGTCCAATAGTGTGTTGAGCGTTATTAAGTATTCCTCCGGTAATCACGTACACGCTTGAATATTTATTGGCCCAATAGCGCGTTTTTTGTTCAAGTCTATTCCAAATACCAGAGTTGAAATCATGACGTTGAGGTGTAATATTTGAAGTTAAAAACGTGTTGTCATGAGCTGTTTTAGAAAATTTCCTATCAGCAGCCGGACACAGGTGTCCTTTGTCATATCCTGAATTTTTATAGTTTCTCCAATCTGCAGATTTGGTTGTAACACGCTGGTCACTTATAAAATAAGGGCGTTTGTATTGATTGGAAGATAAATGACTTTTGTTTAATTCATACGCCACCCATTCCGCTTGTTCATGTGCTTCGTTGTATGATAACGAATAGTATTGATGATGAATGATGTCACCTGTCGTTGAACTAGGTATTAGGTTTGAAGTTAAGTCACTGTCTGTATTCTGTTGTGTGTTTTGATTTTTAAGATGTTGGTCTACAGTATCATTTAAAATGTAAAAGATGATAACTACAAGTACAGATAGGATGGTATAAATTTGCTTTTTAGTCATATTAATTTTTTACATCTAAAGCATCTCTTAATGCATTACCTATAAGCATGAATGCCATTACTAAACTCATAATGGCTAGTCCTGGAATTATCGCAAGATAGGGTTTACCTAATATGATATATGAGTAATGATCTTTTATCATGCTACCCCAACTTGGTGTTGGAGGTTGTGCACCAATACCTAAAAAACTTAATCCGCTTTCAATTAATATAGCACCAGCAAAATTAGCTGCAGAAATTACAATAAGTGGCGCTATAACGTTAGGTAAAATATGTTTAAATATAATTCTAAAATCTGTATAGCCTAAAGCTCTTGCAGCTGTTACGTATTGCATTTTTTTTGTGCTAATAACTTGACCTCTAACTACCCTTGCCACTTCAACCCACATGGTTAAACCTACTGCAATAAACACTTGCCAAAATCCTTTTCCTAGAGCCAAGGTAATAGCGATGACTAGTAATAACGTTGGTATAGACCATGAAATATTAATGACCCACATGATTAAAGCGTCTATTGTTCCGCCATAATAGCCTGCTATTGCCCCAAAGGTTACACCAATAATTAGTGATATGAATACAGCAATAAACCCAATAAAAAAGGATATTCTAGCGCCAACAAGAATTCTACTTAACAAATCACGACCATACTTATCTGTACCTAAAACAAAGTGTTTAGTCGTAATATAGTGTTCAGATATTTGTTGTGTACTAAAGTGTTTCGGAAAAGCACTTAAGTCAATTTTTTTATGTAATTGAGATGTTTTTAGTTCTGTGTATGGCGTGATGAAAAGTTGGTTGTCTTCAATTTTAAATCCGTTTATAGGGAGTTCTGTAGACAAGTTTTTTGTGCCAAAAAGTAAGGTGTTAATATATGATTGTTCATGGTTTGGTTTACCAGGTATTGTAAGAATGTTGGTTTTAAAGCCAGGAGATTTTGAGTGAATGGAAAGATGCATTTGATTGGCGTTTTGTGAACTGTCTGGCGCAAATGTATATGCAAATATGGCTATGACACCACAAATTAAAATATAACTCAAACTTAAAACGCCCCAAAAATTCTTTTTAAATTTTTGGAGCGCTAAACTACTGAGTGAGTTTGATGTTGTACTCATAAACGAACTAGTCTTTTAAAACGACCTTTTGTTTGATTTTGATATTATTTACTTGCAAATCTTCTAAAACATGCACAGCTTCCTCTACATAAACATCCTTTGTTAAATATTTATGCCAAGCCTCTCTTTTTTGCCCTAAAACAGAATCCTTTTCAATTAAAGCTTGTTCATAAGGCAATGATGAAAACGATAAGTTGTTTTTGTAATTTGATAAGTCGTCAAACTGTTTACCAAAACGTTCTACTTTAGATTTTTCAGTAAGATAATCATTATAGTTTAGTGAAATTTCTTTTTCATCTGATTGAGTTTTAATCCATTTTGCTTGTTTTTCAATAAGTTGTAATTGCGGATTATTACTCATACGAGCTTTACTTTTACTAATGGTTTCCTCATAATTAATAAAACCGTC
Source organism: Flavobacteriaceae bacterium (assembly GCA_049609325.1). Classification (GTDB taxonomy): domain Bacteria; phylum Bacteroidota; class Bacteroidia; order Flavobacteriales; family Flavobacteriaceae. The sequence continues at coordinate 36,074 of JBMYYK010000010.1, read as the reverse complement.
CCATGCAGAATAATTTGCGGGGTCAATTTTATCCCAAGGTAAAGGGTTTTCTTGATCTTTCTCTCCCACATCAATAAAGCTGTACCTGTCTACCACAACCACATCACTTTTTACACCTTCTAATTGTGTAGATCCTCCGTTAATTCTATAGAATTTTTGAGTGGTAAGTTTTAAAGCGCCAACATCGCCCATAGAGTTATTTCTTAAAAAACGATTCAGATCAACAACATTCTGTACAGTTCCTTTACCAAAAGTTTGAGCACTTCCAATAATAATAGCACGCTTATAATCTTGTAAAGCAGCAGCTAAAATTTCAGAAGCAGAAGCTGATAATTCATTTACAAGAATCACTAATGGGCCATCCCAAATGATGTTGGCATCGGTATCACTTAGTACATCTTTACGTTTTCCTGCAGATTTCACTTGAACAATAGGGCCTTCTTTTATAAATAACCCAGCCATGTCAACAACAGTTTGTAATGAACCCCCTCCGTTATTTCGTAAATCCATTACCAAACCTTGCATGCCTTGTTTTTTTAAACGGATAATTTCTTTCTTTACATCAGAAGATGCATTTCTACTTTCTGTATAATCTTTAAAGTCAACATAAAACTTAGGTAAGTTAATTATCCCGAAGGTATTGTTGTTTTTTTGAATTAGAGATGATTTTGCATAGGTTTCTTCTAACTCAACAACATCTCTTTTTATTTGAATCACTTTTGTGGTGCCGTCTACTTTTTTAACAGTTAGTTTTACAAGTGTGCCTTTAGGGCCTTTTATAAGTTTAATAGCGTCATCTAAGCGCATACCAACAATACTAGTAGGTTCAAGATCATTTTCTTGTGCCACTTTTAAAATAATATCACCAGCTTCTAACTCTTGACCTCTCCATGCTGGCCCTCCAGAAATAAGCGACATGATTTTTACTTCATTTTTTCTTTTTTGTAATCGTGCACCAATACCTTCTAGCTTTCCAGACATACTTTGATCAAAGCGTTCTTTGTCTTGCGGTGCAAAATAGAATGTGTGTGGGTCAAACACTTCAACAATCGCGTTGATGTAGTTTGAAAACCAATCTTTACGTTCTAAATCATCCATAATGGCGTAATAGTCAATTAAAAATTCTTTAGTTTTTTCTCGTGCTTTTAGTTCTGCTTCTTTTTTAGAAATGTGCTTTTTTGCATCGCTAATACTATCATTTGTTGCAGTTAATTCATCATCATAACTATCTATAGTTGAATATTTCAATTGCTTTCGCCATCTGTTTTTCATGTCTTTTTTAGAAGAAACGTAAGAGATGTTCTCATAGTCAACACTTAATGTTTCTGTTGTTGTGTAGTCAAATGGTTGTTCAATAATTTTTAATGATAACGTTCTACTTTCAGCCATACGTTGCATTAAGCGCTCGTACACCAAATTAAAGAAGGTTAAATCTTTATTTTTAACTTGGTCATCAATGTCAGTTTTGAATTTAGAGAACTCTTTAATATCAGATTGATAAAAGTATCTTTTCAAAGGGTCTAAAGCGTCGATGAAATCTGTGAATACATGTTTTGAAAAATCATCATTCATGATTTTAGGGTCATAATGCCCTTTTTCTAAAACATAAGTAATCAAATCAAGTAACAACTTATCTTTATCTGGGTCATCAAACGTTTTATTAGTAAAACTGCAAGATGTTATTGCAATTAAACATGTAAGGATTGCTATTTTAAAATTCTTCATCATAAATCGATTCATATTATCATTGATGTAAGTTAATGAAAAAATTAGACCAAAGTGTTTAAGTTACTCCTAATTTTTTCTTAAATGTGTTGTAGCCGTATATAATCGCTAATTTTGTACTTTAGCAACGTCTAAACAAATATAAACAAATGAGTGATAAACCTCTTATTTTAGTAACTAATGATGATGGAATTACAGCACCAGGTATTCGTAATTTAATTGCTGTAATGAAAGAGTTTGGTGATGTGGTGGTAGTTGCTCCAGATAGCCCACAGAGTGGTATGGGGCATGCGATAACTTTAGATTCAACCTTACACGTTGAGTCAATTACCATTAAAGATGCGGACCAAACTGAGTACAGTTGTTCTGGTACTCCGGCAGATTGCGTTAAGTTAGCTGTTAATGAATTGTTAGATAGAAAACCAGATTTATGCGTTTCAGGGATTAATCACGGTTCTAATTCGGCAATAAATGTGATTTATTCTGGGACAATGAGTGCTGCAATAGAAGCCGGTATTGAAGGGATTCCGTCTATAGGATTTTCATTGTTAGACCATTCATGGAATGCTAATTTTGAACCTTTAAAGGAGCATATCAGGACAATCACAAAAAATGTTTTGAAAAACGGATTGCCTAATGGCGTGGTGTTAAATGTAAACTTTCCAAAAGGTGACATTAAAGGTGTTAAAGTTTGTAGACAAGCGAAGGCCAATTGGATAGAAGAGTTTGATAAGAGAACAAGTCCGCAAGGCAAAGAATACTATTGGCTTACCGGTAATTTTGTAAATTTAGATAGCGGTGAAGATACTGATTTACATGCTCTTGATAACGGATTTGCAACAGTGGTTCCTGTACAATTTGATTTAACGGCGCACTATTATATTCAACAATTAAATACATGGGATTTTGAAAATTAAGCAAGAAGTATTCAAAGGGTTTTTTATTGGGGTGTTAACTTCAGTACTAGGAGTAATCATATGTACATTGTTAATTTCAAGTATAAAATCTTCAGAGTTTACAATGACTTTTCAAGGGTTTGTAAATGAAGGTAATTTGTGGATGTTATTAGCATTAGGCGCTCTGCCAAATTTGGGAGTGTTCTTTTTTTTATTACAGAAAGATTTAGAATATAAGGCTAGAGGAGTCGTTTTAGCCACTCTATTAGTAGCATTTATAACATATGCTATTTATTTTATTTAAAGCATAAGCATGAAATATTATATCATAGCAGGAGAGGCTTCAGGAGATTTGCACGCGTCAAATTTAATGAAAGCAATAAAGGATAAAGATCCTCAGGCGCAATTTCGATTTTGGGGTGGTGATCTAATGCAAGCCGTAGGAGGAACCTTGGTAAAGCATTACAGAGAGCTTGCTTTCATGGGGTTTATAGAAGTGGTAATGAATCTTAGAACCATTGCAAAAAATATAGCCTTATGTAAAAAAGATATTTCTGAATTCAAGCCTGACAAACTTATTTTTGTCGACTATCCTGGCTTTAACTTTAGAATAATGAAGTGGGCCAAAGCGTTAGGTTTTGAAACACATTATTACATATCACCACAAATTTGGGCTTGGAAAGAAAATAGGATTAAAGCTATTAAGCGAGATGTAGATAAAATGTATGTTATTTTACCTTTCGAAAAAGAGTTTTATGAAGAGAAGCATCACTTTTCGGTACATTTTGTAGGACATCCGCTATTAGATGCTATAGCACATAGACCACAAGTTGATGATGAAAAATTTAGAGAAGAACATCAGTTAAGTGATAAACCAATTATTGCATTGTTACCCGGTAGTAGGCAACAAGAGATAAAAAAAATGTTGTCAGTCATGTTAACTTTAGTTGATGAGTTTAGTGATTATCAGTTTGTAATTGCAGGTGCGCCCAGCCAAGATTACGATTTTTATAAGCAATTTATACAAACAACAAACATTAGTTTTATATCTAACAAAACATATGATTTATTAAGCCTTTCTACAGCAGCATTAGTCACTTCTGGTACTGCAACTTTAGAAACAGCGTTGTTTAAAGTGCCACAAGTAGTTTGTTATAAAGGAAGTAATATTTCGTATCAAATTGCTAAGCGAATTATAAAGTTAAATTATATTTCATTGGTAAACCTAATAATGGATAGAGAAGTAGTAAAAGAGTTAATTCAAAAAGAATTTAATTCTGAACAGTTAAGTGTTGAGCTGAAAAAAATATTAGCCCCTTCATATAGAGCTCAAATGTTCACAGATTATTATGCTCTAGAGCAAAAGTTAGGAGGAAGTGGTGCTAGTGAAACAACTGCAGAATTAATTGTAAATACTTGATGTGATGATAAAGTATAGAAAGTTAATACCGGTTCTTGCAATACTTGCGATAACCTCATGTAAATCTAAAAAAGTGGTGACTACAAAGTCGGCTTCAAAAAAGTATACTAGCAAGAAAACAGTTCCGCGTATAACAACTAAAAGCCTCGAAAAAAAAGTTGTCGTAACTCATAAACCAACTGAATCATCATCTTCTGAAGCGAATAAAGTTATTAGAAAGGCTCTAAGTTATAAAGGAACTGAATATAAGTACGGAGGTACCACAAAATCAGGAATGGATTGTTCAGGATTAATGTATAGTTCATTTAAAGTTATAGATGTTACGTTGCCAAGAACATCATTTGAGCAATCAAAATTAGGACGTAGTGTTTCTGTTAAAAGCGCTAAAAAAGGAGATTTAGTGTTTTTTATGACTAATGGTAAAAGACGCATTAATCACGTAGGATTGGTTGTTAGTGTAGATGGTAGAGATGTGAAATTTGTGCACTCCTCATCATCACGAGGTGTCATGATTTCATCATTAAGAGAAGGATATTGGGCTAATGCTTATAGAGAAACTAGACGTTTTAATTATTCTGATGATCAATCAGGAAGTGTTCAAATTAAAGAGTTGTCACATTCTGAACATAAAACCACTCATACTGTTAAACAAGGGGATACACTTTATAGTATTGCTAGAAGATATAAAGGTGTTTCAGTAGCTGATATCATGTCATTAAATAATCTAAAATCTACGACATTAACATTAGGGATGACATTGCAAATACCATAATTAGTATTTGAATACGTCATCAAAAATACCTAAAAGCAGGTATTTTTTCACATGTAAAAAAAACGTAAATTTGATTAGTCTGTATGAATGTACAGACTAAAGTAAGTTTTTTTGGGGTAAGATCCCTGTTATAATTATTATAGCAGGGATTTTTTATTTTAGTATGTTTAACAATATAGACCATAAAAAAAGCCTCAACATATAGCTGAGGCTTTCTCCTTTTATAAGGTATAGAGTTTTTAGTAAAATACTGCTCTATTGTCTTCTATAACAGCTTTCTTTTTTAAAGCGTCAATAACTTTTGCGCCAACTGCATTAATGTTGTTGTTAGGGTCTTTAGCAAAAGTTTTGTATGAATCCATTTTTGGAGCTAAAGTCTGTTTGGTAACTTCAATCATATACACCCCTTTTTCTCCTTCAATTAGGCTTGAAACTTGCCCGTTTTCTAAAGCAAAAGCAGTACCAACCACTTTTGGCTCTCTTCCTGCTCCTGGTAATGTAGGGTTAGCCATGCTAATAGCATTTGCAGTTCTCACAGTTGTATTGTTGTTTGCTGCATTGTCAGCTAATGTATTTGCAGACATTTTTGCTTTTAATTGTTCTGCTTTTTCTTTATTTCTCAATATAGGTAATACTTTGAAAGAGGCATCATCAGCAGACATTACTCCTTTTTCTTTTCTTGATGTTATCTGTACTACAGCGTAATTACCATTAATGTCAAATCTTTTAATATCTCCAATTTTTGTATCGTCATTAAATAACCATTTTACAATTTGACGTTGAGATCCTTGTAAACCTGGTAAATTTTCAGATAAATTAGTGATTGTACTTACAGGTCGTACCGCATAGTTTTTTGTTTCAGAAACTTTTATGAAATCACCTTCATTAACATCAACTTCAAATTGACTAGCGTCTGCATATAACGCATCAATTGTTTTTTGAGAAGCTTCAACTTTCATAGCTAATGTTGCTATTTGATATTTGTTTTCCTCTTTGGTGTCAACAATTTTGATGATATGAAATCCGAAATCAGTTTCAACTAAACCAATAGATTCTTTAGAGTTGTTGAATACATAATCATTAAATGCTGGTACCATTTGATTTTCGTAAAACCATCCTAAGTCTCCACCTTTACTAGCAGAAGGTCCGTCAGAATGTTCAGTAGCAAATGCAGCAAAATCTGTTCCTGATGCTTTTGCTTCTGTCAGTAATTCCTCTGCTAAAGCTTTAGCTTCTTCTTTTGTTCTCTTTACGTCTGGATTTGCTCGTTGTGCACCTTCATAAGCGATTAGAGCGTGACTTGCTTTTACAGATGGCGCTAATTTTTTCCCTGTTAACTTCATGATTTTTGAAAACCCATTGGCAGTATATGGTCCATATGTGTCTCCAATTTGCATAGAGTCTACTAAAGCTTGAATTGGTGCTTCTAAAGCAGTTTTCAATTTGTAAATTGTATCATGTTTAATTGCTGAATTTTCATTGATAAAATCTGCAATATTAGTAGTGTTTTTTAACTCTGGTAATAATGCATTGATTTTTGTATTGAATTCATTTTCATCTTCTTCAGATGGTTTTTCTTCAAAATATACATATTGTACTGCAGCATTAGCCTCTTCTTCAAACTGATTTTTATGCGCATTCACATAAGCTTGAATTTTTTCTTTTGAAATAGTAATTGTTGAGTCAGCAATTTCCGTATATGGTAAATACACATATTTCATGTCTACCAAGTCATTTTGCATTTTGTATGCCACTTCACCTTCTTTTTCTGTAGGTAAAGATCCAGCTTTTACTAAAGCATAGTATAGTTGCTGTTTACCAGAAAAAGCAATGCTTTTTTCTTGTTGCTCCCAAGCTATTGGATTAGCCTCTACTTGTGATTCTATAAATTCTTTTAATTTACCTTCGTCAAACTCTCCTGATTCATTTTTGAAGTCTGGCACGTTTGCATAGTTTGTTTTAAAAAGGTCCCACATTTGATCTTTTTCTACTGTGATTCCTAATTTATCTAACTCATTGTTTAATAGAATTCTAGTTACTTCTTGGTCATAAACTCGATTAGCAACTTGAATGGTGCTTTGTTGGTTACCACGTTGTGCAGCTTCTACTTGTCTTGCAAATGCCTCGTTGTATATAACTTCGTCATCTACTTTTGCTAAGTATTCTTTTGTTCCTCCATTAGCGAAAAAATCGATTAATTTCGTTGGGTCAATTAGGAATGCAAATAAACCTAATGCGATAATAAAAATTAAAAAAACTGTTTTTTCACGTATCTTACTTAAGATTGCCATCTTTATTCTGTTTTGTATAATTAAGGTAGCGAAAATAGTATTTTATTGTATAAAATAAAAGCAGTTTTAGTGAATTGTACTATAAATTATTCTATAGGCTTTTTAAAGTTCCATTTAGTCTGTGTAAAGTCTTGAAAAGTAGTGCGTTTAAATTAATCATTTTGATTAATTTCTAGTTTTACAAGGTCTATTTTTGTGCTTGATACTTCTAGAATTGTAAAAGTGAATTGGTTTAAATGTAGGTGTTCATTTTTATGAGGAATTTCTTCTGTATTGTAAACAATTAGTCCTCCTAAAGTTTCGTATTGTTCAGCTTCAGGCAAATTTAATTTGTACTTTTCATTGAGGTAATCAACTTCATGTCTAGCTGAAAAGTGATATGTGGTAGCGTTTAGCTGTTCTTCAATCAATTCTAAGGTGTCATGTTCATCTTCAATTTCTCCAAAAAGTTCTTCAATGATGTCTTCAACGGTAAGCATACCAGATGTACCGCCGTATTCATCAAGTACTACAGCAATACTTTTTCGTTTTTTGGTTAGTAAATTAAGTACATCATTAATAAGCATTGTTTCAGGTACATACTCAATAGGATGTATGATTGATTTAATGGTTTTTGGTTTTTTAAATAAATCAAAAGATCTAACATAACCTACAATATTATCAATAGTGTCTTTATAAACTATAATCTTGGTGTAGCCAGTATCAGTAAATAGTTTAGCTAGTTTTTGGGTGTTTTCATGAAACTCAACAGCCATAATTTCTGTTCGGGGTACCATAACTTCTCGTGATTTCACTTCGGCGAAATCTAAAGCGTTTTTAAACAACTGTATTTCGGAATCTACGTCATCAGTTTTATCAACGGTTTCCATTTGTTCAGAGATGTAATTTCCTAATTCAATTTTTGAAAAGGACAATTGTAGTTCATCGCCATTTGTTTTAAAGAACTTTTTTAATATAAAGTCTGAAATTTGCATTACAAATGACGAAATAAAATAAAAGGCTATATAGAACAAATAAGCTGGTAAAGCAAAAACTTTTAATAAGGTATTGCCGTAAATTTGAAAGAATACTTTAGGTAAAAACTCTGCGGTAAATAATATGACTAATGTTGATATTATGGTTTGAATTAGTAAGTCGAAATTTGTGACAAAGTAGTGTAATTGCTGATTAGTTATGGGTAACAAATGGTCTAACCACCTCATTATTATATTACCCATAAACAACCCGTAAATTACTAAAGCTATATTGTTGCCAACGAGCATGGTGGCAATGAATTTTGAAGGGTTTTCTGTTATTCGTGCTAAGACTTTTGCGATGAGTCCTTTTTTTTTCTTTTCTAATTCTATATGGATTTTATTTGAAGATACATATGCCATTTCCATACCAGAAAAAAAGGCAGAAAGCAATAACATGAGTATAATTATAAACCATTCATATAGCATTGTGTAAATGTAATAAATTTTAAGCTATGAGATATTTAGTTGTTGGGAATAAAAAATCCCTTTAGAAGTGCTAAAGGGATTTTAATATAATTTTTTAAAAAATTATTAACGTTGTTTTTTAAGTGTCTTTTTAATTTCAACTTCTTGGTAGCATTCAAAAACATCGCCTTCTTTAAGGTCGTTGTAGTTTTTAATTTGCATACCACAATCGTATCCTTTTGCAACTTCTTTTACATCGTCTTTAAAACGTTTTAAAGCAGCTAATTCACCGTCAAATATTACTACAGACTCACGTATGATTCGAATTTTCCCGTTACGTAATATTTTACCAGATGTTACCATACAACCAGCAATTGTACCAACTTTAGATATTTTAAATAATTCACGAACTTCAGCAGTACCCGTAATTTCTTCTTTAATATCTGGAGATAACATACCTTCCATGGCATCTCTTAAGTCATTAATAGCGTCATAGATGATAGAGTAGGTGCGGATGTCAATTTCTTCTTGTTCTGCAACCTGTCTTGCTTTACCAGCAGGTCTTACGTTAAATCCGATAATGATGGCTTCAGAAGCAGAAGCTAATAATACATCAGATTCTGTAATTGCACCAACTCCTTTGTGTATGATGTTTACCTGAATTTCTTCAGTAGATAATTTCTGGAATGAATCCGTTAAGGCTTCAACAGAACCGTCTACATCTCCTTTTAAGATGATGTTCAATTCTTTAAAGTCTCCTAAAGCAATACGACGTCCGATTTCATCAAGTGTGATATGACGTTGCGTACGTACAGATTGCTCTCGGTGTAATTGCGTACGTTTGGTAGCGATAGATTTTGCTTCTCTTTCATCTTCAAATACATTAAACTTATCACCAGCTTGTGGAGCACCATCTAAACCAAGTATTGATACTGGTGTTGAAGGTCCTGCAACTTTAACATTATCTCCTCGTTCATTTTGCATGGCTTTAACTTTACCTGTGTGCTTACCAGCTAATAGGTAATCACCAATTTTTAAAGTTCCAGCTTGTACTAATATTGTAGAAACGTAACCACGACCTTTGTCTAAGAATGCTTCAACTACAGTACCCGATGCAATTTTATCTGGATTTGCTTTTAAATCAAGCAATTCTGCTTCAAGTAATACTTTTTCTAATAATTCATTAACACCTAATCCTGTTTTAGCAGAAATATCATGCGATTGAATTTTACCACCCCAATCTTCAACTAGTAAGTTCATGCCAGCTAAACGTTCTTTTACTTTATCAGGGTTTGCAGTAGGTAAGTCAACTTTGTTTATTGCAAAAACTATTGGTACGCCAGCAGCTTGAGCATGTGATATTGCTTCTTTTGTTTGCGGCATGATATCATCATCTGCAGCAATTACAATAATTGCGATATCAGTTACTTGAGCACCACGAGCACGCATTGCTGTAAAGGCCTCGTGACCAGGAGTATCTAAAAATGCTATTTTCTGACCATTTTCTAATTCAACTCCGTAAGCACCAATATGTTGTGTGATACCTCCAGATTCACCAGCAATTACATTTTCTTTACGAATGTAATCTAATAATGAGGTTTTACCGTGATCAACATGTCCCATTACGGTTACAATTGGAGCTCTGGTAATTAAGTCTTCTGGCTTGTCTTCATGCTCCACTATTGCCTCTTCTAAATCGGCAGAAACAAATTCTACTTCATATCCAAATTCATCAGCAACTATGGCAAGGGTTTCTGCATCAAGACGTTGGTTCATGGTAACCATGATACCTAATGACATACATGCTCCAATAATTTTGGTATTAGGCACATTCATCATGGTAGCAACTTCGTTAACAGTAACGAACTCGGTTACTTTTAAGATTTTGCTTTCTGCATCTTGAGCATCAATTTCATCTTGTCTTTTCTGACGGTGTAAATCTCTCTTATCTCTTCTGTTTTTAACACCTTTAGATTTGTTAGATCTTCCCTGAAGTTTTTCTAGGGTTTCTCTTACTTGCTTTTGTACGTCAGCTTCAGATGGTTCTTCTTTAACAACTTGAGCTCGTCTACCTTTTTTACCTCCTTTGTAGTTATTGCCTTTATTATTTTTGTTATTACCTCCTCTGTTACCAGGACCAGTATTGGTGCCAGTATTTGGTTTGGCAATACGTTTCCTTTTCGGTTTTTTATCTGTAGCAGCTCCCTTTTTAGGATCGGCTTTTTTCTTTGGTTTGTTAAATTGAGATAAATCAATTTTTTGACCTGTCATTTTTGGGCCAGATAACTTTTGATACTGCGTAGTAACTTTTTCGTCAACCGGTTGTTCGGTGTTTTGATCATTACTAGCATCAGTTTTACTTGATGTATCTGGTGTTGTTTTAACAGCTGGTTTTTCAGCTGGTTTTTGTTGAGGTTTTTCAGCTGTTTGTTGAGGCGTCTCTTTCTTTTTCTTTTTCTGAACAGGTTTAGTTTTCTCTAAATCTATTGTTTTTAGAACTTTTGGTTTTTGAACTTCTGCTTTTCGTGTTTCAATTACCTGAGGTTCTTCTGGAGTTGGCTGAGTAACTTCTTTGGTGTCTGTAGTTTTATCTGCAGTAGGTTCTTGAGGTTGCTCTGGCTGAGTTTTATCTGCATTTAAATCTATAGAACCAACAGTTTTTGGTCCAGAAATTGAGGCTTTGGCTTTAATGATTTCCTGTCTTTTAGCTTCTTCAGCTTTTTTACGTTCTTCTTCGCGTTCACGTTCTAAACGTAATGCCTCTTTTTCTTTTCGTTTTTCTTCTCCTACTTCTTTTGAAGCTACTTTTTTAGAAGCATCTGTTTGAAATTGATCGGATAACACTTGGTATATGTCACCAGATATTTTTGTAGTAGGACGTGCTTCAATTTGAATTCCTTTAGAATTTAAAAATTCCACAGCTCTATCAAGAGAAATATTCAACTCTCTTAACACCTTATTAAGCCTCATTTGTTTATTATCAGCCATATAATTTTATTTACCTCAACTTTATTTTACTTGAATACTAGTGTTTAATTAGTCTTCAAATTCTTCTTTTAATATTCGTATAACGTCTAAAACAGTTTCTTCTTCTAAATCTGTTCGTTTAATTAAGTCGTCTATATCACGATCAAGAATACTTCTTGCAGTATCTAAGCCAACTTTTGAGAACTCGTCAATTACCCATTCTTCAATTTCATCTGAGAATTCTGTTAATTCTACATCTTCTTCAACACCTTCTCTAAACACATCTATTTCATAACCAGTTAAGCGTCCGGCTAAACGGATGTTTTGTCCGCCACGTCCAATAGCTTTAGAAACTTCTTCAGGTCTTAACATTACTTCTGCTTTACTGTTTTCTTCATCTATTTTAACAGATGTAACACGTGCAGGACTTAATGCTCTTGTAATTAACAATTGTGGGTTTTCAGTGTAATTAATAACGTCAATATTTTCGTTACCTAACTCACGTACAATACCGTGAATTCGTGCTCCTTTCATACCAACACACGCACCAACTGGGTCTATTCTGTCATCGTAAGAATCTACAGCTACTTTTGCTTTTTCACCTGGAATACGTACAACTTTTTTAACGTTAATTAATCCGTCAAAAACTTCTGGTATTTCTTGTTCGAATAATTTTTCTAAAAATTTAGGCGATGTTCTTGATAGTATGATTGATGGTTTGTTTCCTTTCAATTCAACATTTTCAATAATACCTCTTACATTTTCACCTTTTCTAAAGAAATCAGAAGGGATTTGGTTTTCCTTTGGAAGAATCAATTCGTTACCTTCATCATCTACTAAAATGATTGCTCTGTGACGTATATGATGTACTTCTGCAGTGTAAAGATCACCAATTAAATCTTTAAATTGCTTATAAATGTTAGTGTTATCGTGCTCGTGAATTTTAGAGATTAAGTTCTGTCTTAACGCTAAAATTGATCGACGACCTAAATCAATTAACTTAACTTCTTCAGATACATCTTCTCCTACTTCAAAGTCAGGCTCAATTTTTCGGGCTTCCGATAATGAAATCTCTTGGTTTGGCTCTTCAACATCACCGTCAGCAACTACTATACGGTTTCTCCAAATTTCCAAATCTCCTTTGTCAGGGTTGATAATGATGTCAAAGTTATCATCATCTCCAAATTTCTTTTTTAACGCATTTCTGAATACATCTTCTAAGATCGCCATTAACGTAACACGATCTATCATTTTATCATCCTTAAACTCAGAAAAAGACTCTATTAATGCAATGTTTTCCATAACATTTATTTAATTAAAATTTTATCATCACTTTGGCTTCAACAATATCGCTGAAAGCTATTTCTTCAACTTTATGAACGGTGACTTTACCTTTACCTATAGGTTTTGGTTCACGAGCATCCCACTCTAAAGTTATTTTATTTTCATCAACTTTTGTTAATTCTCCTTCAATACTTTTACTTGAAACGAGTTTAACTTCTAATTCCCTACCAATGTTTTTAGAATATTGACGTTTAATGGTCAAGGGGTTTGTAGCTCCACATGACGTCACATCCAAAGAAAAATCGTGTTCATCACGATCAATGTTGTGTTCAATTGCTCTGCTAATAAAGATGCAATCTTGCACAGTAACTCCATTGTCACCATCAATAACAACTTTTATTTTATGGTCTGCACTTATAGAGAAATCAATTAAAAATAAATCGTTTCGTTCATCAAGTCCAGCTTGTAATAATTGAGTAACTAGTTCTTTAAACATTGTATCAGGTTATAAAAAGAGGGGACCTCCGTCCCCTCATTAATCATAATTAACATAAAAAATGCGAGGCAAATATACATCTTTTTTTAGAACAATGAAAACTAAATAGATTTAGTCAAGGAATTCATTTAAGTTTTGTATATTTATATCAGATAATAAACTACTAATCTTTAAATTTTAATATGAAAAAAATATTAGTTCCTACAGACTTTTCAGAGGGTGCTGAATCTGCTTTAAAAGTAGCTGCACAATTAGCAAAAAAATATGACAGTGAGTTGCACGTAATTCATTTATTAGAATTGCCATTTGATATGGTTGACCCTATGCATGAAACAAGTGAATTGCCTGAAGCTATGTTTTTTATGAAATTAGCACATCAAAAATTTGAAGCATTCCTTGATAAACCCTACCTAGATGGTGTTGATGTATATGAAGGTATTCAAAACAATGCAGCATTTGAGGGTATCATTGATACGGCGCATGATAAAGATATTGATTTGATTGTTATGGGATCTAGAGGAGCGTCTGGGTTTAAAGAAATGGTGATTGGGTCAAATACTGAAAAAGTTGTTAGAACATCTGATGTGCCGGTATTAGTTATCAAGCGTGAAGATGAGTCGTTCAAAATCAAAGATTTTGTATTTGCTTGTGAGTTTACTGCAGAATACAAACCGTCATTTTTAAAAGCTATAGATTTTGCTAACAAATCAAACGCGAAAATGCATTTGTTAATGGTTAATACGCCATCAAGCTTTATTACAACTGCAGAAGCAGAAAAGCGTATGAACAGCTTTTTAGAAGGCGTAGCTATTGGCGATTATACATTGAATATATACAGTGATGTTAGTATAGAGAAAGGAATTATTAATTTCAGTAATTCTATAAATGCTGATGTGATTTCTATGAGTACTCATGGTCGTAAAGGTTTATCTCATTTCTTTAATGGTAGTATAAGTGAAGATTTAGTTAACCACGCTAAAAGACCAGTGGTTACGTTTAAAATATAACCCACTATATTGAATGATTTAAAAGCCTCTCATTTTTGAGAGGCTTTTTTTTATATATGCAAAGCAAAATATGTACTTTTGCCATTCAAAAAATAAATAGCAATGTTACAAGTACAGTTTATTAAAGATTCTACAGAATTAATCATTGAAGGCTTAAAGAAAAGAAATTTTGATGCCGCTCCAGTATTAAAGGAGGTCATTGCATTAGATGATAAGAGAAGAAGTACGCAGGTACAATTTGATAATACCCAAGCTGAATTGAATAAACTGTCCAAAGAAATTGGAATGTTGTTTAAAAATGGTGAGGCTCAAAAAGCAAACCTGTTAAAAGAGAAAACTGTTCAGTTAAAAGAACAAACTAAAGCTTTAACGGAAGTTGTTAATGAAACCCAAAAAGCATTAACTGATTTATTGTACACCATACCTAATGTGCCACACAGTCTAGTAAAGGCAGGAAAAAGCGAGGAAGATAATGAAGAAGTATTCTCAGCAGGAGAGGTGCCAAACTTGCACGAAGGCGCCTTACCACACTGGGAGTTGGCTAAGAAGTACGATATAATAGATTTTGAACTTGGAAATAAAATTTCGGGAGCTGGTTTTCCGGTGTACAAAGGAAAAGGGGCTAAGTTGCAACGTGCGTTAATATCATATTTTTTAGATAAGAATACTGAAGCTGGATATACAGAAGTTCAAGTGCCACATTTGGTAAACGAAGCTTCCGCAACTGCAACCGGACAATTGCCAGATAAAGAGGGGCAAATGTATCACGATGCACAAGATGATTTGTATTTAATACCTACAGGTGAAGTTCCGGTAACCAATATTTTAAGAGACGATTTAATTTCTGAAAAAGACTTTCCAATTTGCTATACAGCTTATACGCCGTGTTTTAGAAGGGAAGCAGGGAGTTATGGAGCACATGTAAGAGGATTGAATAGGTTGCATCAGTTTGATAAAGTAGAGATTGTACGTTTTGAGCACCCTAATAACTCATATGAAGCATTAGAAGGTATGGTAGATCATGTTAAAGATATTTTAGCTGAATTGAAATTACCATATAGAATTTTACGTTTATGTGGCGGTGATACAGGTTTTGTAGCATCTATGACTTATGATTTTGAATTGTTTTCTACAGCACAAGACCGTTGGTTAGAAATTAGTTCGGTTTCTAATTTTGAAAACTACCAAGCTAACAGGTTGAAACTTCGTTATAAAGATGCGAACAATAAAAAGCATTTGGCACACACATTAAACGGAAGTGCTTTAGCATTACCACGAGTATTGGCCGGCATATTAGAGAACTATCAAACGCCAGAAGGAATTAAAATACCGGAGTGTTTAGTGAAATATACAGGATTTGATATTATTAATTAAGCCTTTAAAATAATCCCAAAAAAGCATGCTAATTAAGCGTGCTTTTTTTGGTTACTTTTGTATATGCTTCAAAACAAAATATTCAATATTACAACGGAAGAAGAATTTAATGCATTGGCATTAGAGGTGTTTAAAATTCAGTTTGAAAATAACAAAGTGTACAGGTCATTTTGCGATTTGTTGTATAAGCACCCGAGTGATGTGAATACTATTGAGGACATTCCTTTTTTACCTATAGAATTTTTTAAAACCAAACATATTGTATCCTCTAATCATGACCCAGAAGTTGTTTTTGCAAGTTCAGGAACCACAGGTTCAGTTACAAGTATGCATAAGGTAGTAGATGTGTCAGTATATGAAAATAGTTATTTAAAAGCGTTTAATCACTTTTATGGAGCTATTGAAGATTATGTGGTTTTAGCGTTATTGCCATCGTATTTAGAGCGTGAAGGTTCTTCGTTAGTGTATATGGTTAATGATTTAATTCAGAAATCTAATCATAAAGAAAGCGGATTTTATTTGGATGATTTTGAAGCGTTAGCTGAACAATTAAAAGCTTTAGATAGCGCAGGTCAAAACGTATTACTCATAGGTGTGTCTTTTGCCTTGTTAGATTTGATAGAGCAACAGCAGTTTAAGTTGTCTCATACTGTAGTTATGGAAACGGGTGGCATGAAAGGTCGTCGTAAAGAGCTTATAAGAGCGGAGCTCCATCAATTATTGATGGAGGGTTTTGGTGTTTCTGAAATTCATTCTGAATATGGTATGACCGAACTTTTGTCTCAAGCCTATTCTAAAGGAAGTGGCGTGTTTACTTGCCCGCCGTGGATGAAAGTTCTAACTCGTGATACAGAAGATCCGTTGAGTATTCAAAATTCAGGAAAAACAGGTGGACTTAATATTATTGACTTGGCTAATATAAATTCATGTGCATTTATTGCCACTCAAGATTTAGGACGTCAATTGAAAAATGACCAGTTTGAAGTTATCGGTCGATTTGATAATTCGGATATCAGAGGGTGTAACTTAATGGTTTTGTGAGTGTTAAATAATGTTAAAGTTTGAAGTGCGATGTAATAAAACACAAATTTTAACGTCTTATATAGTGTGAAAAGGGAATGCTTTTTTCATAAAGTTAGTTAGTTTAAAAGCCCAAAACAAATAGTTGTTTTGGGCTTTTTTATATCGGAGGATGAATTACATTATTTTACAGTAACAACGTAATACGTTTTCTTACCGCGTTGTAACAATATAAATTTATCATTGATTAAATCCTCAGCGGTGATGCGATAATCTTCCTTAACTTTTTCTTTGTTTACCGAAATGGCATTTTCTTTTAGAGCTCGTCTAGCATCACCATTAGATTTTAAAAACCCAGTTTTTGCAGCTAAAGCACCAATCATGTCTAAACCATTGTCTATATCTTCTCTAGCAATTTCAGCTTGAGTTACGCCATCAAATACATCTAAAAATGTTTGTTCGTCTAAACTTTTTAAGTCCTCTGAAGTTGACTTTCCAAATAAAATTTGAGAGGCTTTAATAGCGTTATCTAAATCTTCTTTAGAGTGTACCATTGTGGTGACTTCTTCAGCAACTTTTTTCTGTAAGAGTCTTAAATGCGGCGTTTCTTTATGTTCAGTAATTAATGATTCAATGGTGTTTTTATCTAAAAATGTAAAGATTTTAATATATTTTTCAGCATCTTCATCAGAGGCATTTAACCAGTATTGGTAGAATTTATATGGCGAAGTTCTGTTGCGATCTAACCACACATTACCACCTTCAGTTTTCCCGAATTTTGTACCGTCTGCTTTTGTAATCAAAGGGCATGTCATAGCGTAAGCTTTACCTCCAGCCACACGTCTTACTAATTCTGTACCAGTTGTAATGTTACCCCATTGGTCACTTCCACCCATTTGAATTTTACAATTCTTGGCTTTGTATAAGTGTAAGAAATCATACCCTTGAAACAATTGGTAAGTAAATTCTGTAAACGACATACCAACTTTAGATTCTGCTCCAAGACGCTTTTTAACAGAGTCTTTTGCCATCATATAGTTCACAGTAATGTGTTTACCAATATCACGTGCAAAATCAATAAAAGTGTAATCTTTCATCCAGTCGTAGTTGTTTACCAACTCGGCCTTATTGTCGATGTCAGAATTAAAATCGATAAAGCGTTCTAATTGCGATTTTATACCAGCAATATTTTTCGCTAAAGTGTCTTCGTTAAGTAAATTACGTTCAGCTGATTTACCTGAAGGATCTCCAATCATTCCTGTAGCGCCACCAACCAACGCAATTGGTTTATGACCAGCTTTTTGAAAATGCATTAAAATGATGATTTGCACCAAACTACCAATATGAAGTGACTCCCCGGTTGGGTCAAAACCTATATAACCAGCAGTAGATTCTTTTAAAAGTAATTCTTCTGTTTCTGGCATTATATCATGGAGCATGCCTCTCCAACGCAATTCTTCTACAAAATTCATCATGTTTCACTAAAATTTACGCAAATATAATTGTATAAAATGAAAAAAGACTAATTTGGCTTTATGATTTTAGTAACAGGAGGTACCGGTTTATTAGGCGCTCATTTATTGTATAAATTAGCAGAAGAAGGCCGTGTAATTAGAGCTATTTTTAGAAGTGAAGCTAAGATAGATGCAGTTAGAAAAGTCTTTTCATATTATTCTGATGACGCAGATGTATTGTTTGAAGCTATTGAATGGGTAAAGGCTGATGTCACTGATATACCTGCCTTAGATAAAGCGTTTAATAATGTCAAGCAAGTGTATCATTGTGCCGCAAATTTATCTTTTAATCCGAAAGACTATAAAATATCCAGATCTGTAAATGTTGTTGGTACAGCTAATATTGTTAATTTATGCTTGAGTCATAATGTTGCAAAGCTCTGTCATGTGAGTTCTATAGCGACATTAGGAGAGGATTTAAAATCACCAATAACCGAGCTAACACCGTGGCAACCTGAAAATAACAAACACAATATTTATGCAATTACGAAGTACGATGCTGAACTTGAGGTATGGCGGGGAGCACAAGAAGGTTTACAGGTTATTATAGTAAATCCGGGTGTGATATTAGGAAGTGGATTTTGGACTTCGGGTACTGGAGAGTTGTTTAGAAAAATTGATCAAGGGTTTAACTATATCACTTCTGGGGCGGTAGGCGTAGTTGGAGTTAATGATGTTGTAAAAGCCATGATTGCTCTTATGAATTCTGAAATTGCCAATGAGCAATTTATTGTTGTTGCAGAAAATATGACCTATAAACAATTACTGAGTTTAATAGTGAAGAGTTTTGGTGCGGTTGTAAAGTTAAATGAGGTAAAACGTTGGCAGTTGTTGTCATTACTGCAAATAGAAAAATTACTGTGTGTTTTTAAGCTTAAGAAAAGAAGCTTGTATAAAGCTAATATCAACTCTGCTTTTAAGCAATTGCATTATGATTCAACAAAACTGAAGTCAGCAATACCGTTTCAATATCGCCCTATATCTGAATTAATCACTCAAGTTGTTAAAAATTATAAGAGTTGAATGCCTAATTCTGAGCTAATAATTCTTCTAAAAAAGCTCTTGAGTTAGACAGTCGTGCAATTTTATTTTGTCCACCCAATTTACTATTGTGCTTTTGCCAGTTGTAGAAAATTCCGGTTTTTGCAATATGAAGTTTTGGTGGATTTAAAGTAATATTATTGAAACGTTTGGCTTCGTAGTCAGAATTTAAAGATTTCAAAGCATTGTCTAACAACTCAGAAAAATAGTCAATATTATCAGGGGCAGTTTTAAATTCAATTAACCATTCATGGGCGCCTTTAGTTTTACCATTCATAAAAATAGGTGCTGCCGTATAGTCTTTAATTTCAGAGTTTGTTTTTTCACAAGCAATTTTTAATGCTTGATCAGTGTTTTCAATCATGAGTTCTTCGCCAAACACATTAATATGATGTTTTGTTCTACCGGTTACTTTAATTCTGTATGGGCTAAGTGATGTAAAACGTATGGTGTCGCCTATTTGATAACGCCATAATCCTGCATTTGTGGTGATGATAACGGCGTAATTAACTCCAAGCTCAACTTCACTTAGTGGAATCATTTTCTGTTGGCTAGTACCATAGGTTTTCATATCAGAAAATTCATAGAATATGCCATAATCTAACATTAAAAGCAGCTCTGAAGAATCATTTCTGTCTTGAATAGCAAAGAAGCCTTCAGATGCATTGTAGATTTCGTAATATTTGAAATCAGTTTTTGGTAGTAATTTTTTATACTGATCACGATAAGGTTCAAAACTCACGCCACCATGAAAATACACTTCTAAATTTTCCCAGACTTCTAAAAGATGTTCATGTTTAGTGGTTTCTAAAACTTGATTTAATAGCACAAGCATCCATGATGGTACACCAGCTAAACTGGTTACATTTTCAACAATAGTTTCATCTACAATAGCTTGGAGCTTAGTTTCCCAGTTGTCCATTAACGATACTTTGTTACTTGGTGTTGAGCTAAATTCTGCCCAAAAAGGCATATTGTCAATAAGTATGGCAGATAAGTCGCCAAACACAGTACCGTTTTCTTGGTAAAGCTCTTTACTCCCGCCTAGTCGCAACCCTTTTCCTGTAAACAGTTGAGAGTCTTCATTATTATTCAAGTATAAGCATAATAAATCTTTACTGCCTTTATAATGGCAATCGTCTAACGACTCTTGACTTACAGGAATAAATTTACTTTTGGCATTTGTGGTACCACTTGATTTGGCAAACCATTTAATAGGCGTGTCCCAAAATAATTGTTGTTGTCCTTGGCGTGATTTTGTAATTAAAGGCTCAAGGTCTTCGTATGTTACAACCGGAATACGAGCAATAAAATCTTCATAAGTTCTGATAGATTTAAAGTCATATTGCTTTCCAATAGCAGTATTTTTAGCTTGTTGTAGTAAATTAAATAGCAATTCATGCTGTACCTCATTAGGGTACTTGGTAAAAAATTCTATTTGATGAATTCGTTTTTTTAAGAACCAAGAGACTACAGAATTAACTAATGGAATTGGCATAAATAATTTATCTTTAGCCCTAAATTTACTATAAATATATTGATATGCAATACCACGGAGTTTTACAAAAAATGCAAACGGACTTACAAGACACAATACAGTATTATATGTTGTTTGATAATGATGTGTTAAATGTGAACCAACTGTTAGGTAGAACCCTGTCAATTACATTTGATAAGTACCAATGTTTGAGTTGTGGTAAGGATAAAGAAATTTACAGACAAGGATTTTGCAAGTCATGTTTTTATGAGGCACCACAAGCAGGTGAGTGGATAATGCATCCGGAAAAGTCTACCGCACATTTAGGTATTGCAGATCGTGATTTAGAGTATGAACAACGTGTGCAATTACAACCACATATTGTGTATTTGGCCTTAAGTAGCAATGTAAAAGTTGGGGTAACACGTAAAACCCAAGTGCCAACACGTTGGATAGATCAAGGAGCTGTGCAAGCGTTGCCAATATTAGAAACTCCAAATAGGTATTTAGCGGGAATAGCAGAAGTAGCTTTAAAAGATCATGTGGCCGATAAAACAAATTGGCGTGCGATGCTTAAAAATGAAGTGCCAGAAGTTAGCCTGTTAACCGTAAAAGAAGACTTAAAGCAATTTTTACCAGCAGAAGTTCAAGCTTATGTGTTGGAAAACGCAGAATTACTAGATTTGAATTTTCCGGTTGTTACATATCCGCAAAAAATTAAGAGTTTGAACTTGTCAAAAACTCCTGAATACTCAGGTATTTTAAAAGGGGTTAAAGGACAATACTTAATTTTTGAAGACAATACGGTATTTAACGTACGTAATAACGAAGGGTTAGTTGTTGATTTAAAGGTTGTATAAGTACTCACATTACACTATAAATAACGAGTTGAATTGTAATGTGAATATTTTATTTAGTCAATTGTATCTTTCTTCTTCTTACCAAATAAACCACCAAGTACATTTTTTATTCCATCTTTAACAGGATCTGATGTTGAGGTGGAATCTTTTGGAGTATCTTTAGGTGTATTATTGGTGTTAGAGTTGTTATTATTGCCACCTAAAACACCACCAAGCACGTTGCCTAAGGCTCCTGTACCTTGCTCTATTAATTTGTCTTTTTGTATTTGAATCAATTGCTTTGTTAAATTAGCAATAGATTGTTTCATATCTGTTTTTACTTGTGGCTTTGTTACAGTACCTCCAATTGTAGCGACTAGTGGCACGGTAACATTTTTGATATCGTCGTCACTCAGTTTTGATAATAATCCGCCAACGTCTTTTCCGAAATATTTGGCTGGCACATCAAATGTAGCTGTGTAGGCCATATTGTTATTAAACCCGTGAGATCCACCAATTTCAATATTGATGTCTTCATATTTTACTGTAAACGGGTTGATGGCAACCTTTCCGTCTTCAAAAGACAAGGCTGTTTTTAAGTCTTTTAAGTTTAATTTGTTCAGATCAATAAATGAAATTTGATCGTTTAGTTTTGTTAATGTTGTAGAATTTTCGGTATTAATTTTTTTAGTTAATAGTTCGGCCAATGCATTACCAGTTAATGTGTTTAAATCTGGAGAAAATTCATCATCTAAATTTCCTTTTAGGTTAAGTTTAGTATTTAGTTTTCCTTGTAGCATTTTGGCAATTGGTGCAATGCTAGTTAGTAAATCCATTCCTTTAAATGATTTTGAAATATCAAATTGGTCTATTCCTAAATCAAGATTGAATTTTGGAGTGTCATTTTTAGTTGATATATCACCGTCAATGCTCATACGACCGTCAAACATTTCGGTTGTCATATTGTTTAAGGCTACGGTTTCGTCTTTAATTACTAGGTTACCAGTAACATTGTTTAGTGTTAAGTTATCGTAGATCACTTTTTTTGCATTTGCAGAAATTTTAGCATCTAAAAATGCAGGTATTTTTAATCCGTCACCGGTTTCTGATTCTTTCTGTTCATTGTCTTCTTCTGTGGTATTATCTACCATAAAATCGTTAACATTAAACAGGTTAGAGTTAACTTTGAAATCACCTTTTAAGGTTTTGTTGCTGAATAGAAATCCTAATAAATTATCAATAGTACCTACAGCATTAATATCGCTTTCGCCACTTTTCATATCTAATTTTTCTAAAGCAATACGTTTTGGGGTAAACGCTACACTAGCTTCAGAAATTTCTATAGGATTTACAATGTCTTTAGAGGCGAACTTGAAATCTGTAATGCTAAACCCACCATTATTTTTCATCTGTTCATAGTTGCTAGTTTCTATGGCGTTTTGAGAAAAAGCAGTATGTAGCTTGGCATTTAGAATTCCGTTTAAATCTTGCTCTAACTGAATAGGATAAGCTTGTGAAATGTTCCCTAAGTTTAATGTACCGTCTAAATGCATGTCAACAAACATATTATCTAGTAAATTTGAAACTTTTCCATTAGCGCTAAATTTATCTTGATCTATTTGTAAGGATAGTTTTTGAAGATCTACATAGGTGTCGTCTGGTTGACCCGTAGTGTTTGCCATAGCAACATTTAAATTAATGTTTTCTACACTTTTTGGTAAATCAGGATATTTAAATGACGCGTTTTTTGACGTTACACTAACATTAAATTTAGGAATGGTTGTACTGTCAATAACTCCTTGCGCTTGCCCGTTTATTGTAAAGCTACCGTTAGTTTGTACTTTTGAAATGTCTTTAGAGTATTCGGCAGGTAAAAGCGCTAAAAAGTTTTTGAAATCTGATGTTGGCGTGTTGAATTTTACGTCAACTTGGGTGTTGTTGTCATTTAATTTTGCAAACCCATCAAACACTAATTTAAGCTGATTTAGGGTGAAAGCATTATCTAAGAAACTATATTTTTGATTCTCTTGATCTATTTCTAAATCTGCCTTTAAAGCCAATGTGTTGTTGTTTAAATAGTTGGCTTTACCCATGCTCACTGAAATATTTGAAGTGGTATTGGTTTTTAAACTTGATAATGCCGCAGATAAATCTCCAGACCCTGAATGGTTGAGATCTGTTAAACTGGTATGTAATTCTGATGCTTCATCTATATAGTTGATGTTAGCATTAGTGATACTGTATTCTTGAACAGATAATGATATACCGCCATTTGAATTGTCTTCAGTTTGAAGATCTTCAGTAGGTGTATCGTCTTGTAAAGCAATATCATAATTAGTAATACCGTCTTTATTGCTAATGATGTTCACTATTGCAGTGTCTATTGTAAATGCATCTATAGGAATACGTTCTTCAGAAGAGGCTAACACGTCATTTAATGGTAGTTTTAAAGTGATTTCTTTGGCATATGCTAAGGTGTCGCCTTCAAAAGGTGCGTAATTGGTAATACTTAAGTTTTCAATAACCAATCCTGCTTTAGGAAATGTACTAAGTATGCTAATATCAATGTCAGAAAAGTCAACTTTTGCATTAACATTTTGATTGATTTGCTCTTTGATTATATCTGCAAATTTATCTTTAAGTAATAACGGTGCAGCAATTACAGTAGCTATTAATAAGACAAGTATGATTCCAAAAATTTTAAATGCTTTTTTCATGAGATGTGGCAAAATGTGTTTGCAATTTGTGTTAAGCAAAAATACATTAAATAATACATTGTGCTGTTAATCACGAGTTAATTTTATGAGAGTAGTTCTCCTATACTCTGGGTAACTATAATTAGTGATATGTGGATTATGGTTATCTTTAAGAGTGAAGTGGTTCAATTTTTTAATAATAAAATTCACCTGTTGTCTTATCATAGGAATTCTTATTGGTGTGTATATTCCAATACCACCTCGGCTTGCAATTTCAGTGTGTAGTATTGGTCTTTTAGTGTGGTGTGCAGTGTTTTTAGTAACTGATAAACGCTTGCATCAGCACATACTACTTGGTTTAATGACTTATGTAATGATGGTAATTATTGGTGTGGTTGGAGTGAGTATACAAACTGAACATTTTCAAAAACTGCATTACACGTCTTTAACGGAATCGTCGTCTGGAAATTATTTGACATTATATGTGTATAAACGATTGAAACCCTCAACTAAATATCAAAAGTATTTGGCCAAGGTCATAAATGTAAATTCTCACAATGCTTCAGGACGAGTGTTAATTAATATCGATAGTACTTATACTGGTGATATTGATGAAGTAATTTATACTTCAGCAGAACTCATTGAAATACAGAAAGCGTTAAATCCGCATCAATTTGATTATAAAAATTACATGGAACGACAGCAGGTGCAGCATCAAATGTTTTTGAATACTGCAAATGCTCAGAAATTAAGAGTTCAGCGTACAATATATGGCTATGCGAATGCAATAAGACAACGTATAAATGCATCGTTGAGAGAATTTAAACTACCTAAAGAAAACTTGAGTGTTATTAATGCGTTATTATTAGGTCAAAGACAAGATATTAGCCGTGCTACCTATAAGAGTTTTACATCTTCTGGTACAATACATATTTTAGCAATCTCGGGTTTGCATATAGGGTTGTTGTTAGTCATTTTAGTAGGACTATTTAAACCTCTGACCTATTATAAATATGGTAAGGAAGTTGTTTCAATACTTATTATAGTTTTACTGTGGAGTTATGCAGTTATAGTTGGGTTAACACCTTCAGTTGTACGAGCCGTAACGATGTTCTCACTATTTACAATTGCCATTTATAGTAGGCGCTTAACGAATACGTATAACATACTTGTGTTGTCGGCATTTTTATTGTTGTTATACCATCCGCGTTATATTTTTGAAATTGGTTTTCAGATGAGTTATTTGGCTGTTTTTGCCATTATTTGGATTAAACCTCAATTTGATACCTTATGGCAACCAACGTCGTTTATAAGTAAAAAACTCTGGGATGTTTTTACAATTACATTATCTGCTCAATTTGGAATTCTTCCATTGTCTTTAGTATACTTTCATCAATTTCCTGGGCTGTTTATTGTGTCTAATATGGTAATCATACCGTTACTAGGAGTGTTATTAACTATTGGTATTATAACGTTAGTATGTGCGTATTTTGGTTGGTTGCCGAAATTATTAGTAGACCTATTTGACCAATGCATTACTTGGTTGCTCAACTTTGTAGAGTACATATCGCTACAAGAGTCGTTCATGTTCAATCACATTCCTTTTAATACATGGAATTTGATCACATTTTTTGTATTTACAATATGTTTTGTGATGCTTTGGAAACAATACTCTTATAAACGACTAGTCCTGGTGTTGATGAGTATAGTTGGTATACAATTGGCATATGTGTATAACTTACTGCAAGCACAATCAGAAGAGTTTATTGTATTTAATCATTACAAATCAACAACAATAGGAGTGAAGAAGGATAGACATTTTAAATACGCAACAAGCCATACATCGTCACAAGGTTTTTTAAATGCCTATATGGTCAATGAAAATATCAAATATGTAGAAGAGGATTCTCTAAAAAATGTATATCAATTCAAACAAAATTTGATTATGATTGTTGATGCTCAGGGTGTTTATAACACGTCGTTTAACCCTGGTATTATAGTTTTAACAGCGTCGTCAAAGGTGAATTTAGAGCGTCTCATTTCCGTTGTCAACCCTGAGATAATAGTGGTTGATAATAATAACTATAAAAGTTATGTAAAGCGATGGAAGGCCACATGTTTTAAATATGATATTCCATGCCATGTAGTAAATGAGAAAGGAGCCTATATTTTGCAATAAAAACCCCTTTTGTATGGTGACAAAAGGGGTGAGTTGTAAATCGTAAATAACCAATAAATATTTCATTACAACATTACTGTAATCTTATTACAGATAAATGGTCTTATTTTTTTGGTAAAGCATCAGCTATACTGGCAATCCATTTTTCTGCACCACCTCTAACATAACCAGTTTTTCCTAATGGTGTAATGCCTTCAGTTGGTACGTTGCCTTCTCCTGGTGACATTAACCAAATGGTAGGATATCCTTGCACTTGAAATGCACGTTGTAAGGCGTTGTTTTGCTCAGTGATGTTTGCCGCCAATTTTTTTCGTTTTGGAAAATCTACAGTTAACAACACCACATTTTCGTTTGCCCACTTTTTAAATTCTTTTTGACTAAAGACTTCTTTGTCAAGACGAATGCACCAACCACACCAATCACTTCCTGTAAAATTAGCTAGAATTGGTTTGTTGGTTTTTTGAGAAACTTTAGCTGCTTCATCAAAGTTATCATGCCATTTTAATTCTTGAGCTTGAAGGTTTGTGATACCTATAAAAAGTATAGCTGCAAATAGTATTTTTTTCATTCTGTTGTTTTTTTATTAGAGTCGCAAATAACTTGCCACAATTACAAATTACTAAAAAAGCATCAGAGTTGATGCTTTTTTAATGATATTTATTTTACACCGTGCATTAGTTTTTTAACTATAGGTGTTAAGCCAATTAATATTAAACCAGCAGCAATTGGTACTATTGTAAATATTAAGAAGAATGTTGTCATAGAGTATTCTGCAGTAATTTTATCAATCATACCTCCCATAGATCCGGCTGCTTTATTACCCATACCTATAGCAATATACCATAACCCAAACATCATCCCTATTTTGGTTGCAGGTACTAGTTTTGATACGTATGATAACCCTACTGGAGATAAACTCAATTCACCTAAAGTATGTAATAAATATGCTAAAATTAACCAGATGATACTTACAGAAGCCGTTTGTGCTCCTTGAGGTATCGTAGATGATCCGTAGGCTAAAATCCCGAAACCTAATCCTAATAAGATTAATCCAATTCCGAATTTAGCAGTAGCAGATGGGTTGTATTTACTTTCCCAGATTTTAGATACTAAAGGCGCGAAAGCAATAATGTAGAATGAATTTAAAATTCCAAACCATGAGGCAGGTATTTCAGTAGATTCATCATTAAATTGGTTGTTCAACATCCATAATACAATTCCCCATATAATCACAAAACTAAACCCTAAGGCAAGGTTGGAAATTGCATATTTTTTAAATGTAATTTGAAAGAGCTTAAACAACACATATGTGATAATGATTAATGGTACAATTGTAAGTAATGTGTTAGCAATTCTAAAAATATTAGCCGCATTACCTACTAAAACTCTATTGGTGTAATCAGCTGCAAAAATTGTCATTGATCCTCCAGCTTGTTCAAATGCGGCCCAGAAGAATACAGTAAAAAATGCTAAAATTCCAACTACAATATAACGGTCACGTTGTACAGCAGGTGTAACTTCTTCCTGTTTAAAAGTGTCTTCATCATTATTATCTATGGCATCAGATAAATCGATGTTTTTACTAGGGGCTAATCCGATGTTTCCAAAAATACCCTGAGCAAACCAGAATTGTAACATTCCAATAAACATAAATATTCCAGCTAAACCGAATCCCCAGTGCCATCCTTGAGTTTCACCAACATAACCACACAACATGATTCCTAAGAATGCACCAGCATTTACTCCCATGTAAAATATGGTGAATGCACCATCTTTTTTACCTTGAGCATTCACATAAATACCATTGATGATAGACGTGATATTTGGTTTAAATAAACCGTTTCCAGCAACTAAACATCCAATACCAATATATAACCCCCATGGCGTATCTAAAGCCATAGAAGCGTGACCAATAGTCATAATTAACGCTCCTAAAGCAACAGCCCAGCGATAGCCTAAATATTTATCAGCTAAAAATCCACCAAGAATAGGAGTGAAATATACTAACATGGTATACGTACCATATAAGCCTAAAGCTTCTTCTCTAGACCATGCCCAACCACCATCAATTAAAGCTGAGGTTAAAAATAAAACTAATAAGGCACGCATTCCGTAATAAGAAAAACGTTCCCACATTTCTGTAAAAAATAAAATAAACAAACCACTTGGGTGTCCTAAAAGTAATTTTCTGTTCATTTCTGAACCTTCAAAGCGATATTTTGCTGTTGTACTCATAAAAATTGATATGTAATTATAAAAAAGTCACCACTGAATTATATCAATCAAGTGATGACTACTTGTGTTTTAGTTGTTGTCTGCTATTTCAAAACCTTCAGCTTCTTCATAGTTTGTACCTTCAATATCTTCGGCACCATGAGTTAAACGTTTTAGAGGTTTTAGTATTAAAAGAATTAATACTCCGAATAATGTACAGAATACTGCAATTCCGGTAAATACTTGAAATTCTCCAGCACCTTCAGATAGCTCACCTACAAAACCAGCTACTTTGTTACCTAAACCTGTAGCAGCAAAATAGGCTCCCATCATAAATGAAGAATATTTTATAGGTGCTAATTTTGTGATGAAAGATAAGGCTACTGGTGAGGTACATAGTTCACCAATTGTATGAAATAAATACGCTAGTATTAACCAAATCATAGCTGATTTTTCAGCAACTTCAGATCCGTTCATAACTACTTCTGTACTTGCTTTTGTCATGAAGAAAAATCCAAATGCCATGATGATAACTCCAATGGCCATTTTAAATAATGACGATGACTCTTTACCTTTACGTCCCCATTTATACCAGAAACTCCCAACTAAAGTTCCTAAAGTGATGATGAAGAACGCGTTTACAGATTGAAATGTAGCAGCTGGAACTTCATAATTTAATAATGAA
Source organism: Flavobacteriaceae bacterium (assembly GCA_049609325.1). Classification (GTDB taxonomy): domain Bacteria; phylum Bacteroidota; class Bacteroidia; order Flavobacteriales; family Flavobacteriaceae. Next base: position 6,756 of record JBMYYK010000010.1, on the reverse strand, counting down.
ATAAAACGGTCAGTTTTTTGTTCTGTATATAAACTCATTAATCCTCCAGCTTGTTCAAAAGCTCCCCAGAATACGATAATGATTAAAAACGATAAGAACATCACTAACATTCTGTCTTTTTCAACTTTTGTTAATGGTTTATTCATAAGCTCTTTATTAGGAGAATCTTTTTTACCTAAAAATTCACCTATACCTTCTAAGTATTTTAGACCAAACATATAGACAAGCTGTCCTAATGCCATTCCAATACCTGCTAAACCAAATCCGTAATGCCATCCGTATTCTGCAGCTACAATACCCACAGCAAGAGCTCCTAAGAAAGCCCCTAAGTTGATACCGATATAAAAGATGTAAAATCCTTTGTCACGGCGGTCATCACCTTGTTTATACAATCCTCCAACCATAGTTGAAATGTTGGGTTTTAAAAACCCTACACCAATTACAATTAAAATTAAACCTGTAAAAAATGCCCATTGTGCATCAACAGCTAATATACCATGCCCTAAGCAAAGTAAAATTCCCCCAAGCATTACGGCCTTTTTCTGCCCTATGAATTTGTCAGCTATAATACCTCCTGGTATAGAAGTTAGGTATACAAACATAGTGTACGTACCGTAAAAGGATAAGGTCTCAGCATTAGACCATCCGTACCCTGATTGTGGACTACCTAATATTACAGGCGCCGCTAAAAATAGAGTTAATATCGCTCTCATTCCGTAGTATGAGAAACGCTCCCACATTTCTACGAAAAACAGAACGTATAATCCAGCCGGATGACCGAACAGTTGTTTTTCACTTGGGTGTATTGCTGTTGTTGACATAAGTATATAGTATTTTGGTTAGTTATCCTTTAATTTTAACGTCTTCTTCTTCTTTTGTAATGACTTTTTCTCTCTTATCACCAAGTTTTGCATTGATGAAATTGGTCATTTTTTGATATAAATGTAAACGGGTATTACCACCATATATTCCGTGGTTATCATCTGGGTACACTCCCCATTCAAACTGTTTGTTAGCTTGAATTAAAGCTTCAACTAAACGCATAGTGTTTTGTAAGTGTACATTGTCATCTGCAGAACCATGAATTAATAAGTAATCGCCTTTTAGTTTGTCTACATGATTTATTGGCGAATTGTCATCATAACCGCTAGCATTCTCTTGAGGAGTAGTCATATAACGTTCAGTATATACGGTGTCATAAAAACGCCACGACGTTACAGGAGCAACTGCTATAGCCATTTTGAATACATCATTTCCTTTAAATAAGGCATTACTACTCATGAAACCTCCGTAGCTCCATCCCCAAATTCCAATTCTACTAGTATCAATATATGGTCTGGTACCTAATTGTTTTGCCGCTTGAATTTGATCTTCAACTTCGTATTTACCTAATTCTTTTTGTGTCACCTTTTTAAAGTCTCTACCTTTAAATCCAGTTCCTCTACCGTCTATACATGCAATGATGTAGCCTTGTTGTGCTAAGTGCTGATACCAGTAATCATTAGCGCTATTCCAGCGATTAGCCACTTGTTGTGAACCTGGCCCAGAATATTGATACATAAGTAATGGGTAAGCTTTAGACGAGTCAAAGTTGTGTGGTTTAATCATCCACATATTCAAATCGTTACCGTTTACTTTTATGGTAGAAAATTCTTTTGGCGAAATTGCGTAGTTAGCAACCTTTGCTTGTAGTTTAGAGTTGTCTTTGATGTTTTTAATAACCTTCCCGTTTTTAGCATTGTTAAGCGTAAATTCATTAGGGGTAGTGCTATTTGAAAAAGTGTTGATGTAATACGAAAAACTATTGCTGAATTTAGCATTGTTTGTACCCGTTTTTGAAGACAAACGTTTTTTGTTTTTACCATCAATGTTTATCGCGTAAATATCTCTATTGATTGATCCGTTTTCAACAGATTGGTAATACACAATACTTTTGCCTTCATTAAAGCCGTAGTAGTTAGTGACTTCCCAGTTTCCTTTAGTAACTTGGTTAATTAATTTTCCAGTTTTTGAATAGTGGTAAATGTGGTTGTATCCATCTTTTTCACTTGTCCAAATAAAACTATTGTCATTTAAAAACGTAAGGTTGTCTGTAACATCAACATAGGCGTCATCTGTATCGGTTAAAATTGTTGTTGTAGATAAGTCTTTGACGTTTACGAATACTAAATCTAATTTATTCTGATGTCTGTTTGTTTTTTGAAAACTTAACACATTTGCATCATTTGTCCATTGTAATCGTGGAATGTATTCGTAGTCAGTTACAGTAATTTGATTGTTTTTATTCGCTTTTAAATCATGTATGTAAAGCGTAACGTTTGAATTCTCTTCTCCAGCTTTTGGATACTTAAATACTTGTTGCGTTTGGTATAAGCTTGTACCGTATACATCCATTGAAAATTCAGGAACATTACCTTCGTCAAAACGTAAGTAAGCTATTTTTGTCCCAGATTTGTTCCATTCAAAAGCTCTTACAAACGCAAATTCTTCTTCATATACCCAATCAGTAACACCATTGATGATTTCGTTTTTTAAACCATCATTGGTCACTTGAGTAATGTTACCTGAGTTTAAATCTTTGTAATAAATATTGTTTTCAAAAACGTATGCAATTTTTGAACCGTCTGGTGAAAAAGTAGGTTCTTGAATACTGTTTTCAGAAACTAAACTAGTTGTTTTGTTTTTGATGTTATACACATAATATTTACCTACAGAAGAGTGACGGTAAATAGGAGAGATATCAGTAGCTAATAATAACTGTGATTCATCATCACTAAAGGTGTAGTTACTAAAATAAGCGATTTCAGGAATGTTTTTTGAATCAACCAAGGTCGCAGTTTTTTGTAGTGTTTTATAGCTGTATTTGTTTACAGATGTACTTCTAGAGTCTCTATTAAAATCTAAAACAGAGTAGTGCTCACCATCTTTCATTGAATGCAAAGCATCCATATATTCACCACGGAATTCTCCACCCCAGATTTCTTCTAAGGTCACTTGTTTTTTTTGTGCATGTACCATGCTGATAGCCGCCATGAAAAGCGCTATAAAAAAGGTAAGTTTTTTCATAATTACAGTTAGGTCTTGATTGATTTAACTTTAATAGCCGACAATATAGCAAAATCAAATGAATCTAAAAGTCACATAAACTGTTAAATAATGGCATTTATAGTATATTTGCTGACATATTTTAGATTAAAAATCATGATAAAACCTGTAAAAGGATTTTCGAAGCTTACCAAGCAAGAAAAAGTGGCCTGGGTTGTCACAACTTTTTTTAAAGATAATGCACAAGCTGAGGCGTTAATTAAACGCTATTGGAATGAAGATGATAAGTTGCAACAACTCCATGATGAGTTTATTGAAAATACCATTACGAATTATTATTTGCCGCTAGGAGTTGCACCTAATTTTTTAATCAATGATAGATTGTATGCCATTCCTATGGCAATTGAAGAGAGTTCGGTTGTTGCTGCTGCAAGTAAAGCTGCGAAATTTTGGTATGATAGAGGAGGATTTAAAGCAGAGGTGATATCGACAACTAAAATTGGTCAGGTGCATTTCATGTACACGGGAGATGTGTCTAAACTTCAAGAATTCTTTAAAGCTATAAAACCTAAGTTGCTAAAAGCAACATCTGCAATAACTACTAATATGGAAAAACGCGGAGGCGGAATTTTAGATATTGAATTGGTAGATAAAACAGACGCTTTAGAGAACTATTATCAGTTGCATTGTTCATTTGAAACGTTAGATGCAATGGGGGCTAATTTTATAAATTCTTGCTTAGAGCAATTTGCAAAAACATTCAAATATGAAGCTCAAAATTTTATGGGCTTTTCAGAAAAAGAAAAGGCAATCGAAATAGTTATGAGTATTTTGTCTAATTATGTGCCTGAGTGTTTGGTTAGAGCAGAAGTGTCTTGTCCTATTGAAGAGTTAAATGAAGATGATAATGTTTCTCCGGAAGAGTTTGTAAGTAAATTTGTGAAAGCTGTAGAAATTGCTCAGATTGAGCCATACAGGGCAGTAACTCATAATAAAGGTATTATGAACGGTATTGATGCTGTAATTTTAGCTACAGGAAATGATTTTAGGGCTGTTGAAGCGGGAGTACATGCTTATGCAGCTAAAAACGGTCAGTATAGTAGTTTGACGCATGCCTCAGTTGATAATGGGGTGTTTAAATTTTGGATAGAATTGCCACTAGCTTTAGGAACTGTTGGCGGATTAACCAACTTACATCCGTTAGTGAAGTTGGCGTTAGAAATGCTTGAGAAACCATCGGCTAAAGAACTAATGCAGATTGTAGCTGTTGCTGGATTAGCACAAAATTTTGCAGCATTAAGGTCATTAACAACTACAGGGATTCAAAAAGGACATATGAAAATGCATTTAATGAATATTTTAAATCAGTTGGGGGCTACAGCAGAAGAGAAAACTATGGTTGCGAATCATTTTGAAGGAAAAACCGTTGTGCATAGTGAAGTGGTAAATATGTTTCAGAAACTAAGAGCCAATTAAGTGTCTGTTAAAGTTTTTTATAGTCACGGAAAGTTATTATTAACTGGAGAATATTTGGTGTTAGATGGGGCAAAAGCTCTTGCTGTGCCAACGAATAAAGGACAATACTTAAGTGTTAAAACAACACATACAGATGTGTTACACTGGAGGAGTTATGATGACAAGAACAATGTGTGGTTCGAGTATAGGTTTGAACTTTCTAAATTGAATTCTTGTAAAACCTCAAACACAATAGCTGCAACTTTAGTTGAAATTTTGTTGGCCGCTCAAGCATTGAATCCAGAATTTTTAATAGCTAATGAAGGATTTGATGTTACAACTAGATTGACTTTTTCTCGTGAATTTGGTTTAGGAACATCATCTACATTAATTGCTAATATTGCAAAATGGGCGCAAGTAGATCCGTATAAATTACTTTGGAATTCGTTTAAAGGCAGTGGGTATGATATTGCTTGTGCAATTACTAATGGTGCTTTGGTGTATGAAATTGAAAACTCAATAGCCAATGTAACGCCTGTGAGTTTTAACCCGTCTTATAAAGACCACTTGTATTTTGTGTATTTGAATAAAAAACAAGATAGTAAAGAAGGGATTTCTCATTATCGTGAATTGCCCGATGCCAACAAAGAATATTCTGTAAAGCAAGTTAATGCTATTACTGAAAAGTTGATTGATTGTAGGTTGTTAAGTGAGTTTGAAAAACTGGTAAGAGAGCATGAAATGTTGCTCTCAGACTTACTGCAATTGCCAACTGTAAAAGAGCAATTATTTACTGATTATGTTGGCGAAGTTAAAAGTTTAGGAGCCTGGGGGGGTGACTTTGTAATGGTGACCATAAAGAGCCTGCCAGACTTGAACTACTTTAAATACAAAGGCTACGATACAATATTGAGTTTTGATGACATGCTTTTGCAGTAAAAAAAAACAAGCGAAATACAATTAAGCTTGTTTTAGTAATTAGTTGTTTTTCTTCTGTTCTTCTTCTCTTTTTTTATAATGTGTTTCAAAGCGTTTACGGTATTTTCTATTGAAGAAAAACTTAAATAACGCCACAGCAACAATTGCTAAATACAAATAAGATTTACCTCCTGGTACTCCCCAATTTATAATTGCTTGGTATAAAAATAACGCAGCAAAACCAATGTATGCTGCTTGAAATAAGTTTCCTAATTTATTCATGATTAATCATCTATATATTGTTGTCCGTCGTTGTCTAATGAGCTAAAAACACTCATGTCTTGGTTGGCGTCAAATCCACCTTTACCAATATTGTAACCACCATCTTCTGCTTCGTATTTGTATTCATTATTTGTGAATATCCATTCAGCTTTCTGGTCATAATACAATTGCTCAGCTAATAAAGTTTTACCATCATGAGTTACGATTTTCACATTTCCTCTTAGATCAATTAAATCAGTTTTAGAGTATATAATGGCATAATCTGATGAGATAGTGGTTTGCTGTTGTTTGTCGTCAAAAATATGAACTTCTAGCCCTTCGGGAAATGTGGTGTACGCAAATTCTTTATTAGAAAAGTCCTTCATTTTATCACTAATCAAATGAAGTATAACTCGTCCTGAATCGGTATGTTTGAGATTCATGTGCTCTGCTACCCCCGCAGGTTCAGTTGAGCTGCGTTGCATACGTTTAATGTCTTCATAATTGTCTTGACAAGAAAAAAAGACTATTGCGAATAACATCGCAATAGTCTTAAAGTATATATTATGTGACAATCTAGCCATTATAAGTTAGGCACTGTAACCGTTTTGTTAATCCAACATTTAATAGTTACTGTTTTACCGCCCATACCTTCAGTAAAGATATCTTGCTTACTAGGAGCTTTAGCTCTGTAATTAGCAGCAGTTTTAGCAGCAGCTTTCTTTAAAGAACCGTTAACTCGTCCAGCTTTTTCGGCAACGTTTGCAGCTAACCAAAATGTTGCTCTTTTTTCAAATTGAGTTGTTCCACAGTTGTTTGCAGAGCTCGCATATAATCCAGCAATTAACAAGTATGCTTTTCCGAATGAAGGTTGAGCAGCAAGTGTTTTTTGAGCATAAGTTCTAGCTTTAGCTTTTTGTCCTCTCTTTTTACTGATTGTAGCAAGTTTGTAATATACTTTCGCTTTTTCGTAACCATCAGTATGTAAGTTAGCAGATTCACTATAATATTTTTCTGCATCCGCATAAGCTTTTTTCTTCTGACTTAATACTCCTAAGTAATAAGCTGAATTTGCAG
>JBMYYK010000009.1:0-56941 GCA_049609325.1 Flavobacteriaceae bacterium | reverse complement strand
TATGTATATGCAGAAACCGGTACTACACCAAATTGTTTTGATGAGCACAGTTTTGTAGTAACCATTAGTGCTACACCAGTAGTTGATACGCCTGCTGATGTTACAATGTGTGATAGTTACACCTTACCAGCATTAACAACTGGAACGTATTATACTGGAGCTGGCGGAACTGGAACCGTATTAAATGCAGGTGATGCTATTACAAGTACACAAACAATTTATGTGTACGCAGAAACGGGAACTACACCAAATTGTTTTGACGAACATAGTTTTGTCGTAACAATAGGTGTTACACCAACTGTAGATACGCCATCAGATGTTACGATATGTGATAGTTATACATTACCAGTACTAACAACTGGAACGTATTACACAGGAACAGGCGGAACAGGAACGGTATTAAATGCAGGAGATGCTATTACAAGTACACAGACGATCTATGTATATGCAGAAACCGGTACTACACCAAATTGTTTTGATGAGCACAGTTTTGTAGTAACCATTAGTGCTACACCAGTAGTTGATACGCCTGCTGATGTTACAATGTGTGATAGTTACACCTTACCAGCATTAACAACTGGAACGTATTATACTGGAGCTGGCGGAACTGGAACCGTATTAAATGCAGGTGATGCTATTACAAGTACACAAACAATTTATGTGTATGCAGAAACAGGTACTACACCAAATTGTTTTGACGAACATAGCTTTGTCGTAACAATAGGTGTTACACCAACTGTAGATGCACCATCAGATGTTACGATTTGTGATAGTTATACCTTACCAGCCTTAACAAACGGAGGGTATTACACGGGGCCAGGAGGAACAGGAACAATGTTAAATGCTGGAGATGCTATTACAAGTACACAAACAATTTATGTGTATGAGGAAACAGGAACAACACCAAACTGTTTTGATGAGAATAGTTTTGTGGTAACCATTAATGCTACACCAACTGTAGATGCACCATCAGATGTTACGATATGTAATGAATATATATTACCAGCTTTAACAAGTGGTACGTATTATACTGGAGCAGGAGGGACAGGAACTGTATTAAATGCAGGAGATGTATTAACAACATCACAAACAATTTATGTATATGAAGAGACTGGAACAACACCAAATTGTTTTGATGAACATAGTTTTGTTTTAACAATAAATGTATGTACAATATCAGTATCAGTTACAGCAGATACGCCATCAATATGTAGTACAACAGGAGCAGATGTTACGTTAACTGCAACACCAACTCCAGGAACTGCAATAGGAACTTATAGTTATAGTTGGACAGTTCAAGGTAATGCTACTGTATTAGGTACTGCAAATACATTATTATTATCGCCACCACCAGCAGTAACTACAACATATGAGGTTACGTTAACAGATAGTGGTTTAACTCCTCCAAATGATACAGTAACAAATACTGTTACTGTAGTGGTGAATACAACACCAAGTGTAGATGCACCAGCTGATGTTACCATGTGTGACAGTTATATATTACCAGCTTTAACAAGTGGTACGTATTATACTGGAGCAGGAGGGACAGGTACAGTATTAAGTGTTGGATCTGCTATTACAAGTACACAAACAATTTATGTGTATGGAGAAACGGGGACCACACCAAATTGTACCGATGAGAATAGTTTTGTAGTAACAATTAATCCTACCCCAAGTGTAGATGCGCCTTCAGATGTTACGATTTGTGGTAGTTATACATTACCAGCCTTAACAAATGGTACGTACTATACCGGAGCAGGAGGAACAGGAGCAGTATTAAATGCTGGCGATGTCATTACAACTACACAAACAATCTATGTGTATGAAGAGACTGGAACCACACCAAACTGTTTTGATGAGAACAGTTTTGTTGTAACCATTAATACAACACCAACAGTAGATGCGCCGGCTAATGTTACGATGTGTGATAGTTATATTTTACCTGCCTTAACAAACGGAACATACTATACTGGAGCAGGTGGAACAGGCTCTGTACTAACTGCTGGATCAGCCGTTACAAGTACACAAACAATTTATGTGTATGGAGAAACTGGTACCACGCCAAATTGTACTGATGAGAATAGTTTTATGGTTACCATTAATACAACACCAAGTGTAGATGCGCCTTCTGATGTTGAAATGTGTGGTAGTTATACCTTACCAGCTTTAACTAACGGTACGTATTATACCGGAACAGGCGGAACAGGAGCTGTATTAAACGCAGGTGATGTTATTACAAGTACACAAACAATTTATGTGTATGCAGAAACAGGAACTACACCAAACTGTTTTGATGAAAATAGTTTTGTTGTAACAATCAATTTTACACCAAATGTTGATGCCCCTTCAGATGTTACGATGTGTGATAGCTATATTTTACCAGCGTTAACAACTGGAACATACTATACCGGTGCTGGAGGAACAGGTTCTGTACTAACTGCAGGTTCTGCCATTACAAGTACACAGACTATTTATGTGTACGGAGAAACTGGAACTACGCCAAATTGTTCTGATGAAAATAGTTTTGTAGTAACAATTAATACAACACCAACTGTAGATACACCTGCTGATGTTACGATGTGTGATAGCTATACTTTACCAGTATTGTCAACAGGAACATATTATACTGGTTCAGGCGGAACAGGAACTGTATTAAATGCAGGAGATGTATTAACAACATCACAAACAATCTATGTATATGCAGAAACAGGAACTACACCAAACTGTTCAGATGAGCATAGTTTTGTAGTTACAATTAATGCTACACCAACTGTAGATACACCTGCTGATATTACCATTTGTGATAGTTATACTTTACCAACATTAACAACTGGTTCGTATTATACTGGTACTGGAGGTACTGGAATTGCATTAGCAGAAGGAACAGTTATTACAAGTACACAAACAATTTATGTGTATGAGGAGACTGGAACTACACCAAACTGCTCAGATGAACATAGTTTTGTTGTAACAATCAATATAACACCAACAGTAGATACCCCTACAGATGTTGAAATGTGTGATAGTTATACATTACAAGCCTTAACTAACGGAACGTATTATACTGGAGCAGGCGGAACAGGAACTGTATTAAATGCAGGTGATGTTATTACAAGTACACAAACAATCTATGTGTATGCAGAAACTGGAACTACACCTAACTGTTCAAGTGAGCATAGTTTTGTAGTAACCGTTAACCCAAGTCCAACTGCAACAGCTATTGATGATTTAGAAGAATGTGATGTAGATATCAATGGTAACCCAGATAATGACGGGATAGTTGTTTTTAACTTAACGACACACTCTGGAGTGTTATTAAACGGACAAGCAAACATGACTGTATCTTACTTCTTAAATCAAGCAGATGCAGACGCGAATGTGAATTCATTAACATCTCAAGGTTTTGATGTTACGGCTTATGCAAGTGGTTCTCAAGAGATTTTCGTAAGAGTAGAAGATGTTTTAACAGGATGTTATAATACATCGGTGTCTTTTGAATTAATTGTGAATACAATTAACGCAGTACCACCAACAGATTTATATGTTTGTGATGATGATAATGACGGACATTCATTCTTTGACTTGGAGTCTGTTACAGCACAAATCCAAAACGGAAATACAGCATTGGTTGTCACATATTATGAAACTCCAGAACAAGCTGAATTAGGTGCAGGAGCTAATATTGATACGAGTGATTTATATGTTAATTTAGATGTAGATTACAATAACGATGGTGTGTTTGATCCGCAAATTATTTACATTCGAGTAGATGATGCTGCAGGAACAGGTTGTTCTTATTACGGAAACGGATTAACATTAACATTAAATGTGTTAAATAGCCCTGACTTATCAGATAACGATTTTGTATATGCGTTATGTGAAGACAATAATAGTTCTGATGGTTATGTTATGTTTAATTTATTAGATTATGCACATAATGATATTGGTATAGATCCAACATTAGATATCAGGTTCTTTGAAAACTTAGATGCTGCTGGTGAGCCAATAAATGAAATTTTCAATGTGTCTTCTTATACAAATATTGTAACGCCAGATCAGGTCATTTACATGTCGGTATCAAATACAAGTATGGATAGTAATGGAAATAACTGTACAACAGTTAGAGAAATTACACTACATGTAGGGTTATTACCTAACATAGCTAACCCGTACCCAATAGTAGAGTGTGATGATGATTATTATGATGATATGGATGGAATGTATCCATTTGATTTAGATGCTCACGTAGAATTTATTACAGGAGGTATTACCGGTTTAGAAGTTGAATTCTATGAAACTCAAGCTGATGCACTGATTGGATCAGGACCAAGTTTAATAACAAACACATCTGCGTACCTAAATACAATTTATGCAGGAGCGCAAGATATCTTTGCAAGAGTTATAGACCCTACTTCAGGATGTGCTAAAGTGATTTTAGTTGCATTAAAAGTGCAACCAAACCCAACACCTTTAAGAGATAGCTACATTCGTACACAATTAGGAAACAGAGGAGTTATGGAAGAGTGTGATGGTAATGTTGATGGTTCAGGAGCTATTGAAGAACAAGTTGCTGAATTTGATTTAACATTATGGGAAACTCAAATATTGACTGGTGACGGACAAGGAGTAGAATCTGGTGTGTCTGCAGCATACTATACAAGCTATGAAGATGCTGAATTAGGAGATCAAGCAAATGCAATAACGACACCTGAGGCTTATACAAATACAAGTAACCCACAAACTATTTTTGTACGTGTTACAAATGACGGTACGGGAATTATCCCTGAAACTGATGGCTCTGGATGTTATACCATAGTGCGTTTCTATATTTATGTGCCTGTACCAGAAGTGTCAATTGAAGGTAATGCGGTGCTTTGTGTAGATGAAAATGGGTTACCATTAACGAACTCAACATTGCCAGTGTTAACTGCTGTGACAGATTCTGCTGCATATGATTTCCAATGGTCGTTAAATGGTGTTGATATTCCTGGTGCTACTGAGTCAACTTACACAGTGACGCAAGCTGGTGAATATACAGTAACGATTTCTGGTCCATCAGACTTTGATTGTATCAATTATGCAACAACAACAATTGTTGAATCTGGAGTGCCAGATGGGTTTGATGCTAATGTGACTACAACTGCATTTGCAAATGATCATCAAATTCAAGCAGAGGCAACTTCAAATATTCCAGGAATAACGTTCTATTACACTTTAGATTTAGATCCGAATACTGGAGAAGGAGTAGAAACTAATTTAACAGGATTATTTACAGATGTAACACCAGGTTACCATACCGTAACGATTACAGATGGTTTTGGATGTTGGTCTGATACTGTAGATGTATTGGTTATTGATTATCCGCATTTCTTTACACCAAATGGTGATGGAGTAAATGATACTTGGAAGATTATTGGTCAAGAAGGTATTCCTATTTCAATAATTTACATTTTTGATAGATATGGAAAACTATTGAAACAAATAGACCCAGATGGTGCTGGTTGGGATGGTACTTATAATGGGCATTTAATGCCTGCTGGTGACTACTGGTTTACTATTAAGTATATTGAAGGTGCTGTTGTGCCTTCAGAAAAAGACTTTAAAGCACACTTTTCATTAAAACGATAAGATTTAGAAGTCTATTAATTTTAACAAAGGTCTATACAATAATGTATAGACCTTTGTTTTTTTAGAATCCCATTAAGTTATTCCAATCAATAATTTTATAATCAATATATTATGGTTTTATGTTTAGATGAAAATCATTACATTAGAGAGATAATAAATTACTCATGAGAAAATATGTATCGGTAATAATTTGTTTGTATTCATTAACAAATATAGCACAGGATATAGATGTGTTTGAACAATATTATGGACGCTATAGTTATACTGCAATAGGTAATACACTAAACCCAGCTGAAAATAATATTTATGGTAGTTTTTGTGAAATTTTACCTGAATCATCAGCAAACCTAACATTAACTCCAAGTCAAAATGTCATCGCCGCCTATATATACTGGGCTGGTTCTGGATTTGGAGATACTACAGTTACTTTAAACGGTACTGATATTATTGCAGATGATACCTTAACAGTAGAATATGATGACCCCAATAGAGGGTTACTTACGTACTTTTCATGCTTTAAAGATATCACAACATTTATTCAGAGTACTGGTAGTGCAAATTACACCCTATCTAATTTAGATATTTCTGATGTATTAGCTGCAAATCCTGGATATTGTGGTAATAGAACCAATTTTGCTGGTTGGTCTATTGCTGTTATTTATGAAGATGATATGCTGCCTTTAAATCAAGTTAGTGTTTATCACGGGTTAGAAATAATCAATCGTAATGAACAAGAAATAAATATTACAATAGATAATTTAAATGTGTTGGATAATGATGGCGCCAAAATGGGATTCTTAGCATGGGAAGGTGATAACGCATTAAATATTGAAGAATCATTAGTGTTTAATGGCAACACTCTTGAGAGTCTACCATTGAATCCTGGAACGAACGCATTTAACGGAACGAACTCTTTTGCAAATAGCACCACATCGTATAATATGGATTTAGATGTGTATGATATTGAGAACTTTATTTCAATAGGAGATGACACCGCAACAATACAATTAACTACTGGAGCAGATTTAATTATCATTAATAATATAATTACAGTATTAAACAGCCAATTGCCTGATGCTACTGTACAGATAGATGATATTTTGGTAGCCTGTGATAATAATGACATACAAGTAAATTATACAGTGTATAATGTTAATGCTACAGAACTGTTACCCGCCAATACTCCAATAGCATTTTATGCAGATGGTATTTTAGTAGAAACGTCATTTACAGAAGATGATATTTTAATAGGCGATAGTGAAACCAACTCAATAGTAATCACATTGCCAGAAAACATACCTGATGTATTTAATTTAACACTTGTAGTAGATGATGATGGAACTGGGAATGGGATAGTTCAAGAGACCAACGAGACCAATAATGATACATCGTTACAAGTGACCATGTTATTGTTGCCAGAAGTCACCAATTTACCCAATATAGAATCCTGTGATGTAGGTAATAATACTGCTACTTTTGATTTAACCAGTAATGAACATTTACTAACAATCGGGACAAACCAAATTGAATATTATACAACACAAAATGATGCCATACAACAAACCAATGCCATAAGCATACCTACTGCATATCAAAATAGTGTAGATCCTCAAACAATATTCGTTAGGGTAGATAATACCAATTGTTATCAGATAACATCTTTTAACTTAACAACAACAAATTGTCCACCGTGGATTCCAAATGGATTTTCTCCAAATGGTGATGGCGTTAATGATGAGTTTGAGATATCTGGTTTATTGACAATTTTCGAGAATTTTGAATTAAAAATATACAATCGTTATGGTACTTTAATCTATAAAGGCGGTGAAAAAAAAGGGTTTTGGAATGGGATTTCAAATGAAGGTATAAACAATAGAGGGAAGTTATTACCAGTAGGCACATATTATTATGTACTGCATTTAAATGATCCTAATTATGAAAAACCATTAGTTGGTTGGGTTTATATGAACTATTAAAGTTATTTCAGCTAATGATTTTGTAATTTCGTGTAATAATCATTAGATAGAAACTGTTACAATTCATGAAGTTCAATATTCAATCAGAATTTGCGCCTACAGGAGATCAGCCTGAAGCAATCAAGCAATTGGTAAAGGGAGTTAACCAAGAGGATAAATACCAAACTCTGCTAGGTGTAACAGGATCAGGAAAAACATTTACAGTAGCAAATGTTATTAATGAAGTGCAAAAACCTACGCTGGTATTGGCTCATAATAAAACTTTAGCGGCACAACTGTACACAGAGTTTAAAGAGTTTTTTCCTAATAATGCAGTTGAGTACTTTGTATCTTATTATGATTATTACCAACCTGAAGCATACATACCAACATCAGGAGTTTATATTGAGAAAGATTTATCAATAAACGATGAAATTGAAAAACTAAGGTTAAGTGCCACATCATCGTTACTATCAGGAAGAAGAGACATTATTGTGGTCGCATCTGTGTCATGTTTGTATGGTATAGGTAACCCGGTTGAATTTCAAAAAAATGTTATTTCGTTAGAGAAAGATCAAATTGTATCAAGAACTAAGTTATTACAACGCTTAGTACAAAGTTTATATTCAAGAACAGAAGCAGAGTTTACAAGAGGCACATTCAGAATTAAAGGCGATACTGTAGATATTTTCCCAGGTTATGAAGATAATGCTTTCCGAATCCATTTTTTTGGAGATGAAATAGAAGAAATAGAAGCTTTTGTGGTGCAAACAAATGAGATTTTAGGGAAATATGATCGTTTAAATATTTATCCAGCAAATATGTTTGTGACCTCACCAGATGTTTTGCAGAATGCCATACATAGCATTCAGGAAGACATGGTGAAACAAGTGGATTATTTTAAAGATATAGGAAAACATTTAGAAGCCAAACGCTTAAAAGAACGTACAGAGTTTGATTTAGAAATGATTCGTGAATTAGGGTATTGCTCTGGTATCGAAAATTATTCTCGTTATTTAGATGGCAGATTACCAGGTACACGTCCATTCTGTTTGCTAGATTATTTTCCTGATGATTATTTAATGGTAGTTGATGAAAGTCATGTAACCATATCTCAAGTACACGCCATGTATGGTGGTGATAGAAGCAGAAAGGAAAACTTAGTTGAATACGGTTTCCGATTACCTGCGGCAATGGATAACAGGCCATTAAAATTTGAAGAATTTGAAGCCATACAAAATCAAGTGTTGTATGTGAGTGCTACACCGTCTGATTATGAACTGCAGAAAACAGAAGGACTTTATGTAGAGCAAGTTATTAGACCAACTGGTTTACTTGATCCAATTATAGAAATTCGTCCGAGTTTAAATCAAATAGACGATTTAGTTGAAGAAATGCAATTGCGTATAGATAAAGATGAACGCGTTTTGGTAACTACATTAACTAAGCGTATGGCAGAAGAATTGACTAAGTATTTAGCCAGAATACAAATACGTTGCCGTTATATTCACTCAGATGTTGATACGCTTGAACGTGTAGAAATAATGAGAGATTTGCGTTTGGGCTTGTTTGATGTGTTAATTGGAGTAAACTTGTTACGTGAAGGATTAGATTTACCAGAAGTGTCATTAGTAGCTATTTTAGATGCCGATAAAGAAGGTTTTTTAAGAAGTCACCGTTCATTAACGCAAACAATTGGTAGAGCTGCTCGAAACATAAACGGTAAAGCCATTATGTATGCAGATAAAATAACGAAAAGCATGCAAAAAACCATTGACGAAACGGCATATAGAAGAGAAAAGCAAGCTGCATATAATGCTGCAAATAATATAAAACCGAAAGCTTTAAATAAAAAGATAGTTAATCCGTTAGCAAAAGATGATGTAGACGCATTTTATGAAACTAATATCAAACAAGTTGCAGAAGAGGAAGTAGTTTATATGACCAAATCAGAAATAGAAAAGAAAATAAAAGACACTCGTAAAGCTATGGAAGCCGCAGCTAAAGAGTTAGATTTTATGAAAGCTGCTCAATTGCGTGACGCCATAAAAGCTTTAGAAGCCAATAGGTAATTAGTACTATTCTTTAACAGTATATTTTTTCTTTAATGCTTGGTGCCTAGAATTTATTTTTTGTTTTAAATCATTTTCACTGACATTTTTTTTTTCTGCAACGGCTTGACTTCTATAAAAGGCTTCTCGTTTTTGTGCAGCCTCTAGCTCTTTAGCCTTACGTTTTTTTTCACGTTCTGCAATGGCTTTACTCACACGTCTGTAACCTATAGCATTTTCAATACTATCTTGATATCTGGTTAGTTTTATGTCATAAATTTTCTGCTTTTCTATACTCAGGTGTTTTCGTGCTGCGCTATCGTTTTTGAAATTAATATTTGCTTGATGCTGTCTTTGTTTTAGTTTTTGGTAAGTATAGATTTCCCGTTCTTGTGCAATAGTGAAAATTCGTGCATCTTGATCGTCTTGTAGTTTTTTGTAATACTCTTTTTTTAAATCATTAATTTCTGAATTGTTTTGTTGTTTGATTTCTTCAATAGTTTGTGCCTGAGCAGTAGAATAAACTAAACAGAAAATCATTAGAAAGGCATATGTTTTCATGTGATATCTTATTAAAAATTATTAATTATAATTTAAAACAAGTAATTCTTTGAAGGGTATACTACAGTTAGTATTAGCGAGAAAGGGTAGGTATGTGTGTAGGTGCTAATATTGACACTATCAAATATACTGTTTTTTTTTCTTTTATTAAAGAAAAATGGTTCTAATTATTTGATTTTTAGTGGTATGAGAAAAGGGTTATGAGCTATCATAATCCTTTGTATAGTGGTTTACGTAGAACGACTAATCATCAAAATCAATCACGTCTTTTTTGGTTTTCTCTTGCTTGTTACCATTACCATCTTTCTTTTTCTTTTTTCGATTCTTCCCTGCAGCATTATCTTTTCGTTCTTGTTCATCTTCTGCACTGTTATTGTTATCAGGATCTACATGAAAGTCCATGCGGTATGAAAACCCAACATTGACACCAAAAACTGAAGGGGTGTTTTTAGTATTTAAGGTTAAACCAGCATCAAGTTGTATATCTTTAGACAAGAGGTAAGCTCCACCAAATCTAAATAAGGAATCAGAATAGATATCATTTATAATACCCTGATGTTCCCCAAAAATTGCTGCTTTTTCATTTAAAGCGTGTGTAAGTGTTAAAATATATGAATAAATAGGATAATCGGTCATAAACACACGATCTCCTATAAAGTTTGTAGTGAATACCCATCCACCAGACCAGTTATTTTGTGTAATCACCATAAGTTTGGGTGAAATTGTTGGCTCTTCTAAATTGTAGAAGTTTAAATTGCTACCATAAACAAATGGGGTATTAGTTAAGTTTAAATTTGCACCCGCATAAACGGCTATTGAAGGAATTAATGTTTTCCATTGAAATTTATGGTTGGCATGCCAGCTGTATAAATTAGGTTTTTCAACATCTGTACTGTCTTTTGTTCTGTAAGGATCGTATACTAAGTATTTAGCACCAATAGTATTCATTCTAAAATTACCAACAGATTCTGATGTATTGTTAAAGTTGTCAGTTACTTTTCCAAATTGAAAACTACCGCTTAAATTTAATTCTAAAGCTTCTTTCCAAATACCATATCTAAACTCATATTCTAACCCAGTACCACCAAAATCAGTTTCTTTAAGTTCATGTTTGTTTTTCATATAAGTAATACCGCCTTCAGCCTGAATCACATTAATTCCAACCGCATA
The DNA here is from genome assembly GCA_049609325.1 of Flavobacteriaceae bacterium. Lineage (GTDB taxonomy): Bacteria > Bacteroidota > Bacteroidia > Flavobacteriales > Flavobacteriaceae. The sequence goes on along the minus strand of JBMYYK010000009.1, from coordinate 45,576 downwards.
AGCTCCAGAGGATGCTCCAGGTCTGTTAGAATTTATGGTTTCGGTATATTGTGAATATGTGCTGTAGCTGGTAAAACAGAACACGATTAATAGTAGTCTAAATAAAGTCATACTTGATTTTTTGTGTAATTACGAATATAAAAATACATTTTCTTTTAAAATATAAGCTCACACAAGTTAAAAAAGTGTTATCATCTTTGCTCATTCTTATTTTTATGTAGTTTTGTAGTAATTACGCCATGTATAATGGTAAAATTAGAGAAAAAAAATAGGTATTATGATATATCAGTTATTAAGGACTATTGTCATCATTATGGCCGTGTATTACATAGGGAAATTTTTAATGAGAATTTTTGCCCCGATGTTAATGAAATATGCTGCAGGTAAAATGGAACAAAAGGTGAAAGAACAATTTCAACAGCACCAACAATCGCAACAACAACCTAAGACACCAAAAGAGCCTATACATAAAAGAACTTCAACGAAAAAAGTGGGTGACTACATTGATTTCGAAGAAATTGATTAGATTTATCACATGAATTTACCACTTAAAAAAGTACTTCCGCATGTAGTAGCCATGTTGTTATTTATAACGGCAGCGGTGCTCTATTTTTCGCCTATTTTACAAGGAAAACAAATTAAACAGTCAGACATTACCCAGTATATAGGAATGTCTAAACAACAAAAAGATTTTCAAAAAACAGAAGGAGAAGAAACGTATTGGACTGATGCTGCTTTTGGTGGTATGCCAACCTATCAATTAGGAGCAAAATACCCTCATAATTACATTAAAAAATTAGATGGTTTCCTCAGGTTTTTACCAAGACCAGCTGATTATGTGTTTTTATACTTTGCGTGTTTTTATATACTGTTATTAGTACTCAAAGTAGATTGGCGCTATGCCTTATTAGGTAGTTTTGCTTTTGGGTTTTCAACGTATTACATAATTATACTTGGTGTTGGTCACAATGCCAAAGCTCATGCTATTGCATATATGCCCTTAGTGTTATCGGGTATATTTTTAGTGTTCAGAAAAAAGTATGTTTTAGGTTTTATAACTATGGCCATAGCAATGGGGCTAGAGTTAAGTGCAAATCACTTTCAAATGACCTATTACCTGTTTTTATTAGTGATAGTTATTGGTTTGGTGTATTTAGTTGATGCATTTAAAAAGAAAGAATTACAACACTATTTCACATCTATTGCGGTATTAGTAGTTGCGGTTATTTTCTCTTTAGGTTTAAATGCAACTAATCTGTTGGCCACATCAGAATACGCAAAAGAAAGTACGCGTAGTAAAAGTGAATTAACTATTAATCCAGATGGTTCAAAAAAGATAGGAACTGGAGGCTTAAGTAAAGAGTACATTACTGAATATAGCTACGGAATATCAGAAAGTTTAAATCTTTTTGTTCCTCGATTATATGGAGGATCTAACAATGAGCCTATCGCGAAAGACTCTGAAGCGGTAAAGAAAATGCAACGCTTGTTCGGAATTTCAAGTGCCGAAGCGCAACAATTTGCTGGACAATTAATGTACTGGTCAGATCAAACTTATGTGGCAGCGCCAGCTTATTTAGGAGCTGTAGTGGTATTTCTTTTTGTATTAGGACTGTTCTTAGTAAAAGGACGATTGAAAAAATGGGTAGTTATAGGTGGCGTACTAGTATTATTATTGTCATGGGGAAAAAACTTCTCATTACTAACGGACTTGTTTATTGACTATGTGCCGCTATATAATAAATTTAGAGCAGTAAGCTCTATTCAAGTCATTATTGAATTGGTTGTGCCAATTTTAGCTATTTTCGGATTGTATCGCTTTTTAAATAATTATGAGCAAAAAGAAGACAAGCTAAAAGCCTTAAAATATACTGTTGGTGTTACAGGAGGTTTGGCAATTGCCTTTTATCTTTTAAAAGGCTCACTATTTGATTTTGTTAGTCATAGAGATGGTATGCTTCTTGAAAATTATGGTCCAGATTTTTTAAAATTGATTAAAAATGAACGGGAATCATTATTTACAAATGATGTGTTACGCACATTAGTATTTGTGCTATTAACAGCAACAGCATTATGGTTATACTTAAAGGATAAGTTTAAAGAAAATATAGTACTTGTTGTAGTTGGATGTTTAATTTTATTTGATTTGGTTGCTGTTGATAGACGTTATGTGAATTCAGATGATTTTGTATCGGCAAGACAAGTTAATCAACCGTTTCAAATGACATCTGCAGACGCACAGATCTTAGAAGATACATCACATTATAGAGTGTTAGATTTTAGTAATAATCCGTTTAATACGGCAAGAACATCATACTTTCATAAAGCATTTGGAGGATATCATGCTGCCAAACCCAAACGAGCTGAAGATATTTTTGAATTTTACGTCAGCAGAAATAAAATGTCTGTTGTTAACATGCTAAACTTAAAATATATCATTCAAGAGAAAGAAGGTAGGTTGATGGCTATGAATAATCCGTACGCCAATGGAAATGCTTGGTTTATTGAAGACCTCAAAACAGTAACAACTGCAGATGAAGAGCTGTTACTATTAGATACCCTAAACTTAAAGACACAAGCAGTTGTTATGAATGGTAGTTCTAATTTGAAATCTAGTTATAAAATAGATTCATTAGCAACCATCAAACTAACGTCTTATAAACCAAATCATTTGGTGTATGAAACCACAAATGCAAATGACGGGGTTGCTGTGTTTTCTGAAATGTATTATGAAAAAGGTTGGAATGCATATATTGATGGTGATTTAAAACCCCATTTTAGAGCAAACTATTTATTAAGAGGCTTAGAAGTTTCTAAAGGAAAGCATAACATTGAATTCAAATTTGAACCTCAAGTCATCAAAACGGGTAGTACAGTAGCATTAGCTTCTTCTATAGGATTATTTTTATTGATTATTGGAGGTTTGTTTTACGAATTTAAAAGTAAGAACGGTTAATCTTTTCATGTCAGCTAAAAAAGTACTTATTATCACATATTATTGGCCACCAGCGGGTGGACCAGGAGTACAGCGCTGGCTGAAATTTGTGAAATACTTACCAGATTTTGATATTGAACCTATTGTATATTGCCCAGAAAAACCTAATTATCCTTTAGTAGATGAAGCATTAAATAATGAGGTTTCTGATAAAATTACCATTCTTAAGCAACCCATTTTTGAACCCTATCAATTAGCATCCATCTTTTCTAAAAAAAAGACGAAAGCGATAGCTTCTGGTATAATTTCATCAAAAAAACAATCTTTAGTAGAACGATTACTATTATTTATTAGAGGTAATTTCTTTATTCCAGATGCTCGAAAATTTTGGGTAAAACCCTCTGTGAAGTTTTTAACAAAATATATAAAAGAACATCAAATAGGTACAATAATTACAACTGGTCCGCCACATAGTTTGCACTTAATAGGTTTGCAATTAAAAGAACAGTTAAATGTAAATTGGGTAGCAGATTTTCGTGATCCTTGGACAACAATTGGCTACCATAGTAAAATGAAGTTGACATCAAGTTCTCAGCAGAAACATAAAGAACTTGAAAAAAAAGTATTGCAACTAGCCGATGAAATTATTGTTACAAGTCCTACTACAATGAAGGAGTTTGAACAGATAACTCAGCAGCCAATATCGGTAATTACAAATGGGTTTGATGATGTAACTCTTGATAAGATTGAATTGGATTCAAAATTTACATTGGCACATATTGGCTCATTATTAACTGGGAGAAATCCAGAGGTGTTATGGCAAGTGCTTTCTGAACTAATTACTGAATACCCAGACTTTAAAGCTGCTTTTGAGTTAAAATTAATAGGTGCTGTGAGTGATGATGTAATTGATTCAATTAAACAATTTGATTTAGAGAATCATTTGAGCTTATTGGGCTATATGCCGCATAAAGATGCACAAGTACAGCAACGCCAATCACAAATGCTATTATTAGTAGAAATAGACTCTCCAGAAACAAAATGTATTATTCCTGGAAAACTTTTTGAATACATGCAATCACATAGGCCAATTATGGCTTTTGGTCCTGAAGATTCTGATTTTAAATCGATACTAACACAAACAAATACAGGTAGTTTTTATAGTTATAGGCAATCTGAGCATGATGCTATAAAAACTATACTGCTTTCATGTTTTAAGGCTTACCAACAAAATGATTTAAAAGTTAGTGGTATTGGCATACAGAATTACCACAGAAAGCAACTGACTCAAAACTTAGTTACTGTTTTAAAACCTTTACTAAAGCCATAATGTATCCGAAATGAATGCCCTCGTGAAATAAGTTAAAATTGATGGCTTCTTCTACATTTGTTAGTGTGTTACCAGTAGTGGATAATGTATAGTCCTGAAAGTTGACAAACTTTCCTTCGTTATAATCTGTTTTTGTACGTTGAATGGTTGAAAATAATAAATCTTTGAGTTCATTTACATCCTCTTGTGTAGCTTGACCATCTGGTTTAGTCCCTTTCATATATTTACCAATTAGCTCATCACTAACTAGCATTGGTAAACCAGATAACTTATACACTAGTAGTTGTTCTGTAACTATTATATGGCCAATATTCCATATAATATTGTTGTTAAAACCTTTTGGTATTGTATTTAAGTCTTCTAGTGTTAAAGATTCTAAATAGCTCTTTAAAAAACCTCTTGTTTTCTGTTGAACGTCTAATGTAAATGTCATAAAATTAATTTTGAGTGAAGATAATAAATTCTTGCTTTTTGATTAGTAAATGTTAGGGAATACCTATAAAATATTAGGTTAGACAACATTATTAGTAAATTATGGAAAAAAACATATATATTGTTCGTCCTGAAAAAAATATAATGAAAAAATTATTACTATTAGTCTTACCATTATTTGGTTTCGGACAAATGCCAGCTTACTATAACGGAATTGATTTTAATCAAACAGGTGATGCATTAAAAGTACAGTTAACGAGCTTAATCACAAGTACTCATACTACAGAACTTTATTATACATCATCTCAATTAGATACTTGGGATGCATTAAAACAAACTGATTTAGACCCGACAAATAGTTCAAATGTATTTTTATTATATGGTTACGATGCCATACCAAATGATGCTGGAGATACTGTACTTAAAGATGATAGAGTAAGAGATGAATCCTTATCATGTCATCAATCTGGATGTAATGGATTATGGGTTAGAGAACATGTATTTCCAAAGTCGTTAGCAAATCCAACTTTAGATACAGGTGATCCTGGCGCAGGAACAGATGCTCATAGTTTACGTGCGTGTGATAGTCAAATGAATGGGTCTAGAGGAAACAAACCATTCGGAGATGGATCAGGTAACTCATCAATATTGCCAACTACTGGCTATTGGTACCCTGGTGATGAGTGGCGTGGTGATGTAGCAAGAATGATGATGTATATGTATGTGCGTTATCCGAGTCAGTGTAAAGCTATAGATGTTGGTACTGGAAGTACTTCGTATTCTAATTTTGGAGACATGCCCAATATATTTTTAGAGTGGAATGAAGAAGATCCAGTGTCACAATATGAAATAAATAGGAATAATATATTAGAAGGCATTCAAGGTAATAGAAACCCGTTTATTGATAATCCGTATTTAGCAACGATGATATGGAATGGACCTAGTGCTCAAGATAACTGGAACATTTTAGCAACAGATTATATTGAGGAACTAAGTGCTATAAAATTATACCCAACTGTAACTTCAGATGTAGTATTTATTAATAATGCGTCACAAACACCATATAATTATTCAATAGTAAACAGTTTAGGGCAACAATTAAAAACTGGTGAAGCGTTACATAGTATAGAATTGTCTGAATTTGAAAAAGGATTTTATTTTATAAATCTTCAGTTGAATAACGCACAGAAAACATTTAAGATTATTTTAAAATAATTGTGATACACTTATAATCATAAAAAACTCCCATGTCTATGGGAGTTTTTTTATATTAATTCATGTTATAATTATCGTTTAGTTTTTTTTCTGTAATACATATGATCATTGTGCAAGTTTCCAGGGGTATTATTTCCATGTCCGTTATTACTGTAATGACTTGTGTGACAACCTATATGACGTTTAATACGACCAGTAGTTTTTATAACTCTACGATGTCTGTCATAGTATACAAACAATCCTCCAATATTTTTAATTAAATTCCTGCGGTAATTAATATATACAGTACCTATTCGTTTAATACGATTATGAGCGTCATAATTTATAAATACATTACCAATACGTCTTACGCGCCCTAAATGGTCATGCTTTATTGTAACTCCATGGTTATTATGGTAATAGCTGCTTGGAGCTCCATAAGATGTATTTATTGTAGCTGACCTTCTATGCACTCGTCTATGTTGTGGGTGAGTGTTAAAATCGAATTCACCATTTGGGAATACATAAAACTCAATACCACGCTCAATAAATTTAAATGGATTCATATAACCGTAACGAGAGTTATCCTCATTAGTAGTTACATGTTTCTCATTAGCATTTGTAATGCTAAACAATCCTAAAATTAGGACAACTAATAGTACTTGCTTTTTCATAACTTAAGGTTTTAGGATATGCCTACTCATTTATAGCTTTTCGGCTTTCGCTATTACTTTAAGAATTTCAAAGAGTATGCCAAAACGTAGAATGTTAGAATTCTTGAGGTTTTGTAATTAAAGAAACACGGTATTAATGCTTTGATTTTAAGTGTATTAAATGTAGTGTATGTAATTTATATTTTATCGTTTAAATATTTAGCAGTTACAGACGATTTACTTTTTACAAGTTCTTCTGGTGTTCCAGAACATAATAATTCACCGCCAAAATCACCGCCTTCTGGTCCTAAATCAATGATGTGGTCAGCACATTTAATGAGTTCTAAATTGTGCTCAATAACTAATATGGAATGGCCTTTATCAATTAAAGCGTTAAATGAACCTAGTAATTTTTGAATATCGTGAAAATGTAGCCCTGTAGTAGGTTCATCAAAAATAAACAAGACTTTATCTTTGCTCTTTCCTTTTACTAAAAATGAAGCAAGTTTTATACGTTGTGCTTCACCGCCAGATAAGGTAGAAGAGGATTGTCCAAGTTGCACATAGCCTAAACCAACATCTTGTAAGGGTTGAAGTTTGTTAACTATTTTCTGTTGCTTATTGGTTTTGAAAAAGGTTAATGCATCATCAATAGTTAGGGTTAAAATATCATGAATTGACTTGCCATCAAATGTTACTTCTAGTATTTCCTTTTTAAAACGTTTTCCTTTACAAGTATCACATTCCAAATGCACATCTGCCATAAATTGCATTTCAATGGTTACTTCACCTTCTCCTTTACACACCTCACAACGCCCGCCATCTACATTAAATGAAAAATGTTTAGGCTGGTAATTTCTTAATAATGACACTTTTTGAGTGGCGAATAAACTCCTGATATCATCATAAGCTTTGATATAGGTTACAGGATTTGATCTTGATGAGCGCCCGATAGGATTTTGATCTACAAACTCAATTTGTTTGATGTGTTTGTAGCTTCCAGAAATTGAAGTGAATTCACCAGGTTTTATACCATAACCACCTAATTCCTTATGCAATGCAGGGTATAATATTTGCTTGATTAATGTGCTTTTTCCACTACCAGATACTCCTGTAATTACAGTCAAGACATCTAAAGGAAAGGTCACATCAATATTTTTTAAATTATTTTCTCGTGCGCCGGTAATGGTGATTTGATGCTTAGATGTACGGCGCTTTGTAGGGACTTCAATTTTTAAGGATTCATTTAAATATTGTGCCGTTAATGAGCTTGAATTTAACAATTGATTAAAATTACCAGTGGCAACCACTTCGCCACCAAAAGTTCCGGCTTCAGGGCCAATATCAATAATTTCATCTGCAGCTTTCATGATATCTTCATCATGCTCAACAACAATAACGGTGTTGCCTAAGTCACGTAATGATTTTAATACGTCAATAAGTTTTTCTGAATCTTTTGGATGCAAACCAATACTTGGTTCATCTAATATATACATAGAACCAACCAGACTACTCCCAAGTGAAGTTGCTAAATTGATGCGCTGACTTTCTCCACCAGATAAAGAATTAGATTTTCTGTTTAATGTTAAATACTCTAAGCCTACATTTGAAAGAAACCTTAAACGGTTATTGATCTCTTTTAATAAGCGTTTAGCTATTTTACTATCGTGAGCATCTAATTCTAAACCTTCGAAGAAATCTATTAAATCTTTGATAGATTTTCCTACTAATTCAGAAATGGAAGTTCCTTGAATTTTAATATAATCTGCTTCTGGACGTAATCTGTTACCGTTACAGGTATGACATTTTGTTTTGCCACGGTAACGAGATAATAATACCCTATTTTGAATTTTATAACTCTTTTCTTCTAATTCCTTAAAGAATTCTGTAAGACCAGTAAAATGTTTGTTTCCAGTCCACAATAAGTCTTGTTGCGCTTCGGTAAGCTCAAAATATGGTTTATGAATTGGAAAATCAAATTTATAAGCTGAGTTGACCAATTGATCTCTATACCAGCTAAGTGTTTCACCACGCCATGCAAAAATAGCGTTTTCAAAAATAGATAGTGAGGTGTCAGGAACAACTAAAGTTCTGTCCAAACCGATAACATCTCCATAACCTTCGCAAGTAGGGCAGGCGCCATACGGGTTGTTAAAACTGAATAAATGCGTGTTTGGCTCTAAGAAGGTAAGTCCGTCTAATTCAAACTTATTACTAAATATTGTTGTTGTATTTGTAGATAAATTTTCAATACTACAGGTTCCTTTTCCTTCGTAGAAAGCCACTTGAATGGCATCTGCTAAACGGTTGTAAAAATCCTCATCATCTTGATTAATGATGACTCTATCAACCACCAATTGAATTGATTTTAAAGATTCTTCCTCTTCAAACTCATCAATTCGTATAACATCATTTTTAACTTTTATTCTTGAAAACCCTTGTTTTTGAAGGATGTTGACTTTTTGTGCTAAGGATCTATTTTTATCAACAGGTATGGGTGCTAATAGTAATAGTTTATCTCTGTTGTCAAGTGTTTTTAAATAGTTAATAACATCTGTAACCGTATCTTTTTTCACTCTATTGCCAGAAATTGGTGAATAGGTTTTTCCTATTCTGGCAAAGAGCAATTTTAAGTAATCGTAAATTTCTGTGCTGGTACCAACCGTACTTCTTGGGTTTGTAGAGTTTACTTTTTGTTCAATAGCAATTGCCGGAGCAATACCTTTTATAAAATCTACTTTTGGTTTGTTTAAACGTCCTAAAAACTGCCGTGCATATGATGATAAACTTTCTACATAACGACGTTGTCCCTCAGCGTATAAAGTATCAAAAGCCAAGGATGATTTTCCTGAACCCGATAAACCAGTAATAACTACCAATTTGTTTCGTGGTATCACAACATCAATGTTTTTAAGGTTGTGCAATTTAGCTCCTTTAATTATGATGTTTTCCTTTGGGTTAACCTTTGATAAATCAAGTTTAAACATAATCCTTAATGCGTAGTTTGAATATAACTGCGAATTTAAGGAAAATTATAGGACTTCATGTTTTGAATTTGCTAATCCTACTTGTAATGTATTACACATACAGAATCTCTTCTTCTTTAGCGAAACGTAACGTTCTTTTTGGCTTTAAGCTCATCAATAAAATTAATAGAGGGGCTAGTCCGTGTGGAATACGGTATACTACTAAATACAAATATTGGTGTAAAATGTCTACTGAAAACCCATAAACCAATGGACTTATTAGTCTAGCTAAAGCCGTAGCGATACCCCAAAAAACGGCATATATCAGAAATGGTTTAGTTATTTTAGGGATAAAAATTCCGATAGCAATTACAAAATCAATTACTCCCATAACAACTAATAATTGCTTAGCGGTAGGTTCATTTACGGGTAATATATTTAATGTCATGGTTACAAAATTTGCTGGTATTGGGTATAGCGTACCTATAGCGTACAACCCATGGCATACAAAAGCAACTGCAATTGTAACTTTAAGTAATAATTGTAATCTAAATCTATTTCTGTTTTTTAGAAAATAAAGTAGTAGAAACGGCAATCCAAATTGAATGCTATGCTCAAAAAACATAGCCAAATGATAAAATTTATCTTTGGTTAATAATAGCGATAAGCAAACTAAATTAACACCGCCAATATATATAATGTTTTTCATCCATTGTTTAGAGTGTTGGTGAACTAGCACGACTAATACTGCACAAATGCAATAAAGAATACCAATAAGTTTAATGCTTTGCTGAATATAGCTGTCAATTTTTAAGGAAGTCACATAGTCATTCCATGTCATATTAAATACATTAGTTATTACAGGTTCTAAAAGTTTTTGATCCCATAATAAACTTCTAAATGGCGCATCCCAAAATAGGTGTTGGTATCCGCGACCAATAAAAATAAAAACACAACAGATTTTTAAAATTGTAGTAATAGTTTTTGTACTCATAAATGCAATAAATTGATGTGTAAAACTAAACTATGTTTTGTATAGAAATGTTATGTGAAGTTTTCGGTTGTATTAAATAAAATAGCTAAAAATAAGTGTCAGTTTACTAAATAATTACCATTCGTTTTTACTATTGAATAGCGTGATATCTGGGTGTAAGTTTGCGAAACATCTAACTAAATAAAAAATGAAAAAAATCACCTTACTATTATGTAGTATCTTATTTACTAACGTGTTATTAGCTTCAAATTCAAGGTACAGAATTATTTTAACTGATGATCCAGCAACCACAATTATGATTGGTTGGGATCAAAATTCAGGAACCAATCCAATAGTGCATTTTGGAACTACGGACTATGGTACAACTTGGGGAAATTATCCAACCTCTAAATCTGTAGATAGGACAGTGTCTTATAAAGGAATGAATAATAATTTTGCGAAATTAACAGGATTAACACCAGATACTAATTATTATTTTGTAATTAGAGATTCAGAAGGAACAAGTCAACGTTTTTGGTTTAGAACAGCGCCTAGCACTAATGAAACGATGTCGTTTATTTCTGGAGGTGACTCTAGAAACAACAGAACTCCACGTCAAAATGCTAATAAATTAGTATCTAAATTAAAGCCAACAGCAGTGTTTTTTGGAGGAGATATGACTAATGGAGATTCTGATGGTGAATGGCAAGATTGGTTTGACGATTGGCAGCTAACAATAGCCTCTGATGGAAGAATGTTTCCTATCATTCCTGCGAGAGGAAATCATGAAGGGTCTAATAATAGTGTGTACCACCTTTTTAACACACCATCTACAGATATTTACTATAGCTTAACATTTGGGACTAATTTGTATACAATTTATACGTTGAATTCAGAAATTTCAGCTGGAGGATCACAATATTCTTGGTTGCAAAGTACCTTAGCATCTGATAATGCTATTTGGAAATCGGCACAATACCACAAACCAATGCGTCCGCATAACCTTTTTAAATCTGAAGGTTCTGATGAATATAATAACTGGGCACAATTGTTTTATGATGAAGGCGTAAGGTTAGTTTATGAATCGGATTCACATACTGTAAAAACCACATGGCCGTTAAAACCTTGTTCTAGTGGAAGTAACTGTGATGAAGGTTTTGAACGAGAAGATATAAATGGTACTGTTTATGTAGGTGAAGGATGTTGGGGAGCACCATTGCGCTCTTCAGATGATACAAAAAATTGGACGAGAGATTCTGGTAGTTTTAATCAGTTTAAATGGGTGTGTGTCTCTTCTTCAAAAATTGAGGTTAAAACCATAATTGTAGATAATGCAGATGCAGTTGCAGAAAACTCAAATACTTCAGTTTGTGAGTTACCAAACGGTATTGATGTATGGTCACCAAGTAATGGTGATGTGGTAACCCTTATAGATTCGGCATTACAAGCGCCAAGCATTGCAATTACATCTCAAAATGATGGTGACTATATTGTTGATGGAACCGATACACTTATAACCACTAATGCAACCGATACAGATGGAACTATTACGCAAGTTGAATTTAAAATAAATAATACCATTGTAAGTACAGATACAACTGCACCATTTGAATTGTTGTATTCGTTTTCTGACGGAGCACACCAAATAGAAACCATCGCTTATGATAATGATGGGTTATCATCTAATGACATTATTAATATTTCTGTTGGAGATTATTCAGATGTCCTAGACATTGCTACTAATGATGATGCCGAGCAAAAAGAAAGTAGTGGGGAAGTGTATTTAGGAAGTTCAGATTTAGAATTGGTGTATGACTCATACAATTCACAAGGTAACCAAACAATAGGTATTCGTTTTACAAACGTAAACATTCCTCAAAATGCAACGGTTACCAATGCGTATGTTCAGTTCATGGCAGATGGAAATTATTCTGATACTACAGAATTACTTGTTTTTGTAGAGGATGATTTAAACCCAAGCCCTTACCAAACGGTTAATTATGATGTGACTTCAAGAAATTATTTACCAAGTATCTATTGGAGTCCAGCTGCATGGAGTGATGATGATACAGGTATAGCGCAACGTACACCAAACTTAGCTGCTCAAATTCAAAATATGGTTAATAATGCTAACTGGGTATCGGGAAATGCAGTAGCAATAAAGATAGAAGGTACAGGTGTATCGTTGACAGATACTTCTGCTAAACGTAGGGCTGAATCTGCAGATGGACAAATGGCTCCTGTTCTGCATATTGAATATACTATGAATTCGGCTGTATTAACTACAGATGTTTTTGAAAGTAATTCATTTAATATGTATCCTAACCCTGTTGAAGATATATTGTTTATTGATATGCCGAGCTCGAGTAATTTATATAATGTACAAATATTTACATTATCTGGAGCACTGGTGTTAGAGTCAGAATTAAAAAATAATACAATTGATTTAAGGCATATTAGAAAAGGAATTTACCTTGTAACTATTCTTGATGCAAATAACAGAATCATTCATACAGATAAAATTATAAAAAAATAGTAGAATTGATTTTCTACCTAATTATAACAAGCTCTTAATAACAATTAAGAGCTTGTTTTGTTATGAAAGTATAAAGGAATTATCATGTAATTGAATAATGAAAGCACCTAATATTAAATCTCATTTAAATAGCATTTAAGTGGTTTCATTTCAGTATTCAGATTAATACTTTCGTTAAAATAACTTGTTAAACTAACACCATATATAATGAAAAATGCACATATTATTTTTTTGTTTTTTACACTTTTTGCCAGCGCACAACAAGATGTTGTACTCACAAAAATAAATAGAAACAACATAACAGCTATCGATGATTTTTTTGATCCGGGATTAGCACCATTCTACCACGGTGTGGCTTCTGGAGATCCTACGGATAGCGCAGTAATTATTTGGACGAGAGTTACAACAAACGCTTCAAGTGCAGTTGTTAATTGGAAAGTCGCTACCGATCCATCTATGACAGATGTTGTTAAAACAGGAGCTGTAACCACTGATGCCGACATAGATTATACCGTAAAAATAGATGTTACCAATTTAAATCCGAACACAAGTTACTACTATCAATTTGAAACCTCTGGTCAACATTCGCTTATCGGAAAAACAAGAACGGCACCAGTTGGTAATATTGCCAATGTCCGTTTTGGAGTGGTTTCCTGTTCTAATTACCAAAACGGCTATTTTAATGGGTATCAAGAATTGGCAAATAGAACAGATATAGATGCCATAGTGCACTTAGGAGATTATATTTATGAGTATGAAACAGGAGGTTATGGTTATGATGATGCCATAGGACGTGGTCATTTACCGGAAAATGAAATTATTACTTTAAGTGATTATAGAGTACGATATTCATATTATCGTTTAGATGCCATGTTGAGAAATTTACATCAGCAACATCCTTTTATACTCATTTGGGATGATCATGAATTTTCAAACGATGCAAATAAATACGGTGCAGAAAATCATAACCCAGCTACAGAAGGTGATTGGAATGTTAGAAAACATAATGCCTATAAAGCTTATTTTGAGTGGATGCCGGTTCGCGCTAATACTATAGAAGAATATAGGTTATACAGAACGTTGTCTTATGGTAATTTACTTGATTTAATCATGTTAGATACCAGAATAGAAGGTAGAGATGAAGTCGTTACTGCTAATGCAGGAAGCTTGTCAAAAACAGAAAGAAAAGCAGTGGCAAAAAGCCTTATAGAATCGGCATCTTTAGAAAGTGTTGAACATATAAAAATGGCATTAAAACAGGTGGCACCTTTGTTTGTAAATGTTTCAAAAATTACATTATTAGAGTATGAATATCTACTAAACACATTTGCAAATGCAGCTTATATTTTTAAGCAAACAAATGAAAAGATTTATTTGCCCGTTGAAGTAGAACAGAAGTTAACAGATATAATTAAAAAGTCATCGTATGCGCATGAGGCTCATGCACTATCTAAAGAAATGAATAAAGCCAATTATACATCAATTTTAGGGATAGAACAGTACAATTGGTTGTTAAATGAGTTGAGTTCTTCTGCTGCTACTTGGCGTATATTAGGTAATCAGGTAATGTTTATGCCTTATGACGGTGTTCCTACTGATGATGCATGGGATGGGTATTCTGATGAGAGAGATAATATCTTAAAACATTTAGATGATAATTCAATAACTAATAATGTCATTTTAACGGGTGATATTCATAGCATGTTTTCTGGAGTAGCTGAGTATAATAATTCTTGTCAGGCTGTAGAGTTTGTTGTGCCTAGTATTACTTCAGAAAATTTAGACGCCTATGGTGGTGTTGCGTCATGGTTAGCAGAATTGTGGACAATGGCTAATAACGGACATATGAGCGACGTAAGTCTTGATGCGCATGGTTATTTCATTTTAGATGTAAAAGAACACAGAGTACAGGCAGATTGGTATAATATGGTTGACATTACTGTTCCAAATTCAGGACAAACGTATTACAAAAGTTGGTATACAGATAAGGATCAATGCAACTTAGTTGAAACCAACACACCAGCCGAACAACTATTGTCTTATGGAGATTTTCCTGATGATATCTCATCATATAACACATCAAATGATGAATTTGTAATTATGGGTGTATATCCAAATCCTATGAGTGAGCAAGGTAATGTGCATTATATGGTTAATTCGTCATCAATTATAAATGTGTCAATATTTACAATTAATGGTAAAAAAGTAAAGGAGTTATTACTTAATAAAAAACATAATAACGGCTTATATAACTTAAGTTTTTCTGTTAATGGATTAAGTACAGGAAATTATATATTGAAAATGGATACCGGTTCACATAGTGTGTCAAAAAAGATTATCATTAACTGAGGCTATAAGTAGCATATACTATAAAAAAGTGTTAAAATTTCTATTAGCACTTTTTTTTTGTTATATTTGGTTTTACATCAAATTTATATTGCCTATAGCATAACATTACTTTTTTTAACAAATAATTTTTTAAAGACATCCCAAATGTCTTGTATTTGTTAGTTAACCTATAATAGTAATGTTTATGAAATTTTCAGCTCCAGATTCGATTTTAGTTAAAGACTATATTCAAGGAAACGAGAAATCTCTCGAAATATTAGTGTTACGACATAAAGATAGAGTTTATAATTTTATTTATTCTAAAGTTTATGACCGTGATTTAAGCGAAGATATTTTTCAAGATACGTTTATAAAAGTTATCAAAACATTAAAAAAAGGCAACTATAATGAAGAAGGAAAATTTCTCCCTTGGTTAATGCGTATTGCCCATAATTTAGTGATAGATCATTTTAGAAAAACGAACCGTATGCCCAAGTTTGAATCGAAAGATAAGGAGTTTGATATTTTCAGAATTTTAAGTGATTCAGGTAATAATGCTGAAAGTCAATTGATAGTTGATCAAATTTCTGAAGACGTAAGAAAGCTAGTAGATGAACTACCCAATGATCAGCGAGAAGTGGTATTTATGAGGTTGTATAAGGACATGAGTTTTAAAGAAATTGCTGAAAATACTAACGTAAGTATCAATACTGCTTTGGGAAGAATGCGTTACGCAATTATTAATTTAAGACGTTTAGTTTCAGAACATAAAATTATTTTAACACAATAAATACTAAAACTGTTTTTTGAACGTTAGCACTATATAATCAAACCATTTATATATGCCAAAACTTTACGCTCAAGGTTCAAAAAAGATGAACAGATTACAACCAAAAAAGGAAACTATTAATTTGATATTAAATTACTCTAAAGCGATGCGCATACTACAAGTAGGGGAAATGCAAGTTGAAGTGCATCAGAATTAGCATGCTTTAGTCCATTTTTTGGGAAATAAACAACCAACATAATTTTAAGTGTTATAAAACTAATGTTGGTTGTTTATTGGTATTTACTTCTTTTTGTAGTAAGCGTTTATCACACTTTTTCGGCCTATAGTCTTGGTAATAATATCATGGTCTAAATTCCATCCTCTCGCAGGAGAATATTCTCTACCATACCAAATAATTTGTAAATGCAAATCATTCCATAAATGTTTAGGGAATAAACGTTTAGCATCTTTTTCTGTTTGCACTACGTTTTTGCCATTTGTCAAGTTCCATCGGTACATTAAACGATGAATATGTGTGTCTACTGGAAATGCTGGTATGCCAAAAGCTTGCGACAAAACAACAGCAGCAGTTTTGTGGCCTACCGCTGGTAATGCTTCTAAAGCCTCGTAAGTTTGAGGCACTTCACCGTTATGTTTATCAATTAATATGTGTGATAAGCCATGAATTCCTTTTGATTTCATTGGCGATAATCCTACTGGTTTTATGATCTCACGAATTTCTTCAACAGATAGTTTTATCATGTCATAAGGGTTATCTGCTTTTTCAAATAATAACGGTGTAATTTGATTTACGCGTACATCGGTACTTTGTGCAGAGAGTAACACTGCAATTAAAAGCGTATACGGGTCTTTATGGTCTAAAGGTACTGGTATTTCAGGATAAAGTTTGTCTAAAGTTTTTATTACAAAATTTACTTTTTCTTGCTTGGTCATAGTTGTATATTTACGACTGTAAAAATAGAAAATTATAATATGAACACACTAAAAGTAGGCGATAAAGCACCTAATTTTGAAGCTTTAGATAATGCCGGAAATACGATAAAATTATCGGATTATGCTGGTAAAAAATTAGTCTTGTTTTTTTACCCAAAAGCAAGTACACCGGGTTGCACTATGCAGGCTTGTAACTTGAGAGATAATTATCAGAGGTTTTTAGCTCAAGGGTATGCAATTTTGGGGGTTAGTGCAGATTCTGCAAAGCGTCAACAAAATTTTATTGATAAAAAAGAGCTGCCATTCCCGTTATTAGCTGATGAAAACAAAGATGTGATTAATGCGTTTGGTGTTTGGGGCGAAAAGAAATTTATGGGGCGTGTCTATGATGGTATTCACAGAATTACATTTATAATCAATGAAAATGGCATTATAGATGAGGTAATCACTAAAGTAAAAACTAAAGCTCATACGGCTCAAATTTTAGGAGAATAACACCTTATTTTCTAGGATGAAATTGTTCAATAACATTGGCTAAATGAGTTCTGTCTACATGCATGTAAATTTCTGTTGTTGTAATACTTTCATGACCTAACATCAATTGAATGGCGCTTAAATCGGCGCCATTTTCTAATAAATGCGTAGCAAACGAATGACGAAATGTATGTGGACTGATGTTTTTATGCAATCCAACTTTTTCAGCTAAACGTTTTACAATGGTAAATATCATGGCTCTGGTGAGTTGTTTGCCTCGCCTGTTTAAGAACAGAGTGTCTTCAAAACCTGGCTGAATAGTAATATGAACTCGAACTTGAGTTCTATATATATTAATATACTTCTGTGTTAATGCGCCAATGGGAATAAAGCGTTCTTTATTGCCTTTTCCGGTGACTTTAATAAACCCTTCTTCAAAAAATAAATCTGATAGTTTTAAAGCCGTAAGTTCAGATACTCGTAACCCACAACCGTATAAGGTTTCTATAATGGCTCTATTGCGTTCACCTTCTGGTTTGCTTAAGTCTACAGCATTAGATATACTATCGATTTCGTTGATTGATAAAGTGTCTGGTAATTTTCGACCTATTTTTGGTGATTCAATTAACTCTAACGGATTATCTTCTCTATAATCTTCAAATACTAAATAATTGAAAAAACTTTTTAATCCAGAAATGATACGAGATTGTGAGCGTTCATTCACAATTTTAGCTATTTCATAAATGAAACGTTTTAATGTTTCTGATGAAATTGAAATAGGGGAGTCCTTATAGTTATGAGTGTCTAAAAATCGAATTAATTTTATAACATCAAGCTCATAACTTTTAATAGAGTTTTCTGAGAGTCCTCGTTCTAATTTTAAATAATGCTTATAATCTGTTAATGCATTTTTCCAAGTCATAGTGGTTTAAAAATACAAAAGCCTAAAATACTTTTAGTGGTATGCAGTCATTTTTATCAATGAATTTAAAATTTCATTCCCAACCTCAAGTTAAATATTCTTGGCGTCAGGTAATTGGGTACGGCATATTGGCTTTTGGTGTACACATCTCTTACCCAAGTATTGGTAATTGAGTTTTGTACATCAAACATGTTAAAGATTTCAAAACCAATTTGTAACTCTTCTAAATGATGAAACAAATGGCCTTTTTCAAATTTTTTACTATCATCAACAATTACATAAGAAAACCCTGCATCCGCACGTTTGTAATCTCTAAGTCTGTTTTGATATTGGTATTGATCGGCGTAACTTGGTGAACCACCTGGTACCCCTGTGTTATACACTAAGTTTAAATAGACCTTTACGTTTGGTAAGTTTGGCATATAGTCTTGAAATAAGGCGCCAAATTTTAAGCGTTGGTCAGTTGGTCTTGAAATATACCCTCTGTTGTTGATGTTTTCTTCGGTTTTTAAATATCCAAAACTAAACCAAGATTCTGTACCTGGGACAAATTCACCATTTAGTCTGATGTCTAACCCTGTGGCATAAGCTTTAGCTGAGTTATCTGCGGCATAGCGTATTCTTACATTATCAACAGTATATGGGTTCACGTTAGATAAACTTTTGTAATAGATGTCTGAAGACAATTTAAAAGGTCTGTCCCATAATTTAAAGTTATAATCGCCACCAAATATCGCGTGTATAGATTGTTGAGCTTTAACCTTAGGATTTACGGTACCGTTAGCATCTCTTAATTCTCTATAAAAAGGCGGTTGATGATATAGTCCAGCAGCTAAGCGTAAGGTGATGTCTTTTTTCCATTCTGGTTTAATAGATACCTGAGCTCTAGGGCTAAATACAATTTGTGAGTTGGTGTTGATTTGATCTCCAGATACAGTCCAATTATGTGCTCTTACTCCTGCATTATAAAAAATCTCATGGTCACCTACATTTCCTTTTCCGTTATACTGAATAAATCCAGAAAGTCTGTTTATAGTTACATCATTCGTTGCGTGAATATTCTGAAATGGTTCTAAAGGCGCGTTATATGGTGTATATGGTTGTGAGTTTCCAATACCGCCTATAGGGCGCACAGAAAACCCAGCTGAATCAATCACCTCCCATTCTATAATTTTATCTCTAATGTTTTCATAGTTGTATTTGGCACCCCAACTAATTTTATGTCTATCTTTTTTATAATTTCCTTTATGTTCAAAACTTAATATTAAAGCATCTAAGTCATTTCTTGCATGGTGTAGTTGTGAACCTATTCCTTCTGTGAATTCAACTTCACCGTAATCTTCATCACCAATATTAGTATTAACTTCACCTAAAGCATAATTTGCTAAAATGTCAAAATATTCTTCCTCAACGGTATGGTAAGCAGACCCGATAAATTTTAAAGTTAAATTGTCATTGGCTTTATAATTGGTCTTTAAGGCTCCGAAATAAGAATTGTATTGGTCTTTTTCTTGACCCTCATAGTGTACAACTAAGGCAATAGGATCAGTTAATGTTCCAAAGTTTGTTTGTCGAGTCTGTGGCTGGTAATTGTATTTGTTGATGGCTAAATTTCCTAAAAAATTCACATCAAGCTTATTTGAAAGCTTATAAGTTAGGTAGGTTTGAACATCTGCAAATTTAGGGTCGTAATTAGTTTCGGTTTCTTTAGCTTTTACAAAAAGACTATTATCACGATAGCGAACACCTAAAACTCCTGAGAGTTTATTGTCTTTTGAGGTGCCTTCAACACTAACACTACCGCCAAGTAAACTAGCATCTACACTAGCACCAAATTGTTTTGGGTTTTTATACGTGATATCTAATACAGATGATAATTTATCGCCATATTTAGCTTGAAATCCTCCTGCAGAAAAATCTACATTCTGTACCAAATCACTGTTTACAAAACTCAACCCTTCTTGCTGACCAGAACGCACTAAAAAAGGTCTGTACACTTCAATTTCGTTGACGTATACTAAGTTTTCATCAAAATTTCCTCCTCTAACATTGTATTGAGAACTAAGTTCATTATTACCACTTACTCCTGCCAAAGTTTTAAGAATGTTTTCTACTCCAGCATTTCCGCCAGGAATTTTACGGAGTAATTTGGGGCTAATAGTAGTAATACCTTCAATACGTTTACGCTTGTTACCGGTAATTATAATTGTACCCAGCTGTTCTTCAGAGCTTTTTAAAACAGGATTGAATTCATACGATTGTCCTTGTTTTAAATTAAACGTTTGAACTATTTTTTTAAAACTTACATGTGAAAACGTTAGCGTGATATCTTGTTCAATAGGTATTTGAATTGAATAATCTCCATCTTTAGATGTTTTAGTACCATTAGTTCCGTAAGTGATGGTTACATCTTGTATAGGAAGATTCATTTCATCTAAAATAACACCAGTTATAGTTGCTTCTTGAGCAAACAGTAGAGTAGAACTAAAGAAAAGTATTAGGCTAAAAAGAGGCTTAAGTTTTGGGTACATTATTTAGTTATTTCTGAAAAAAGTCATTTCAAAAGTACTATTATTTCCAACATTATCGATAACTATTAGCTTGAATTTATTTTCGCCTGGTTGGTGAATTTTATCAGAAAACTTATAACTCAACAGATCTTTTTTAGGATCATATTCCATCAACGCCCATTTTCCATTGATTGTGGCCCGATATTTATCTATTCCTGATAGCTTGTCTGAAATTTTCATTTTTAGAAAATTAGATTTTGACATCCATTTCCCGTTTTGCGTGTTAACGGGTGTAATGATTGGTTTTTCAGTATCTGAACTCAGTGTGAATTTTCCAAAAGATTTAGTTTTTCCTACCATTTTATCATGTTTGAGAGTTGTATTCACATGAAAATAAGGTTTATTGTTGTAGCCTAAACCGCTGATATACATTTTTGACAAATCGTCTTCTGAAAATTTTTCCACATCAAATTTTAATGTGATATTTTTATGTAAAGGTATATTGGTATCACCAATAATAATAGTGTCGCCCTTGGTTTCAAACACTATAGGGGTGTCTTCATAGAGTGCGTTTTTAGGAATATATACTTGCTTGTCATTATCCTCTAATAATAATTCTTTATCGGCATATACATATTGTGGTGATTCAATTTTTTCTTTGAAATGCGTAATGGCTTTCTTTTGCCCAACAATAGGGATTGTTACTGTACGTTTGTTATTATTGTAATCTGCTATTATAATTTTATAATTTATTTGCTCTCCTTCATTAATGATCACCTGTCCATAATCCTCAACATTTTTTATGATGCTTAAAGGATTACTTGGAGTTTTAAACAATTTTTGAATTCGTGATTTTTTCTTTTTAAAGTAGGCGTAGTCTATTAACTGGTTCAAATGTCTACTTTCTTTAAAGGAGAACTTTTTAAAATCAAGTTCGTAGTTTAGTTTGCCGTTAATGTAGGTTTTAATGTTGTACACCCCATTTTTATTATGTGCTAAATCTTGTTTGTCGTAGGTGTTAATACCAAAAGAAATAACACCTGAGGCGTATACAGTTTCAGCGATATAATTTCCATCATCACCTTTAATAAGTTTTAGTTTTACTTTATTGTTATGGTGGTTCACTTGAGATGAATCAGTCAAACTATAGCCATAAACCGCATTTATTGTTGGCTTTCTAGAATCTTTTACATTAAAACCAAACAGCATAGGATTCATAGGATGTTGCCTACTATCTCTAATTTCATAATGTAAGTGTGGGCCACCAGACCCTCCAGTATTACCAGATAGTCCAATCAATTGTCCTTTGGTAACTTTTAAGGTGTTCTCTGACGGAAAAAGTTCAATGGCAAATTTTTCCTTCTTATACTGACGCTCTTTCACATACGATTCAAACTCAGGTGCTAATTCTTTTAAATGTCCATAAACAGTGGTGTAGCCATTAGGATGCTGTATGTATATAGCTTTTCCGTAGCCCCAAGGTGAAATTTTAATTCTACTAATATAACCATCTGCAGTGGCTAAAACATTTAAGCCTTCACGTTGCTGAGTTTTGATATCTACACCACCATGAAAATGATTTGAGCGTAACTCGGCAAAAGTTCCCGCTAAGATTGGGCCTATTTCTAACGGATTTCCAAAATACTCTTTAGGATATTCTTTTTGTGCAAAGAGCGGTAAAATGATGAGAAAACATAAAATGTTAGCTATGGTTTTTTTCATTAAAAATTGATTTTGTGATGTTCGTATTTATACGATAAAAAGCTATATAAAGTTAAGTTTATTTTTAATAATTAAGCAATATCTACGCCAAAAAATCAACTGTAAATTGCAGTTGAAAAAAAAGGAAATATTATAGTGATATTAATTTTGAAATGTTAACTTTGTGTTTAACACATATGAACTGATTGGCTGAATGAGTGAATTATTAGAACTTGTTGATTCTTTAGAAGTTAAGCTAAATAAGGTAATAGCCCGTTTAGATGAAAAGGAACAAATAAACAAGCAGCTTATGATAGAATTAGCTTTGAAAGAAGATAATATCAAAAAGCAAAATGAAGTTTTAGCTCAGTGGCAAGATAAATACGAAGCTCTTAAGTTAACAAGTTCTATGTTGGGTAGTGAAGATTATAAAAGGGAAACCAAGCTTAAAATAAATACACTGATTAGAGAAATAGATCATTGTATTACTCAGCTTTCTAAATAATAACCATGTCTGAAAAGCTAAAGATTAAAATTTCTATAGCCGATAGAGTTTATCCGTTAACGATAGACCCAAGACAAGAAGAAGGCTTACGAAAAGCTGCAAAAAGCATTGATAAGCTTATGAAGCAGTTTGAACAAAATTACGCTGTACGTGATAAGCAAGATGTATTAGCCATGTGTGCATTACAATTTGCGGCCAAAGTAGAGCAAAAAAGCTTGGATACCGTTGAAGATAATAGTTTGGTTACCAATAAGCTTGAAGCTATGCAAAAGCTGCTTGATAACTATATATAGATAAAGTTCTTTAAAATACGTAAAAATTACTACCCGCATTAGTTATAATTTTTTGATAAACTCAACAAGTTTCAATTAAAAAAAGTGAGTCGGTGTTGTAAAAGCATGCTGCCTTGTCGCAGATCCTTGACCAACACGTTAGCTTTAAACCTGTTTATAGGAGTTTATACAAAACTCATACTGATGTGGGTTTTTTTATATAAATAAATAATAGATATGAGTGAAATGATTATACCAATAATTATTGGTATTGTAATTGGGGTTGCAATTGGTTTTATAATTGCTAAAATTTTAGCAAAAAACAGTGCCTCAAGCGTAATAGCTTCTGCAGAAAAAGAAGCCGAATTGTTGTTAAAAGAAGCCAAAAAAGAAGGGGAGTCTATCAAAAAAGATAAACTACTTCAGGCAAAAGAGCGTTTTATAGAGCTAAAAGCAGAACATGAAAAAGTGATTTTATCAAAAGACAAAAAAATTGCTGATGTTGAAAAACGTGTTAGAGATAAAGAGTCGCAAGTATCTAATGAATTGTCTAAAGCTAAAAAAGCTAATAAAGACGTTGAAGAGAAGAAAAAAGATTACGATTATAGAATTGACTTTTTAGAAAAAAAGAAAGATGAAATTGAGCGCTTGCATAAAAAACAAGTTGAGCAATTAGAAGTGATCTCTGGTTTATCTGCAGAAGAAGCTAAAGAAGAGTTGATAGTTTCTTTAAAAGAAGAAGCAAAAACAGATGCCATGTCTTTTGTGCAAGATAGTATAGAAGAAGCTAAAATGACGGCGCAGCAAGAAGCTAAGAAAATCATTATTAACACCATTCAGCGTATAGGTACTGAAGAAGCAGTGGAAAACTGTGTATCCGTATTCAATTTAGAATCTGATGATGTTAAAGGTAGGATTATTGGTAGAGAAGGACGCAACATTAGAGCAATTGAAGCAGCAACAGGTGTTGAAATTATTGTTGATGATACCCCGGATGCCATCATTTTATCATGTTTTGATTCTGTAAGAAGAGAAGTAGCACGTTTATCATTACATAAGTTAGTAACAGATGGACGTATTCACCCAGCAAGAATAGAAGAAGTTGTTAGAAAAACTAAAAAACAAATAGAATCTGAAATTGTTGAAGTAGGTAAGCGTACTGTTATTGATTTAGGAATTCATGGATTACATCCAGAATTGATAAAAATGGTAGGGCGTATGAAATACCGTTCGTCATACGGTCAGAATTTATTACAACACTCTAGAGAAGTAGCTAAATTATGTGGTGTAATGGCATCTGAGTTAGGGTTAAATCCAAAATTAGCTAAACGTGCAGGATTGTTACACGATATAGGTAAAGTTCCTGAAGAAGAAACAGAACTGCCACACGCTATATTAGGTATGCAATGGGCTGAAAAGCACGGTGAAAAACCAGATGTATGTAATGCTATTGGAGCTCACCATGATGAAGTAGAAATGAAATCGTTGTTAGCGCCAATTGTACAAGTTTGTGATGCTATATCTGGTGCTAGACCTGGTGCTAGACGTCAGGTATTGGATTCTTACATTCAGCGTTTAAAAGATCTTGAAGATATTGCATTTGCGTTTACTGGAGTTAAAAAGGCATACGCCATACAAGCAGGTAGAGAATTACGTGTTATTGTAGAAAGCGAAAAAGTATCTGATGAAAAAGCGGCTAATTTATCATTTGAAATTTCTCAGAAAATTCAAACAGATATGACTTACCCAGGACAAGTAAAAATTACAGTAATTAGAGAAACTAGAGCTGTAAATATTGCAAAGTAGGATTTAGTAATACCGTAACATAAAAAAGCCACTCATTTGAGTGGCTTTTTTATGTTTATAGATGTGTGGTTATCTAAAAAGCGTCAGAATACTCTTCATCTTCATAATCTAATTCTTCTTCAGATTCGTAACCAAAAAGGCTTTGCTTTTTAATGATTTCTGAGATACCATTAGGAAGCATTTCTTCCCAGCCATCTTCATTGTTTTCAATCATCTTAAGTACTTTACGTGAGTAAATGTCTAGAATACTTAAATCAGCATCTTTAATATCAATCATTTTACCATTGTACTTGAAAAACTTGTATAAGTCTTTCATTCTAGGGTGTACTTTAATGTTGTCAATAGTCATTAAATCACCATTATCACTTGTAAATGGGTACACAAAAACTCTTACATCACTAGTGGCTAATTTACCAAATGCTTCAAGGATTCCTCCTGGTAAATCACGGTAGTATTTTTCATCAAAAAGTTCAATTAAGTTTAGTGCCCCCATAGCAAGACCTAAACGTTTTTTTGTGAACTTATTGAAGTATTGGGCAACTTTATAGTACTCTTGGAAGTTTGAAATCATTACGGTATGACCTAATGAGCACAATAATTCAGCTCTGTCTAAGAAGTCTCTTTCGTTTATTTCATTCAATCCTTCTTTTAGGTTTGATAGTGTAATTTCAAAAATGACTTCCGTTTTATCCTTATCTACTTTATTGTCACTAATAAACATGTCATATGATTTTTTGAACATATCCATGTTTACTTTAGTTACAGGTCTAAAACTACCTCTAAGTGCTAAGATGTTTTTCTTATAAAGAATTTTACCAGCCAATAAGTTATGACCTTCAGGACTAAACATAACGGCATCAGTCATACCGTGTTTAACCAATTGTAAACTCATTAAACGGTTATCAACATTTCTGAATAGTGGTCCAGAAAAGTTAATAGTATCAATCTCTATTTGATCTTTGTCTAAATGATCATAGAGATAGGTTAATAATTTTTTAGGATTATTGTGTTTATAGAACGCTCCGTAAATTAAGTTTGTACCTAAAACCCCTAATGTGTTTTGTTGTAGTCTAGCATCGTTTTCTTTAAAACGTACGTGTAAAATGATGTCACTAAATTCATCAGTAGCGTTAACTTGAAAACGTAAACCTATCCAACCATGACCTTTGTATTTTTTAGCAAAATCAATTGTAGCAACGGTATTGGCATAACTAAAAAATAATTTATTAGGATGCTTATCTCTTGAGATGCGCTCTTCTAATAAATTCATTTCATGGTCTAACATCTTCTTTAAACGTGCTTCGGTAACATAACGTTTGTCATCTTCTATTCCATAAATAGCATCACTAAAATCTTTATCGTAAGCAGACATAGCCTTAGCAATAGTACCAGAACCACCACCTGCACGAAAGAAATTTCTTACCGTTTCTTGACCTGCACCTATTTCGGCAAAAGTCCCGTAAATGTTTTCATTTAAGTTAATGCGAAGCGCTTTGTTTTTTAGGGAAGGTGCAGCTTCAAAAGCTTTGTCACCTTTTAATTTTATGGTCATATGATATTGAGGTTTATTCCTTATATGTGATACAAAAATACGAAATAACTCATCTAAATGGTAAAAATACTATTGATTTTTACTGTTTTGCATGAAAAATAATTGTTCGGTTTTTCATTGTTTTATGTTTAGTTTGCTGTAAATTTCAACTGTTGTAATTATTATAATTAATGAAGGTTACTTTTTTAGGAACAGGTACATCTCAAGGTATTCCAGTAATTGGTAGTACGCATCCTGTATGTTTGAGTACAGATTTTAGAGATAAACGTTTGAGAACATCAGTAATGATAGAAATTGATGCTACTATCTTGGTAATAGACTGTGGCCCTGATTTTAGGGCTCAAATGTTACGAGCTAAACCAAGTCATTTAGATGCGGTACTGTTTACACATGAACACTCAGATCATACAGCAGGGTTAGACGATATAAGACCGTTTTATTTCAGACAAGAAGGTGATTTTCAATTGTATGGTCATCATCGTGTGTTTGAAAGTTTAAAGCAACGTTTTGCGTATATTTTTGAAACTAAAAACAAGTATCCTGGCGCGCCAACTGTTGCGTTAAATGAAATACATAACAATGTAACGTTTTCAATTAACAATGTGTCAGTAACTCCAATAAACGCTTATCATAACACCTTACAAGTCTTCGGGTTTAGAATTAATGATTTTGTGTATATGACTGATGTTAAAACGGTACCAGATGCAGAAATTGATAAATTGAAAAATGTTAAGGTACTTGTAATAAATGCCTTGCGTGAACATGAACACCATTCACATTTTACACTTCAAGAAGCCTTACAGTTTATAGAACGAATTGCTCCAGAAAAAGCGTATTTAACTCATGTGAGTCATGAACTAGGTTTTTATAAAGATGTGCAACAATCTCTTCCAAAAAATGTATTTTTGGCGTATGATACTTTAACTCTAAACTTTTAAATCTATCGCAATGAAAAAGCAATTATTCTTGTATTTATTTTTATTAACGGCTTTAATGCTATTGTTTGTTTATGTAAATACAAAACGTGAAATAACATCTTATGAAGATAAAATTGAAAAATTAAGATCTTATAACTCAGAGCAAGAAAATAAGTTTCAAGATACTATTGCTAATTTGCGTATTGAAGCAATGGAGTTAGGGAAGTTTTCATTAAAAGAAGATGCTTATGCCATTGAACATTTATATAAAGAAGGTATAGATTATAAAGAATTAATCTTGCATATAGAAGATCAGTTGATTAGCTTGAATGTTGAAGACAATGGTAATCCGCTTATCCCATATGCACCAATGTATGGCGATAAAATCATGATTAATAGCATGAAAATGTTAAATCATAAATGGATTATTGCAGATTTTAGTGATGGTAAGTATTGGGGGCAAGTATTTATTGCCTGTACTTATAATGACGATAAAACAATAAGTTTTAATACTGAAGCGTCCTTTTTGTACCCGCTTGATGTTATTGAGTAACTATGTATAGTGTGCCATGACTACACGTGAAGAGTTATATTTTAAATCTGCAGAAGATTGGCGTAGTTGGTTACTTAAAAACCATACTATTTCTGGTGGAGTTTATCTTATTTTATATAAAGTAAATTCTAACAAGCCTTCCATGCGTTGGGAAGAAGCGGTTAGAGTAGCCTTATGTTTCGGGTGGATTGATTCTACTGTTAAACGATTAGATGACGAGAGACGCAGACAATTGTTTACACCACGAAAACCCAAAAGTGCTTGGAGTAAATTAAATAAAACACATATTCAAGAGTTAATAGCTAATGGCAAAATGCATGAAAGTGGATTTTTAAAAATTCAAACCGCAAAGGAAGATGGTTCATGGACAGCTCTTGATACTGTAGAAGATTTAATTATACCTGAAGATTTACAAATTGAATTTGATAAGCATCCATTAGCGTTTAAAAACTATAATCAATTTTCTAAATCGTACAAAAAAGGATATTTGTATTGGTTGTATTCAGGAAAAAAACAAGCTACAAGAACAAAGCGTATAACTGAAATTATACGACTTTGCGAGTTAAATATAAAGGCAAGAACGAGTTATTAATTATAACTTACTTTCTAACCAATTTTTAAATTCAAAGAAATTTTGTGGTGCTACACCATGACCTACAGGGAATTCTCTATATGAATTCTTAATATTCAACTGATTGAGATACTCAGGTGCTTTATTAGCCCAAAAATTAGGAATGACTTGATCTGCACTACCATGTGAAATATAAAAATCTAAATGAGAGTGGTTTTTAGAACTTACATCTGGTGCTATAATTTTATCATTTATATAACCACTTAAAGCCACTACATTTTTTACCTTTTCAGGATAAGATAAAGCCACTGCGTAACTTAAAATAGTACCTTGACTAAACCCAATTAACGATACATTATTAGCGTCAACAGGATAGGTTTCTGTAAGCTCATCAATAAACGTCGCAATTAAATCTCGAGATTGTATGGCCTGTTGGTCATCAGAAAACTTTTCATTATCTGCTGTAAAATGGATGTCATACCAACTGTGTCCGTAAGGCTGTAAGTTGTGTGGGGCTCTTACAGAAACGATAAAAAAATCTTTAGGTAATTCACTTGCAAATGAAAATAAGTCGTCTTCATTACTTCCGTAACCATGTAATAAAATTAATAATGGCGCTTTTTCTTTAGAACCAATTGCTGGTCTTGTTATATGGTGTAATGCTAATTGTTTAGTCATGGTTTCTGTTTTTGAAAAAAGTATAAATCCAAATAATTGCTGCTATTAAACTTACCAACTGAAACACATCAGCATATGGCCAATGCATAATTTTAAATAAAATACTGATTATATATAGTGAAATGGCTATATATAGTAATGAATGTTTGTATAAAATTTTCATTCTCCTACCATTTTAAATAGGTTCTGATAGAATTCTCCTAAAAGCGGTACAGGTTTAGTGCTATTGTTTAGTGCTGAGATAAATCCGTACCCCCAAAGAACAAAAAAGAACACGTAGAAGGCACCAGATATCATAATATTATTAAAGTAGCCTATAAAAAATGATAGTAGAAAAAAAGTAGCAAATAACCCCATTGCTTGCCTGATGTGAAAATAGGCGAATTGACTCTTCTGCTCAAAGTTTAAAAAGAACGCAACAATGGTTCCGAAAATAGTTAAGTATGCAACAGTAGCTGCAGTTTTACCTGATGATGTTGTTGACATAGTTATGCTAATATCAGTTGATTGTTATTAATAACCCCTATAGCTTTTCCTTTTAAAGTACTACCCAGTAAGGCCGAATTTTTTGAAGTAGACTTGATGTCTTCTTTTGAAAATTGATAGGTAACATCAGGATTAAATAGTGTTAGAGAGGCTGCTTGCCCTTCTTTAACTGTGGTGGTAGTCAAACCAAAGCGTTCTTTATGTTGTGTTAATAGTTGTACAACTTTATCTGTTGAAAGGATACTATTTAAGGCTCCAAAGATTGTTTCTAATCCAATACTTCCGTATTGTGCATGGTCAAACTCTATAACTTTATGTTCAACATCAATAGGGCAGTGGTTGCTTGTTACAAAATCAATTGTTCCATCTTGTATACCAGCAAGTAATACTTTTCGATCAAGAGCAGTTCTTAACGGAGGTAAAATTTTATAATTGGTATTGAAATCTGTAATGACATCATCGGTTAAAATAAGATGTAAAACAGATACTGAACACGTTACATCTAACCCTTTTAATTTAGCCTCACGGATAAGTTGTACAGATTTAGCAGTAGATATTGTAGGAATGTGTAGTTTTCCTCCAGCATATTCTAAAAGATATAAATCTCTAATAACGTGTAATTCTTCGGCTAAGTTAGGTATCCCTTTTAATCCTAATTTAGTTGACGTTTCTTCTTCATTAACAATACCTTTTCCTGCAATTTTATTTTCTTGAGGGTATGACAGTACAATGCCGTTAAAATTTTGAGTGTATTGCAATGCAATTTTTAACATATTTGGGTTTTCTATTGCCGACTGAAAATCGCCAAACGCTACTGCACCTGATTGCTGCATGTCATATAGTTCAGCTAAATCGGTCCCTTTAGAAGCTTTAGTTAATGCACCAATAGGATGAATATTAACGGTGTGTTGTGCGCCTTTGTTTTTTATGTAGGCAACTGTAGCTCCATTGTCTATAACCGGGTTGGTACTTGGATTAACCATAATATCTGTGAAGCCGCTATAGCCAGCAGTATTTAGTCCGTTATCTAGGGTTTCGCGTTCTTCAAATCCTGGTTCACCAAAGGATACTGAACTGTCAAACCATCCTTGTGAAACATGAAGGTTGTCTTGAGCAATTTCTTTAGTATTGTCAGAAGATGTAATAGTGTCATCAATTTTTGTAATGATACCATTTTCAATAAGAATGTCTTTTGTTTGTGTGTTGTATGGACTGGTGTGATCCAGAATAGTTGCTGATTTTATCAGGATATTCATTTAAAATATTTTAAAATGAGTAGTTCTATAAGCAAAAATAATATAGCAAAAATAACAAACCATTTCCAAAGTGTTGCTACTTGAACCTCAGAATTTAAATTAGTGATTGTATTTGCTATAGAATGACTTGTTTGTATATGTTCTGATTCTAATTTTTTAATATCATGGTAGTTGACAATACCTTCTGAAGTAGAATAATTGAATGCTAGTTTAGTAGTAGTTTGGTTGTTTAAGATGGTGTATATGCCAGACTCATGAATAGAGTTTTCTGTGTCTAATGTGACTTTATTTGGACTAATATGTTGTATTGGAATAACAGAAAATGCTCCTTTTTGTAATGATACAATATCGTCTTTTTTTAATTCAATAGGAATGTCAATAGTGTTTTTACTCCCAATAGTATAATACGGAGTATTAGTTTTTAAACTGCTTTTCGCAATATTGTATAGTGTAGGCACAATAAGCGGAGCTTGTTTAAAATTTGTGTTAACGCTATTTAAAGGCGCAGAAAATACGTAGTAATTGTTTTTGCTTACCAGGAAAGGATTTTCGTTTTCTAATGTTAGTAATGTAGTATGGTACTGTTTTAATTTGTAATGAGATTTAAATGTTGGGTATTGAAAATTTGAAATGTTTTTTTCAAAAACATTCGTGTAAATAGGGTGTGAGTTATGAATTTTTGTAAGTCGAACTTGTTGTTTATTTTGATTTTGAAAAACATGACATACTCTGTTGTAATTGTTGATGTCTCCTTGTTCAGAAGGAATAAAAAGTACAACTCCGCCATTTTTAGTAAATGTTGCTAGAGTTTTTGATAAGGCTTCTGTAACATCAACTAATTCGTTAATTATAACAAGATGTTGTTTGTCTATAGCATTATAATCTATTTGATTGGAAGTAAATTGTGTGAAAATAAATTCATCCTTTGTAAATAGTTTTGATAAAAAGGCATTATCGGCCTCCGTTCCAATAGCCAGCACATGTTGTTGTAATGGTTTTGCTTTTGAAACATAAAACACATTATCATGTATAAAGTTCTGATCTGTGAGTTGAATCTTTAAATTCAAATCGTCTTTTTGGGGTAAAGAAAATGTAATTGAATTATGTAATTGAGTTATTTTTGGAGTGGTTTTACTAATTAAACTGTCATTATTATAAATTGAAATAGGAACGTTGGTTAAATCATTAAATTGATTTTTAATGATAACATTCAAATGAGGGTCAGTGTGTTGTGGAGAAAAATAGACAGAGTCAATACTGATATTTTGTTTAGATACTGGCAGATGTTGTATCAATTTTACATCAGTATTGGTGCTAAAATAACTAGAATCTAGCGTGTTCGTATCTTGAAAGTCAGATATACAAATTAACTGCGTGTTATTTTTAGTAATCTGTTTTGCTAGTAATTCAATTGATTTATACTCAAGCTGATGTGATGTATAGTCTAAAGAAATCAAATCGTTCTTTAATTCACCGAGTGTTTTATGTTTAAATATGTGATCATTGGTAATGATACTGAGGAGTTTATTATTAGGGTAGTGTTCTATAAGTTCCTGTACAGCAACTTTCATGAGTTCACCTTTTTCACCTTTTTCTTTATTACTAAAAGAATTATCAATATATATAACGATATCTTGTTGTTCTGATTTTGGTTGTTTGCTAGGGAAATATGGTTCAGAAAATGCAAAAATAATACAGGTGAAAACTAATAGTCTACAAGCGAGCAATAGCCATTTTTTAAGTTGTGAACTTTGTCTGGTTTTAATAACGATGTTCTGTAAGAACTTTACATTGGTAAATGCCGTTTTTTGAAATTTACGTAATTGAAAGAAGTGTATTATTACCGGAATAACAAGCGCAAAGAGTGCGTATAATATGTAAGGCGAATTAAATTGCATTGATTACTCAAATATATCATTAATATTATTAAGCATTACGATACTAAAAAAAAATATCTGCTAGAAAACTAACAGATATTTTTACCCCAAAAAAACTTACTTAATCCATAATCTTACTTATGGACAAGTCAAAGATACAACATTTATGTTTAGCATAAAATACCCAATATTGGGTATTTTTTACTCACTAAAAATTGTTAATTACTGAAAAACAGTGTTTTACGGGTTAAAAATTTTCAAAAACACCTAAGCCAAACAGTGCGAAATCATATTTTACAGGGTCGTTGTTATCAAGACGTCTTAAGTTGCTGTCAAGTTCAGCTAGAGCTTTTGCATCGTTTTGTTTTCTTGTTAATATCCCCAATTTACGTGCTACATTACCAGAATGTACATCTAACGGACATGAAAGTATAGAAGGAGAAATGTGTTTCCATAAACCAAAATCTACTCCACCCGTATCATTTCTTACGAGCCATCTCAGCCACATATTTATTTTCTTAGCCGCAGAACCTTTGTAGGGGTCAGATACATGTTTAGATGTTCTTGCTGGGTGAGGTATTTCAAAAAATATCTTTTTTAGTTCATGAATTGCTGGTTGTAATGATGTTTCTGTAGCATGAGTGTTAAACACATGCTCTAAACCTTTATGATGGGTATAGATATGTTGCAGCGCCTTAATGAAGTGTTTGAAATCTTTAGAGTTAAATGTGCGATGTACAAAGTTTTCTAAGTTGTCAAGATGATGTTCTTTATGATTCATAACAAAATCATATGGTGAATTTCCGAGTAAATCCATCATACGTGTCGCATTTTTGATGATCATTTTTCTATTACCCCATGCTATGGTAGCAGTTAGAAATCCGGCTATTTCAATATCTTCTTTTAAAGTAAAAAGATGTGGTATTTGTATAGGATCACTTGATATGAATTCTGGTGTGTTGTATTGCACCACCTTTTCATCAAGAAACAGTTTTAGATCGTCATGTGTCATTTAGCTCACAATATTACCATCTTTCATCACTAACTTTCTGTCAGCCATATCTGCTAATTTTTGATTGTGGGTAACGATAACAAATGTTTGGCCAAATTTATCGCGAAGCTCAAAGAATAATTGGTGTAAGCTTTCAGCACTTTCAGAATCTAAATTACCAGAAGGCTCATCGGCAAAAACTACATCAGGATTATTAATTAAAGCTCTAGCTACAGCCACACGTTGTTGCTCTCCACCAGACAGTTCAGTAGGTTTGTGATTGTATCGGTGAGATAAGCCTAAAAAGTCTAACAATTCTTTGGCGTGTTGTTCTGTTTCATGTTTCTTTTTCCCACCGATGAACGCAGGAATACACACATTTTCTAAAGCGGTAAATTCTGGTAATAATTGATGAAACTGAAAAATAAACCCGATGTGCTTATTTCTAAATTCAGCTAATTCTTTTTCTTTTAATGTGTTAACAGTTTTGTTGTTAATGATTAACGCACTAGAAGAATTGTTTTGTTCAAGGAAATCTAAAGTTCCTAAAATTTGTAATAATGTGGTTTTACCAGCACCAGAACTTCCAACAATTGAAACAACCTCACCTTTTTTAATATGAAGGTTAACGCCTTTTAAAACGTGTAAGTTGTTATAGTATTTATGAATGTTTTTAGCCTCAATCATATGCTTGTAAATAAGAAAGTGAAAGTAGTTAAAAACCTATAGTTTACCAATTATGTAGTCGATTTTTTTAAAGCTTTTTTAAGGTTGTTGTAATCTAAATAATAGATGATTTTTAAAGAAAATATTTGTTTTAAAGGCGCTTTAAATAAGTGGTTTAAACTGTCAATATACCCTAAGTCAGAATCATTAGTTCTGTTAAAAAGCTGATTACGGTATAAGGCCGTTAATTGACTACCAGGAGCAAATTGCCATGAATATTTCAAATCAAAATTCCATATATCATAATTGATGTTAGGGTTACTATAGTCTGCATCATTAATTAGAGTTTGATCAACAGTATAGTTATTGTTACTAGAAAGTCGACCATTATTTTCTAATGTGTATAACTGGTTGTCATAGTTCACCGTTGTCCAATAATTTCTTAAGGTTAAGGTTAGACCATGATTGGTGTTAAAATTGTAGTTTCCAGATAGACTGTTAATTGTTGTTTTTTGATCTCTTTGCCCAAACAATATATCGTCATTACTATAAGTAGTTACATAACCTCTGTCTTTAGCTTCTTCACTAAACTCATAAGTGTAACTCACTTTAAATTTAGAGTTGATTCTTACAATAGGAGTAAAAGCATACCAATAGTCAAAATAATCTCGTCCTTGTTCAAACAGGGTATTACAACCAATATTGGCATCTATAGCTAAAGTGTTATTGTAGTTTGAAGAAATCCAAAAGTTTGTATCAAATGAATTTTCATAAACGAAATATCGGCCTTCAGTTCTTGGTTCAAAATAGTCATATTGTTTACCAGCTTCGAAGTTTACACGACCTCCAAAATCATGTAAGGTTTTTGTTTTTGCGTAAAAATCAGCACCAAAATTATTACCAGTATAAGTATTGGGTTTATATAACTGCCTGTAATTAAACCAGGTGTTAATGTTGTATCTGTTTAGGTTTTTTGTTGGTTTAAATGTACGGTATGACGCATCTAATAAGAAGTTATTATAATTGTTTTGTTGTGAAATTCCAAAATCGTTAATATCATATGTTTTATCCGCTAAATTATGTGTAATTCTAAACTGATAGTTTCCGCTAATTTTTCCAATAGATAGATTAGAGTTAAACCCAGTTTCAATATCGTCACCATAATTGATATTACTCATTTTTAAGTGTCCGCTTATGTTGTATGTGTTTGCTTTATTTGATAAGTTTACTAATGCTGCAGTAACATTAGCATCTCTAAAATGTCCGTTTCTTGTTACATTAGTATTTACAAGACTTACAGATGAGTTTTTGTTAAACTGTTGGTCTAAAACTAATACATTGTAATTTGTAAAAGGTTCAGTAGTCACAAACCGTGTTTTACCAGTAGAGGTGTTTCTTATTTTTGCTTCGGTCTTTTCCGTAATGGCGTTAAACACACCAATTCCTAAACCGTTTTTTGTGCGCCCAGAGAGTTTAATAGCGTTAAGCATGTTAACTTCATCTGGATTTTCAACGACTATTTCATCCGACTCTAAGTTATCCTCGTTAAAATATGCAGTAGGGGTGTTTCCTATTCGTCTAGAGTAGAATAAGTTACCTTTATTGAATAGATCTACACCTTCAGTAAAGAATTGTCGTTGTTCAGAAAATGTTTGCTCAAATGGGCCTAAATTTAGGGTTACATCATCAACACCAGTTTGACTAAAATCAGGTATTAGTGTTGCGTCTAAAGTAAAGTTTTCACTAACACCATATTTCACATCTAATCCAGCACCAAAATTACTGTCTTTTGTGCCGTCAAACCGCGTTTCTGTACCCGAGATGAACGGATAAAAACTTAAACGTGTAGGTGGACTAATATTTTCTAATCCGTTTAATTCACCATGATATAAGCCTATATTACCTTTAGATGTGTCTATAGGATTCCATGTGAACTGTTCTTGTGTACGTCTAAAATGTCTGTGGAAATTTATACCCCATGTTTGTGGGCCATCACTGTTTGAAAATCGCAATGCTGAGTATGGTATTCTCATTTCAACAATCCAACCATCGGCCACTATTTTTATTGCACTATCCCAAACTGCATTCCAACTAAAGTCTTCACCAATACTAGGGTTTGCAATGGCATCAGCTTGTGCACCAGAACTGAATACGAAAAATTCAGTGTCGTTTTGAGCATCGTTGTTAGGGTTGAATACAACACCAAAAAAGTCTGATTGTCCAAAATTATCCCGACTGTTAAACTGACGCATGATTAAGTTCGGGTCATCATACAAGTATGCACCAACATAAATTGCATTATCATCATAGGTTAATTTTACAATACTTTTATTTTGGTTTGTTTCGCGTTTCCCCATTTCAGGTTTAAACTGAATGAAGTCTTCAGCTGGCTGAGCTTTATCCCACACAGAATCGTCTAAGACACCATCAATTTTTGGAGCATTGCTAGTACGATTAATTTGTAATGATTTTTTATCTTCTTGTGCAGAACTTATACCAAAACTAAAGCAAAGCAGTACTAAAAGTAAATGTTTCATAGTTATCTATCCTATTAACGATAATACAATGCGAAGTTACTTTTTGTGAACTGTTAACTATGCTAAATAAAAGTTAAAAGATTACCTTTGATTCATAAACTATGAATAAAACAGATTTACAAACAGCAACTTTTGCTAACGGGTGTTTTTGGTGTACTGAAACTGTATTCTTACAACTAAAAGGAGTGATAAAAGTAGTTTCAGGTTATACAGGTGGATTCATCAAAAATCCTTGTTACAGGGAGGTGTGTAACGGTGTTTCAGGACATGCTGAAGCTGTACAAATAAGTTTTGACCCAGCGCTTATTTCATATAAAGAGTTATTGGAAGTGTTTTTTGCTACACATGACCCAACTACTCTGAATAGACAAGGCTATGATGTAGGCACACAATACAGAAGTGCTATTTATTATCATGATGCTGCTCAAAAATCTATGGCAGAAGCTGTAATAACAGATTTAAATAATAGTAATGTGTTTGACAACGAAATTGTTACTGAAGTGAGTAAAGCTGAAGTATTTTATGAAGCAGAAATAGAACATCAAGATTTTTATAAAAACAATCCAGAATTTAGATATTGCTCTATTATTATAGATCCGAAATTAGAAAAATTAAAAACTCATTATCACGATAAACTAAAGTAACTATGGGATATAAACACTTTGAAGATTACACTGAAGAAACCACTGCAGAAATAAAATCTAGATACGCTAAAATTTTAGAGGAAGTAGGTGAAGATGTTACACGTGAAGGCTTATTAAAAACACCGGAACGTGCCTCAAAAGCGATGCAGTTTTTAACCCAAGGATATGATTTAGACGCTGAAGCAATTTTAAAAGGCGCAATGTTTAAAGAAGACTATAACAATATGGTTATTGTAAAAGACATTGAGCTATACTCGTTATGTGAGCACCATATGTTGCCTTTTTTTGGGAAAGCCCATATTGCTTACATTCCTAACGGGCATATAGTAGGGTTAAGTAAAATACCTCGAATTGTAGATGTCTTTGCAAGACGTTTGCAAGTTCAAGAACGCTTAACAGATCAAATACTTAAATGTTTAGATGAAACGTTACAACCACAGGGGGTTGCAGTAGTTATAGAAGCCTCACATATGTGTATGATGATGCGTGGTGTACAAAAACAAAACTCAGTTACCACCACATCAGGGTTTACAGGAGCGTTTAAAAACCAAGAAACTCGAAATGAATTTTTAAAACTCATCACGTCAGATTTAAGCTAAAACAGAATTGAATGTTTAGTTATAACTCCAAGGCTTAAATCCCTTGAAAAATGAAATCATTTGTTTAAATTTGCGTTCAAATTATTGAAAACTCAACAATGTTAGAAAGATTACAGATAGTAAAACAACGTTTTGATGAAGTGTCAGACTTGATTATTCAACCAGACATTATTACAGATCAAAAAAGGTATATTGCTTTAAATAGAGAATATAAAGATTTGCGCATCATGATGGAAAAGCGTGATCTGTATATTGAATTGACAAGCAACATTGAAGAGTCCAACGAAATTATAAAAGATGGCTCAGATGCAGAAATGGTAGAAATGGCCAAAATGCAACTGGAAGAAGCCAAAGAACAACTCCCAGTTTTGGAAGAGGAAATCAATATATTAATGATTCCTAAAGATCCAGAAGATGCTAAGAATGTTGTGGTAGAAGTTCGCGCAGGAACTGGTGGTGATGAAGCAAGTATTTTTGCAGGAGACTTATACCGTATGTATACAAAGTATGCAAGTGATAAAGGTTGGAAAGTTGACGTGGTTAACTTAAGTGAAGGAACATCTGGAGGGTTTAAAGAAATCATTTTTGAAGTTTCAGGAGAAGATGTGTACGGTACCATGAAATATGAATCTGGAGTACATCGTGTACAACGTGTACCACAAACAGAAACACAAGGTCGTGTACATACCTCAGCTGCTACAGTGATTGTTTTGCCAGAAGCCGAAGAGTTTGATGTAGAATTGAATATGCAGGAAGTGCGTATTGAACGTACAACATCTACAGGTCCTGGAGGGCAGTCAGTAAATACTACATATTCTGCAATTAAATTACACCACGAGCCTACGGGAATGATAGTAAGTTGTCAGGATCAAAAATCATCTCATAAAAACTTAGAAAAAGCTTTAAAGGTTTTACGTTCTCGTTTATATGAATTAGAACTGGCTAAAAAGCAAGCTGCAGATTCGGCAACACGTAAAAGCTTAGTGGCTTCTGGTGACCGTTCTGCAAAAATTAGAACCTATAACTATCCGCAAGGAAGAGTAACAGACCATAGAATTGGTTTAACATTATACGATTTACCAAATATTGTTAATGGTGATATTCAAAAAATCATTGACGAATTAAAAATAGTTGTTAATACTGAAAAGTTAAAAGCAGCTTCAGACGAACTTTAAGACAAGATATTCCCGCTCATTTCAGCGGGAATTTTTATATAGTATAGCTAAAATTTTGCCATGACAACACCACAATTAGTAGAGCAGATTAAACTTAAGAAATCATTTTTATGTATTGGTTTAGATGTCGATTTAAATAAAATTCCGAAACATTTACTGGCAACAGATGATCCGATATTTGAGTTTAATAAGGCCATTATAGATGCCACTCATCATTTGTGTGTGTCGTATAAACCAAATACCGCATTTTATGAAGCCTATGGGTTAAAAGGGTGGCAGTCATTAGAAAAAACCATTACGTATTTAAATACCAATTACCCTGAAATTTATACTATTGCAGATGCAAAACGAGGTGATATAGGTAATACATCTACAATGTACGCTAAAGCATTTTTTGAAGATTTGGCATTCGATTCTGTTACGGTGGCTCCATATATGGGAAAAGATTCGGTTGAACCATTTCTTGCTTTTAAAGATAAACATACCATTATGTTGGCCTTAACCTCTAATCAAGGGGCATTCGATTTTCAAACGCTAAATGTTAATGATAAAGAGTTATACAAACAGGTTTTGGAAATCTCAAAAACATGGGAGAACTCTGAAAATTTAATGTATGTTGTAGGGGCTACAAAAGCCGAATATTTTAAAGAAATTAGACAAATTGTGCCCAATAACTTTTTGTTAGTTCCGGGGGTAGGTGCTCAAGGTGGTAATTTACAAGACGTTTGTAAATATGGTATGTCTGAAAATGTGGGCTTATTGATTAATTCGTCAAGAGGAATTATATACGCTTCAAATGGAGTTGATTTTGCCGAAGCTGCTGCTACAAAAGCTCTAGAGTTACAACAGCAAATGGCAGAAATATTGAATGAGGTACATTCTGTATGATACGCTTACATGATCAATTAGGAAGAGAATTACAATTTAAAACTGCACCAAAGCGAATTGTATCATTAGTGCCTTCGCAAACTGAACTGCTTGTAGATTTAGGTTTAGAAGCCTTTATTGTAGGAGTAACAAAGTTTTGTGTTCATCCAGTTCATATCCGAAAATCAGCAACCATTGTTGG
Source organism: Flavobacteriaceae bacterium (assembly GCA_049609325.1). Classification (GTDB taxonomy): domain Bacteria; phylum Bacteroidota; class Bacteroidia; order Flavobacteriales; family Flavobacteriaceae. The sequence continues at coordinate 4,745 of JBMYYK010000009.1, read as the reverse complement.
TGGGACTAAACAAGTGCATTATGATAAAATAAAGGCATTACAACCCGATGTTATTCTTTGTAATAAAGAGGAGAATACTAAAGAAATGGTTGAGGCTTTAGAAAACATTGCGCCAGTACATGTATCCGAAATATACACTATACATGATACGGTTGATTTAATTGAGCACTATGGTAAGTTGTTTACTATTGAAAGTAAGGCCAATAGTATTAACGTTCAGCTTGTGCAACTATACAATGCTTTTAAAGCGGATATGGAGCTCAAGAAGCCAATAAAAGTAGCATATTTTATTTGGAGAAAGCCGTGGATGGTTGCTGCTAATAATACAATAATTCAGCATCTATTATCACTTAATAAATTTGAGAATGTTTATACAGAGCTTAACCGTTATCCAGAGGTGTCTATAGAAACGCTTAAAACAACACATCAACCAGATGTGATTTTGTTATCAAGTGAGCCATATCCGTTTAAGGAAAAGCATATTTTAGAATTACAACAAATTTTGCCACAACAACAAATACTACTCGTAGATGGAGAGTATTTTTCATGGTATGGGACTAGACTATTGGGGGCTTTCGATTACTTCAAAACGTTACGAACTAAAATAGAAACTTTAGTTTAATAACCAAATTTGATACGATTAATTTTTTCTAATAACTTCATAGCTTTAAAGGCAGCTAAGTCACTTAAAGTGCTATTGGTTTGTTTAAAATTATAGGCTTTTTCTACCAGCTTTTTATAACGCTCTTCTAATTTTGATGTATCTCGATATGTATCAAGTGTTGTTGGCATAACAATATGTGGTTTTAAGTTGTTGATTTTTAATACTTTAAAGATAATAAAAAAAGAAATTGGTTCATAGAATTTAGTTGAAATGTTGTATAATGTATGTTAATCGAGATTCTGTTCGATAAACGGTAAAAAAATGCCAGTAAAAATTACTGGCATGATTTATTTAATTATGTGGAATGCGCTTAATCTTGTAGTGCAAATACTTTTTGTAGTAGTGCAGTTGTTCTTGCGCCAACTTTAGTTCTAATTTCTTTTTCTTCAACTGCAATCATTTTATAAACACCTTTCAAAGCTTCTTGGGTTGTATAATCTGTCAAATCCGGATTCACTTTTTTTACAAACGGTATGCTATTATATTTAGTAATAATATTTGTCCATACTTTATCTGCACCAACTTTAGCAAATGAGTTTTTAATTACAGGATTAAACTTTGTATATAAGGTATTGCTAGTACCATTTTTTAAATATGTTGTAGCAGCGTTATCATCACCTAATAAGATGTTTTTGGCATCGTTAAATGTAATGCCTTTAACTGCGTCAACAAAAATAGGAGTGGCAGTACTAACAGCATCTTCTGCTGCTCGGTTTAACACTTTTAGCCCTTCATCGGCTAATTTACTTAAACCTATGTCACGTAAGCCTTTATCTACTTTTTTCAATTCTTCAGGTAATAGTATCTTTACCAATTGATTGTTAAAATACCCGTCTTTTTGAGTAAGCTTAGACACTTGTTTTTCTATACCTTTATCTAAAGCTTCTCTTAATCCAGAACCTATATCAGCATTGGAGAGTATGGTGTTTGTGTCTTGCGGTAAACTGTCTACAACTTGTTGTAATTCAGCACAGCTGGTTATAAAAAGCACTGCCATTACGGCTAAAAATTTACGTATCATATAGTTTAGTTTTAGTATTCAAATGTACAATATAAAGTTGTAATTGTTATTGTTTTATGGTGTTTTGAGTGAATTGGATTAAATCTTTAAAAAAGACAGTGAATTCGTCTTCAAACTCTAAATAAAACTCTTGTAACTCATTAATAGCAAGATCCATTTTAGATTTGTATTTGGTTCTTCTATTCATACCTTCAAGAACTTTTTCCATACCATGTATTGTCGCGTAACTGCACAGCCAATTGTCTTTAACCATGTACGGATACATATACTGAACAGGTTGTGGTAGCTCATTAAAATGTTGTTGGAGTAAATTGTAAAATTCAGTGGTAAATTGTGATAGTGGTACGTCAGAATACATCAACCAGTTTTTAGCTAGATAATGATCGTAAAACAGATCAACAATTACACTAGAATAATGTCCGTAATTTTTATATAAACGCCCCTTGCTAATTTTTACAACCTCATGCGTATCTGTGTAGGTGTCTATATGTCTATGAAGAAGTATACCTTTTTGTATGTTTTCAGGATAATTTAAGTAGTTCTTACCTCTAATACTATCGGCAATAAAATTTCCGATTTTTAAAAAATCATCATCTCCAGAGAGGTAAATATGTGCTAAAAAATTCATTGCTCTAATTTATAAAACAGAATTAATTTATACCATATCTAATTGTATATTTGTGCTAATACTAAAAATATAAGATGACATTAATAAAATCAATTTCAGGAATAAGAGGTACAATAGGCGGACAAGTAGGTGATAACCTAACGCCAATAGATGCGGTTAAGTTTGCAGCGGCTTATGGTACTTGGTTAAAAAATGATAGAACAAAAGAAACCTATAGAGTAGTAGTAGGTAGAGATGCGCGTATTTCTGGAAGCATGATTCAAGATTTAGTAATGAATACTTTGGTAGGATTAGGAATTCACGTGATAGATTTAGGCTTATCGACCACTCCTACAGTAGAAGTTGCTGTACCACTTGAACATGCAGATGGCGGTATAATTCTTACCGCATCTCATAACCCTAAACAATGGAACGCGTTAAAATTATTGAATAACAAAGGTGAATTTTTAAATGGAGTAGATGGTGCGAAAATTTTAGACATAGCTGAGAAAGATGGCTTTGAGTTTGCCGAAGTTGACGACTTAGGAAAAATTACTAAAAACGATGCTTATATTGATATACATATTGATGAAGTTTTGGCGTTAGACTTGGTAGATGTTAATGCTATAAAAAATGCCAATTTCAAGGTTGTTGTTGATGGTGTAAATTCTTCAGGGGGAATTGCAATACCATTATTATTAGAGCGCTTAGGAGTGCATACAGTTAAGTTGTATTGTGAGCCAAATGGGATATTCCCACATAATCCAGAGCCTTTAAAGGAACATTTAACTGATATTTCTGAATTGGTTGTAAAAGAACACGCCGATTTAGGAATTGTAGTTGACCCTGATGTAGATCGGTTAGCGTTTATTTGTAATGACGGTGAAATGTTTGGTGAAGAGTATACTTTAGTTGCTTGTGCAGATTATGTGTTGAGCAATACTAAAGGGAATACAGTATCAAATATGTCGTCTTCAAGAGCTTTACGTGATATTACAGAACAACATGGTGGTACTTATGAAGCATCAGCAGTAGGGGAAGTGAATGTAGTTGAGTTGATGAAAAAGAATGAGGCAATTATAGGAGGTGAAGGTAATGGCGGAATCATATACCCAGCGTCACATTACGGTCGTGATGCCTTAGTTGGTGTGGCATTATTTTTAACACATCTAGCAAAGCAACAAGTTACCGTGCGAGAGTTAAGAGATTCTTATCCGAGTTACTTTATGAGTAAAAACAAAATACAATTAACACCGCAATTAGATGTTGATGCGATTTTAGTGGCTATGGAAAAGAAATATGCAGGAGAGCAAATAACAACTATTGATGGTGTAAAAATAGATTTTGAAGATAATTGGGTACATTTAAGAAAATCAAATACAGAGCCCATAATTAGAATTTATACAGAAGCAAAATCACAACAATTGGCAGATGATTTGGCAACTCGTATTATCAATGAAATTAAAGAGATAGCACATATTTAAGAAAATTTTAACAAAGAAGGGAATCATTACAACTAACTTCGTAAGAACAAATTCATAAAATCATAACTGACATGAAAAAATTATTATTAGCAATTTTTTGCCTTGGAACAATTGGTGTAAGTCAAGCACAAATTCAAACACCTCAACCTAGCCCAGCGGCAAAAGTTGAACAAAAAGTAGGTTTAACAGATGTTACACTTGAATATTCTAGACCAGGGGTTAAAGGACGCACCATTTTTGGGGATTTAGTGCCTTTCGGAAAATTATGGAGAACAGGAGCAAATGCGAATACAAAAATTACATTTTCTGACGATGTTAAAATTGCTGAAACTGAATTAAAAGCAGGGAGTTATGCAATTTATACAAAACCAGAAGCATCTGCATGGGACGTGTATTTTTACAATGACACAAATAATTGGGGAACGCCTCAAAAATGGGATGATACTAAAGTTGCTGCAAAAGTTAGCGTAAACACAACAAAAATGTCTTCTAGTACAGAATCGTTTACAATAGCAATTGATGATCTTAAAAATGATTCAGCAGTAATTACTATTGCTTGGGACAAAACGTCTGTTGCTATACCTTTTACGGTACCTACAGATAAAAAGGCTGTAGCTAGTATTGAAAAAGTAATGGCTGGTGCTAGCGCTGGAGATTATTTTTCTGCAGCTAGATATTATTTAGAAGGTGATAAAGATATCAATAAAGCAAAAACATGGATAGATAAAGCTGTTGATATGACAAAAGACAAACCAAGATTTTGGTATTTAAGACAACAGTCATTAATCTATGCTAAAGCTGGGTTAAAACAAGACGCATTATCGATAGCTAAAAAATCGATGATGTTAGCAGAAAAAGCAGGAAATGCTGACTATGTAAAAATGAATAAAGACTCTATAAAAGAATGGAGTAAGTAATTTATATTTGCTTTAAACTAATAGCGCCCATATCGTACGATATGGGCGCTTT
>JBMYYK010000008.1:0-59102 GCA_049609325.1 Flavobacteriaceae bacterium | reverse complement strand
GATTAGTTATTAGTAAAGATAACATCGATACCTTACAACGTATAGCAGAGAGAGAGCGCTCTCCTATGTACCAAGTTGGTGATGTAACTAATGATGATCGCTTCACGTTTGAATCGGCTACAAACGGTGACAAACCAATGGATTTAGAATTATCAGATATGTTTGGTAGTTCTCCTAAAACCATCATGACCGATTCTACAGTGACTAGAAACTATAACGACCTAAACTACGATGTAACAAATATCAATGACTATTTAGAGCAAGTGCTACAATTAGAAGCTGTTGCTTGTAAAGATTGGTTAACTAACAAAGTAGATAGATGTGTTGGTGGTAGAGTTGCCAAACAACAATGTGCGGGACCATTACAGTTGCCATTAAACAATGTTGGTGTAATGGCTTTAGATTATAAATCTACCGAAGGAATTGCAACTTCTATAGGTCACGCTCCTGTGAGCGCATTAATTGATCCTGTTGCAGGTAGTAGAAATGCCATTGCAGAATCATTATCAAATATTATTTGGGCGCCTTTAAAAAACGGATTACAATCGGTGTCACTTTCAGCTAACTGGATGTGGCCTTGTAAAAACGAAGGAGAAGATGCTCGTTTATATAAAGCGGTAAAAGGTATTTCTGACTTTGCTATTGAACTAGGTATTAACGTTCCTACTGGTAAAGATTCTTTATCAATGAAACAAAAGTACCCTAACGAAGAGGTAATTTCTCCTGGTACCGTTGTTATTTCTGCAGCTGCTAACTGTAATGATATAAACAAAATAGTTGAGCCTGTTTTTAAGGCCGGTAAAGGAAACGTTTATTACATTAATTTATCGCAAGATAATTTTAAGTTAGGAGGATCTTCGTTTGCTCAAGTAGTCAATAAAATAGGAAACGAAACATCTACTATTAAAGATGCTGCTAAATTCAAAACAGCATTCAATACTATACAAAACCTAATAAAAGATAATAAAATTGTTGCGGGACATGATGTTGCTTCTGGTGGTTTAATTACTACCTTATTAGAGTTATGTTTTGCTTCAAACAATATTGGAGCTAACCTAGACTTAACTAAACTAGGCGAAGCAGACTCAATTAAAGTATTATTTGCTGAAAACAATGGTATTGTTTTACAAGCTGATTCTAGTATTGAAGACGAATTAAATAAAAACAATGTAGAGTTCTTTAACATTGGAGAAATAACCCAAACTAACGAAGTAAATATTATCAATCATACAGAAGCGTTTAATTTTAATGTTTCTGAATTACGTGATACTTGGTTTAGAACATCAGCTTTATTAGATGCTAAACAATGTGCTAACAATAAAGGAGAAGAGCGTTTCATCAACTATAAGTATCAAGCTTTAGATTACACCTTCCCTACTCATTTCACTGGTAAATTAGCTGACACAATAGGTGTCACTTCGAGCGCAGTCGAGAAGCCAAAAGCAGCTATCATTCGTGAAAAAGGATCGAACTCAGAAAGAGAAATGGCTAACGCTATGTATATAGCTGGCTTTGATGTAAAAGATGTTCATATGACCGATTTAATATCGGGGCGTGAAACTTTAGAAGACATTCAATTTATTGGTGCAGTTGGAGGATTCTCTAATTCAGATGTTTTAGGTTCTGCTAAAGGATGGGCTGGAGCGTTTAAATACAACGAAAAAGCAAATACGGCGCTAAAAAATTTCTTTGCTAGAAAAGACACCTTATCGGTAGGTATTTGTAACGGAGCACAATTATGGATGGAGTTAGATTTAATTAACCCAGATCATGATGTTCATGGAAAATTAATCCATAACGACTCTCAAAAACACGAAAGTAACTTTACCTCGGTTACTATTCAAGAAAATAACTCGGTAATGTTAAGCTCATTAGCAGGAACAAAATTAGGAGTTTGGATTTCTCATGGTGAAGGTAAATTTAACTTACCAGAAGATGAGGCTAAATATGAAATAGCTGCTAAATATGGTTACGATGGTTATCCAGCTAACCCTAACGGGTCTGATTATAACGTAGCGATGATGAGCTCTAAAGACGGTAGACATTTAGTTACAATGCCACATATTGAGCGTTCTATTTTCCAATGGAACTGGGCTCATTATGTAGACGGTAGACAAGACGAAGTGTCGCCATGGCTAGAAGCTTTTGTTAATGCTAGAAAATGGTTAGAAACTAAAAAATAGAACCTTACCTATAAAGAAAGCCCTGTTTATTACAGGGCTTTCTTTATTGTACTCACGATTAGTTTAGTAATTATTTAATTACCAGCTTTTTTATTGTTGATCCTGTATCAGTTTTTATAGTAACCAGATATACCCCCACTGATAAACGGTTAACGTTTATAGTTTGGTTAGACAAAATAGTCTGAGCATTCATTACTACTTTTCCTGACATATCATAAATTTGAATGGAAGCCTTATCTACTATGCCTTTAATATAAAAAGTACTTGTGGTTGGATTTGGATACAACACTAAATCTTGATAAGTTGGATTGTTTACTGTTAAGGTTCCCAAACCTGCGCCTGAACAATCAAAAGTATCGTTAAATAATTGTTCTCCTGGTTCGTTAAAACAATCTGGGAAACCAAAAGTTGTTGGACCACAAGCTGTATAAAATTGGTCTAAAAATTGTGGACGAGTTTCAAAACAAATTCCAGGATCTTCATTAACATCTACATATCGAATTTTGATGTGACACAACACTTTTGGTGTAGCTATTACATTGTTAGCTGTAATAGTGCCTGAACTCACGCCTTGTTGAAACGATAAGCCTACTGTATCATCATAAGTATCGTTTTGAATGAAATCTTTATAAGCTGGAAATCCATAAACCTCTCCTAAAATAGAGCCGACAGGCTGTGAATACTCAATGTTTCCATTAGCAGAAATATTAGGCCCGAAAGCCGCTGTATTATATACTAAATAGAACAAGCCAGAACCCACCTTAAAATCTTCTGTACTTTCTATAAGTACATCTGCTTCATAGTAATCATAGATACCATCATTGGTAGTTTGTGCGTTTGCAAACATAAAATGGATATCAGCATTTAAATTTGATGAAGATCTTGCTTGAAATTGCTGCCCTCTGCCAATGTTTGGAATGGTGGAATTGTTTAAATCTGTATTCTGTATTAAACTATTGGCATCCATATCAGCTTGTGAATACCCTGTACCTCCAATTAAAGGAATTACGGATTGTGCATCGTTATTTTGAACCAATTTATCCTCATTATAATCTCCAGAAAACATGCCGTATTTTCCATTGGATAAAACAATTACTGCATTAGTTCCCCCCGTTAGTGAATTAGGATCGCTTGCCATATCAATACTAGAAGACGTGTTGGTTAAATGTTTTGTAGAAGCTGATATTAATCCTAAATGATTTCGGTGGTTTACCGCTACAAAATAGTTACCACTTGCTTCTTGAAAACGTAATGCTGAAATTCCATCGGTTCCTACTACATCACCATCGCGTTGCAATAAGGCCGATTGTCCTTGAACAACTGTGGTAAAATCGTTAGCATCTCGTAATTCTACCCAAACCCAGTCTACAATGGCATTAGAACCCGTAGTATTAAATAGTGAATTATTTATTGTTAATCCATCGTTATAAGGACTAGTATTTGGAATTAAATTTGCTGTTCGTAAATCGTCACGCATTAAATTTTCTTCTCCTGCATTAGGGTTAATGCCAGCACCTTGTAAAAAGACAATGGGATTTACTTTTATTTCTAACAATAATTCCCCTTGCTGAAAGCCTTGACTAAAAATTGTAGTACCATTGGTTATACTGGTGGTAACTATTTCACCAACCGTAAAACTCATGGTAGTACTGGCATTGCTTATGGTATTTCCTGTGCTACCAATAACAGCACGCTCTATAGCCTGTGCAAAAACACTGCTTGTTATACATAATAAACAGATGTAGATTATTTTTTTTTTATTCATTTTTATTATTTAATGGTTGATTTATAATTTACTTTATTTGCATGTTACTATGTTTCATAAAAATCTTATTTAATTACCGTAATATAATAGGTCATACTTGCTGGGTCTTTTCCGCTATTTGATTCATTAAAAAAACGAACACGAACCGTATTTGCCGAAACAACTCGCACTTGCCCAATATAGACTTGATTAGGTAAATCGGCACTTGGTGATACCATAACCGATGACCCTACTTGCGCACCAGGAACAGTAAAATCAACGTTTAAGTGCCCATCACTTGAAATGTTACCTACGTTTACAGTTACATCGGCTTTAATAATAGCTGCTAAAGCGGTTCCTGTTTGCCCAAGAATAAAATCGCCCGCTACTTGAAATTTTACTGCAGGTGCTGTAACCATATTGATTCCTATTTTACTTGGTAAAATGGTACCTGAATTTACTATGCCATACCCATTCATGTTTAAGGTTTGCGTTGCTGTGTGGTTTCCTAAATTATCTGCCGATGAGGGCAAATTGGTTAAGCCAGAACCATCACCTTGAAAGGCATTTGCTGTAACAATTCCTGCTCCGGAAATATCATTAAAAGACATGTTTAAGGTTTGGGTAGCCACGTGGTTTCCTAAATTATCAGCCGATGAGGGCAAATTGGTTAAGCCAGAACCATCGCCAATAAATGCATTAGCTTTTACTGTTCCTACAACATGTAGTTTTTCAGCTGGAGCAGAAATACCAATTCCTACGTTGGCATTGTTTCCTAATATCAAACTGTTGCTTTGTGTAGCCACAGCATGTGCTCCTAAAAGTGTGACATTGGTAAGATTGCTCGCATTTGTACTTGCATAAGCACCAACGGCCGTGTTATTAGAACCTGAAACTATTTCATCCAATGCTCCCGCGCCAATGGCAGTATTTGACGTTCCTGTACTGTTATTTGGTAATGCCCCATATCCGATTGCTACATTATAGTTATCAGTTCTATCGTCATCTATACCTGCAAACTCACCAATAAATATGCTGTTTCCTGTATTTAAAACATCCAATCGGCCATTGTTCATTTTAAAATATTCAGTCCCACCCATATCAAAACGAATCACATCTTCATTAGCCGATTCTTCTACTTGTATTTTGGTGTCGTTATCGGCATCTTGAAGGACTGTACCTCCAGGTAAATTGGTTAAACCTGAACCATCACCTACAAAAGCGGTAGCATTGATAGTACCGCCATTTAATAAATTATTGTTTGCCAAATCTAAATCTTGGGTAGCAGTATGATTTCCTAAGTCATCGACAGCGTTTGCTGCTTGCCATGTAGCATTTCCACTAGCATCACTGGTAAGTACTCTACCTACTGCTTCATTACCGTCTTCGTATTTCATACCACCTACTATATGTACAGTTTTATGGGGAGAAGAAGTACCAAAACCCGTATAACCATTTTTGAGAATAACCATAGCGTCAGACCGAACAACACCTAAAGAGCCATTTACTCCATTTCCCACCGTAAATAAGCGATCATACGGTGCCCATGAAGTGGTGCTTGTTGGTGTATAATTGGTGCTATAAGTACCTAAGACTGTTTCGTTGAATGATTTTGCACTGAGTTCAAACCCAATTGCAGTAGAATAATTGCCCAATGCACTTGTATTTCGCCCCATTGCCGTGGAGTAATTTCCAATATTCGCAGTGTCCCACTGATTACCATTCGCACTACCAACTCTAAAAGCACTTTTAGATTTATCAAAAAACATACGGCTATCGTGGTCTGAATTTCCATCATCATCAAGTTGTGTGGAGCCAAATACAAAATCATCAGTAGTAATATCTACTACACTTGCATCTGACAAAATGAGGTTGCCAGATTTTTCAAAAATTGAAGCGCCAACAGGTAAATTGGTTAAACCCGAGCCATCGCCAATAAAGTTGGTAGCCTCTACTGTACCAGCGTTGTTAATATTATTACCATCTGCGTTTGTGCCTTGATTTAAGACCTGCGCTAGCGTTTGATCATCACTACCTACTTCACCTAAATCGACACTATTTCCATTGTCTATGCTTAAGGTGTTGCCGTTTAAACTTAAGTTTTGCTCGTCTTTATCTTCTGTAGATTCAAACATACCTGTGGTGTTGTTAAACGCTACTGGACTTGCTGGGCAATCTAAATTATACACAATTAATTTATCTTGATTGTTACTAAAACGTGAATGAATATACAGTTGGTTGCCATCTTTAAAAAAACCATTGTGATAAAAACTATTAATTTCAGTACTATTGATGACTCCTAAATTTACAGGATTGTTTGCATCACTTACATCTATTGCTTCAATACCATCATGATTTTTGTGCTGAAGCAGTATCATATTATTATGCTTTATTATAGCTACTTCACCGCCCAAAGTCGTAATATTAATCTCACCAATCAGCTGTATTGCACTAGGGTTAGAAACATCTAGTATTTTCAATTTAGAATCAATAACATCAGGAACATAAAGCAGGTTGTTTTCTACCAAAAAGTACCCAGCTCCTAAAGCCGATTGGTCGAAAGTACCTAAATGTTGTTCTACCGGAGCACTTATATCGAAAACTTGCAATTTAAAATTATCAACGTCGGTATAATACAAACGATTACCCTCAATAAATACAGACAAATAATTTGATCCAGCATCTACCTTGGTGAAATTTGCTAATGCCATCATATTACTAGGGTCGGACACATCAAACTGCAACAAATTTTCTTCGCTTACACTAGTCAAAAAAATACGGTTGTTGTGGTACGCTAGGTTAGGTTCAAAATAAGCATCACCTAAAGAAACATCGCCCAATATTACTAGGTTATTGGCATCAGAGACATCTACAGCTACCAAATTCTCCGAAGATGCCAAGTACATGACATTACCAACTTTAATAGGTTTTAAGTACATATTTGTTTCTAGGCTTGTAGGAATAAGCACTGTACTTAACAACAATGGATTTTGCGGGTCGGATATATCGAATGTAGATAAACTAAATCTAGGGATACTTAAAGCACTCATCTCACCATAAAAATAAAAAATATTACCCTCTATATAATTGCCATGGCCAACATGAGCTAGAGGAAAAATGGGCGCATTATTATCTTCATTTAAACAATCTAATAAATTACCTTCGTAACTACCTAATCCACTAAAAACATCTAAGGCGCCCGATGTTTGCCAACTGGCATTACCATCGTTATCGCTCACTAGTAATTTCCCATTAGTTTGGTTGCCATCTACATATTTTAAAGTGCCATTTACATCCAATGTTGCACTTGGGCTCGTAGTTCCTAAACCAAGTCCGTTAGCATCAAGCACTGCTTTCTCTTCTCCAGCAATATCTAGGCGAATAGCATCCTCATCGGCCGTTTCTTCTACCTGTATTTTGGTGTCCTTGTCGGCATCGGTAATTTGGTCACTTGGTGCAGTACTGCCGCTTGATTTGGCATACAAGGCATAAGGCACACTCATGAGTTGTTGAGTGCCTAAAACACTATAACTAGTGCCTCCTGTAATATCGGCAGCGATTTCTAAAAAGTAGGGACCGTTGGCCCAATCGATGCTAGAGAAATCGTCACTGGAAGTTCCAGAGCCAATTTGAAGTGCAACCAGACCAAAGGCATCGGTAATTGCGGTGTGGGTTTCAGTATAGACAGTTGTTCCAGCTGGTGTGCCTTGTAATAATCTAAATTGTATGCCCACATTCTGGTTAGCTACAATGGTATTTGAAGCATCTCGAATAACCGCTTGGTAATTAAAACTTTCGGGAGCTTGTGAAAACATGATATTCACAAAACATAAAAAACAGTAATAAAGTATTTTTTTCATAGTACAAAAGAACAAGGGCTAACTGCCCCAATTATTATTATAAAACGATAAGAGTAGTAGCTGTCCTTTGAATGTTTTACACACATGACTTTACTACTATATTTATATAAAGTAACAAGTATAGCAGAAATATGTTGGAATTAGTAAAATTAACTAGTGGCAAAAAGTGGCAAATCAACAAACATAAGGGTTTGAAGTGAAAATGATTTTAGTTTAAAGCAGATGTAAAGCATTAAAAAAATCTTATTTTTGCAACTATTATGACAGTAGTAAGACTCTTGTTTTTCAGTTTATATGTAGCCATTTGTTTTTCACAAACAAATCAAAGCGAGCTTGATTCTATTGTAACAAATATCAAAACAGCCACTTCAGACTCCATTCGGATTCAAGAAGAAATGAGATTGGCAAAATTGTATTTTAAAAACGATTTAAACAAAGCTCAGGTTGCTTTTTTAAATGCCTTAGAAACTGTCAAAAGCTCTGGCCACTCATCAACCTATTGGTACGATCAAGAATGTTATATTTATGATAGCCTAGGAGTTATTGCCAGAAAGCACTCTAACTATGAAGAAGCACTAACCTATTATTTACAAGCACTGAAAATTAAAGAACAGCTTAAGGATTCTACAAATTTAGGCCGATCTTATCATAACTTAGCTATGCTTTTTAAAGTGCAACGTAAATTTTCAAAATCAAGGCACTATATGCTCAAAGCACTACCATTACGTAAAAAATTTAACGATAGCGTACAATATGGTAAATCTCTTAGTAGTTATGGTGCTATCTTAAATAATTTAAAAAACACGGATTCTGCAAAATGGTACTTTAATGAAGCTAAACGGTATTTAAAAGGTTCTATAAAAATTGCTGATGTTAACAGCAATTTGGCGAGACTGTTAAGAAAAGAAAAACGCTACAAGGAAGCTGTAAAAATTTATAAAGAAAATTTGGCTTTGTATGAAAAAGAAGGGCTTCAAGAACGCATAGTTAGAACTAAATTAAGATTAGCTAGATCGTACCGATTTTTAGCAAACTACGAATTGTGTTTAAAGGAACTTGAAGAAGTAAAACCCTTAGCAGCAGAATTGAATAACACAAAATGGTTGGCAATTTTAAACTTTGAGTATTTTAATCTTTACAAGTTAAAAACAGACTTTGAAAATGCATTACATTATTATATCACATTTAAAACATACCAAGATACTACCTATAATGTAAAGCGAGATAAGACCATTAAATCCTTAGAGCTGAACTATAAATATGCCAAAAAGCATTTAGCAGATAGTTTACAGTTTGTAAAAGAAAAAGAACAATTAGAATTAATAAATACCGCTCAGAAATCTAAAAACAAATTGTATAATATTTTATTTTTTCTAGGATTAATGGTTATTGTAACCTTAATATTACTCATACGACATCATAAAAAACTAAACGTAAGCATCCTTAATAAAAAACAGTTAGAAAAAGAACTACTTCATAATAAACTAGAACATCTAAGTTTCAAAGTAGATCAGTTAACTACAGATAATAAAATGAGATTGCAATTTAAGAAGGAGTTTTTAACTAAAATTAAAGATTTAAAAGCTAACTCTGAATCGTACAATTTTATGAAATATAAAACTCTCATCATAGAATTACAAAACCAGATAAATACAGAACAACGTTTAGATGGTGTTAGTAAAAGCCTTATAAGTGGTGATGCGGATTTTGAGCAAAAATTACATAGCAGCTACCCTACTCTTACTAAAAGCGAACGTGAAATTTGTAACCTCATTAGAATTAATATGAGTGCTAAAGAAATTATGAATGTTAGAAATACATCTTTAGACTCCATAAAATCAGCTCGATACCGTATTCGTAAAAAAATGAATATCCCAAAAGGTATTGAACTTGAACTATTTGTACAAAATCTATAAATACAAATAAAGTAAAAGCTATAATACTCATTACTAATAAACATTATTCGGAAATTATAAATTGATTTCTCACTTGTTTTGAAAGTTGAGAGGTCTTTTTATTTTTACACTATTCTAAAAATAACACATGACATCTTTTCAACCAATCAATAATCAATCTCAACACGTATTTCAATTAGCTTCTGAAATTTGGAATGAAAACTACAAAGGCATCATCAGTCAAAATCAAATTGATTATATGCTTGATATGATGTACAATTCTAAAAGAATACAACAAGACTTAGATGAAGGCTATTTGTGGGAATTCATCACGTATAATAATAACATGGTTGGCTATTTAGCTTATGTTAAAAAAGATGACAATCGAGTATTTTTAAGTAAAATTTATCTTAAAACTTCTGCGCAAGGTCTTGGTATTGGAAAGCAAGCCTTGCAACATGTTAAAACTTACGCCCAAAATTGTAATGCCAATGCAGTTTATTTAACTGTAAATAAAAACAATATAAAAGGCATTAGAGCATACAAAAAATTTGGATTTAACATCATTGCCGAGGAAGTCACTGACATTGGTAATGGCTATGTGATGGATGATTTTATCTTCCAATATAAATTAGTTTAACTAATCAACATCAATTCCTAAACTGCTTTTTAATCTTTTGTTTGACAAATCCATACAAATTATCTATTTTGCAGAACACGACCAAAATATTACATCTTATATGAGTACAATTACACGTTTATTTGATTTTCCATATTTCCAATTAGAAAAGTTCAACCTAGAAAAAGCTCTAGTCAGTAAAAAAAATGGTGAGTGGATTGCCACTTCAACTCAAGAGTATCTTGATAAAGCCAACGCGCTGAGTCGTGGATTATTACGTTTAGGGGTAAAAGCCAATGATAAAGTTGCAATAATTTCTATGACTAACAGAACTGAATGGAATGTTTGTGACATCGGTATTTTACAATTAGGAGCTCAAGATGTTCCTATTTACCCAACTATTAGTCAGGAAGATTATGAGTATGTTTTAAACCATAGTGAATCTACCTATTGTTTTGTTTCTTGTAAGGAAGTACTTACCAAAATTAACGCCATTAAACACAATGTACCTTCACTTAAAGAAGTTTATTGTTTTGATGATATAGATGGTTGTCAAAATTGGACCAAAGTTTTAGAATTAGGTGCAGATGAGAGCAATCAAAACGAAGTAGAAGAACGAAAAAATGCAGTTACTGCTGATGACTTAGCAACACTAATATACACTTCTGGAACAACCGGAAGACCTAAAGGAGTTATGCTAACTCATAACAATATTGTTAGTAATGCCTTAAACAGTGCGGCTAGATTACCTATTAATTTAGGACATTCTAAATCGTTGAGTTTTTTACCAGTTTGTCATATTTATGAACGCATGTTGTTATACATGTACCAATATTGCGGTACAAGCATTTACTTTGCAGAATCATTAGAAACCATAAGTGATAATCTTAAGGAAATTCATCCAGACGTAATGAGTGCTGTACCTAGGTTATTAGAAAAAGTTTACGATAAAATTTACGCTAAAGGTGCAGATTTAACAGGATTAAAAAAGAAACTTTTCTTCTGGGCAATTGACCTTGGGTTACAATACAAACCTTATGGAGAGAATGGCGCGTTATATGAATTCAAACTAAAAATTGCTAGGAAATTAATTTTTAGCAAATGGCAAGAAGCATTAGGAGGTAATTTAAAAGCTATTGCATCTGGTAGTGCAGCATTACAACCAAGACTTGCTAGGGTATTTAACGCAGCTGGAATACCAGTTATGGAAGGGTATGGTTTAACTGAGACCTCTCCCGTTGTATCAGTAAACGATATGCGTGAAAACGGTTTTAGAATTGGTACCGTTGGTAAATTATTAGCCGAAACTGAGGTTAAAATTGCTGAAGACGGTGAAATTCTTGTAAAAGGCCCACAAGTAATGAAAGGGTATTACAAAGATGAAGAAAAAACCAATGAAGTTTTAAAGAATGGCTATTTCCATACTGGTGATATTGGTGAAATAGATGCTGATGGTTTCTTAAAAATTACTGACCGTAAAAAAGAAATGTTTAAAACGTCTGGAGGTAAATATGTTGCGCCACAAGTTTTAGAAAACCAATTCAAACAATCTCGTTTTATTGAACAAATTATGGTTATTGGTGATGGTGAAAAAATGCCAGCAGCATTAGTACAACCAAATTTCGAATTTATTGTTGAATGGGCTAAAATGCACAATATAAGCCTAGGAAACACACCTCAAGAACAAATTACTAACCCAGAACTTATCGATCGTATCCAAAAAGAAATTGATACTCACAATGCTAAGTTTGGAAAATGGGAACAGGTAAAACGTTTTGAGTTAACACCAGAAATTTGGAGTATTGATGACGGGCACCTTACACCTACTATGAAAATGAAGCGTAAAGTAATTAAAGAAAAGTACATTAGCTTGTACAACAAAATTTACGATAAAAATTAGATTATCATTCTATTTATAACTATAAAAGCTCCACTATCGGAGCTTTTTTTATTTTAACATTATTTTGTTATGCGCGCATAGTATTTTTTATTATATTTGAAATGACGAACTATACTCCTATAAATATAACTAAAATGAACGACAATACAATAGATCATGCTTTAAGAGCCACTTGGCAAGGAGTTGCAAAATTATATAATGAAGAAGCTCAAAAATACGGCGCAACAATGGCCGTAGCTTTTGCGCTTTTAAACATAGATAAAGACGGAACACCATCAACGGCTTTAGGACCAAGAATGGGAATTGAACCTACAAGCCTATCTCGTACATTAAAAAGTATGGAAGAAAAAGGGTTAATTGTAAGAAAGAAAAACCCGAAAGACGGCCGAAGTGTATTGGTGTTTTTAACCGACTATGGTGTAGAGATGCGAAACATTTCAAAAGAAAAGGTGCTTGTTTTCAACGAAACCATTTATCAAAATATAGAAGAAGAAAAAATCAATCACTTTCATGAAGTGACAGAAAAAATCTTAGAATTAATTCAACAACGAAATATATTTATTAAAAAATAACTACTCAAATGCAAAGACTTATAAAAAAAGTTGCCGTAATTGGATCAGGAATAATGGGAAGTGGTATCGCTTGTCATTTTGCCAATATAGGCGTAGAAGTATTGTTACTTGACATTGTACCAAGAGAATTAAATGATAAAGAAAAAGCAAAAGGGCTGACTCTTGACGATAAAATAGTACGAAACAGACTTGTAAATGACTCGTTAAAAACGGCTTTAAAGTCTAAACCATCTCCTATTTACAATCAGAAATTTGCCGACAGAATTACAACCGGTAACTTAGAAGATGATATCGCTCAAATAGCTAACGTTGATTGGATTATTGAAGTTGTAGTTGAGCGTTTAGATATTAAAAAAATGGTGTTTGAAAATATTGAAAAACACCGTAAACCCGGTACATTAATTACGTCTAACACTTCAGGTATTCCAATTAAATTCATGAGTGAAGGGCGTTCAGAAGATTTTCAAAAACACTTCTGCGGAACGCACTTTTTCAACCCAGCACGTTACTTAAAATTATTCGAAATAATTCCAGGACCTAAAACCTCTAATGACGTTTTAGAATTCTTAAATAGTTATGGTGAAAAATTCTTAGGAAAAACATCTGTAGTTGCAAAAGACACCCCAGCCTTTATAGGGAATAGAATTGGTATTTTTAGCATCATGAGTTTATTCCATATGGTAAAAGATATGGGAATGACTATTGAAGAAGTTGATAAATTAAGCGGTCCTGTAATAGGGCGTCCAAAATCAGCAACATTCAGAACAGTAGATGTTGTAGGGTTAGATACTTTAGTACATGTAGCTAACGGGATTTATGACAATTGTCCTGATGACGAAAAGCATGAACTGTTTAAACTTCCGGAGTTCATCAGTACTATGATGGAAAATAAATGGTTGGGTAGTAAAACTAAACAAGGGTTTTATAAAAAAGTAGTTAACGATGGTAAAAAAGAAATTTTATCATTAGACCTTAACACTTTAGAATATAGAAGCAAGCAACGTGCTAAGTTTACAACTTTAGAGCTTACAAAAAATATCGATAATGTTATTGATCGTTTTAAAGTATTAGTTGCAGGAAAAGATAAAGCTGGTGAGTTTTACAGAAAAAGTTTTGCGGCCTTATTTACATATGTATCAAACAGAATTCCAGAAATAGCAGACGATTTATATAAAATTGACGACGCTATGAAAGCTGGTTTTGGCTGGGAACACGGGCCATTCCAAATTTGGGATGCTATTGGTGTAGAAAAAGGTATCGAAATCATGAAAGCCGAAGGTTTAGAACCTGCTGCTTGGGTTTCAGACATGTTAGCTTCTGGTAACACATCATTCTACAGTGTAAAAAACGGTGCTACACACTATTACAATATTGCTGCAAAAGCACAAGAAAAAGTACCAGGGCAAGATGCCTTTATCATTCTAGATAACATCAGAAAAACAACAGAAGTATATAAAAATTCTGGTGTAATTATTGAAGATATCGGAGATGGAATTTTAAATGTTGAGTTCCAATCAAAAATGAACTCTATAGGTGGTGATGTGCTTACAGGAATCAATAAAGCTATTGATTTAGCTGAACAAAACTATCAAGGGTTAGTTATTGGTAACCAAGGCGCAAACTTTTCAGTAGGTGCAAATATTGGTATGATATTCATGTTGGCGGTAGAACAAGAGTATGATGAAATGAATATGGCCATTAAATACTTCCAAGATACTACAATGCGTTTACGTTATTCAGGTATTCCAACAGTAGTAGCTCCTCATGGTATGACCTTAGGTGGTGGTTGTGAATTAGCACTACATGCTGATAAAGTTGTGGCTGCAGCTGAAACTTATATCGGATTGGTAGAATTTGGAGTTGGAGTTATCCCTGGTGGTGGTGGATCTAAAGAAATGGCACTAAGAGCCTCAGACCACTTCAAAAAAGGGGATGTTCAACTAAATGTATTGCAAGAGCACTTTTTAACCGTAGGTATGGCTAAAGTAGCTACCTCTGCGTATGAAGCTTATGACCTTAACTTATTGCAGCATGGTAAAGATATTGTTGTAGTAAATAAAGACCGTCAAATTGCTACAGCAAAAGCTCACGCCAAACTAATGGCAGAGTCTGGTTATACACAACCTGTAAGACGTAAAGATGTAAAAGTACTTGGTAAACAAGCCTTAGGGATGTTCCTAGTTGGTACAGATTCTATGGAAGCAAGTAACTATATTTCTGAACATGATAAGAAAATTGCCAATAAACTGGCCTATGTTATGGCAGGTGGAGACTTATCTGAACCTACTAACGTATCAGAACAATACTTATTAGATTTAGAAAGGGAAGCCTTCATGTCATTAACTACTGAGCGTAAAAGTTTAGAACGTTTAGAGCACATGTTAAAGAAAGGGAGACCATTACGTAATTAACATCACGTACAGGAATTTGAATCGACAACACCAAAGTTTAAGAAAATGAAAACAGCATATATAGTAAAAGCATACAGAACCGCAGTAGGAAAAGCTCCTAAAGGCGTGTTCCGTTTTAAAAGAACAGACGAACTGGCAGCAGAAACCATCAAACACATGATGAAAGAATTGCCAAATTTAGATCCAAAGCGAATCGACGATGTTATTGTAGGTAACGCTATGCCAGAAGGATCTCAAGGATTAAACATGGCAAGACTTATCTCTTTAATGGGATTAGACATTGTAGATGTTCCTGGAGTAACTGTAAACCGTTTTTGCTCTTCAGGAGTAGAAACTATCGGAATGGCAACCGCAAAAATTCAAGCCGGAATGGCAGATTGTATTATTGCAGGTGGTGCCGAAAGCATGAGTTCTGTACCTATGACCGGATTCAAACCAGAGTTAAATTATGACGTTATAAACGCTGGGCATGAAGATTATTACTGGGGAATGGGAAATACAGCCGAAGCTGTAGCTCAACAGTTCAATGTATCTCGTGAAGATCAAGATGAGTTTGCATACCATTCACATATGAAAGCCTTAAAAGCACAAGCAGAAAATCGCTTTCAAGATCAAATCGTTCCTATTGATGTAGAACAAACTTATATAGATGAAAACGGTAAAAAAGCAACAAAAAAGTATACCGTAACTAAAGATGAAGGTCCACGTGCCGGAACAAACAAAGAAGCCTTAGCTAAATTACGAGCTGTATTTGCTCAAGGCGGAAGTGTTACTGCTGGTAACTCATCACAAATGAGTGATGGTGCCGCATTTGTGATGGTAATGAGTGAAGATATGGTTAAAGAATTAAATCTTGAGCCTGTTGCACGCATGGTTAATTATGCCGCTGCTGGTGTTGAACCACGCATCATGGGAATTGGACCTGTTGCCGCAATACCAAAAGTGTTAAAACAATCAGGGTTAAAACAAGAAGACATCGGATTAATTGAATTGAATGAAGCCTTTGCTTCACAATCATTGGCCGTAATGAGAGAATTGAATCTCAACCAAGATATCGTAAACGTTAATGGAGGTGCCATTGCATTAGGACATCCATTAGGTTGTACCGGTGCAAAGTTATCTGTACAGTTATTTGACGAAATGCGTAAGCGTAACATGCAAGGGCAATATGGTATGGTAACAATGTGTGTAGGTACTGGTCAAGGTGCTGCAGGAGTATTTGAATTTTTAAAGTAATCAATCAAAAAGAAAAACAATCATGGAAGATAAAGACTTATTAAGAGGTGGTCAATTTTTAGTAAAAGAAACTAAATGTGAAGACGTTTTTACCCCAGAAGATTTCTCTGAAGAACAAACAATGATGAAAGAGGCGGTGATGGAATTTAATGACAGGGAAATTATTCCTCACAGAACGCGTTTTGAAAATAAAGATTATGCATTAACCGAAGAGGTGATGCGTAAAGCTGGTGAGTTAGGATTTTTAGGTGTTGCAGTTCCTGAAGCATACGGAGGTATGGGAATGGGCTTTGTATCTACAATGTTAACTTGTGATTATATTTCTAGTGGTACAGGGTCATTCAGTACGGCTTTTGGGGCGCATACTGGTATTGGTACTATGCCAATTACACTTTATGGTACCGAGGAACAAAAATTAAAATATGTCCCAAAACTTGCCTCTGGTGAGTGGTTTGGGTCATACTGTTTAACAGAACCAGGTGCTGGATCTGATGCCAACTCAGGAAAAACTACAGCTGTTTTATCTGAAGATGGAAAATCATATAAAATTAACGGGCAAAAAATGTGGATTTCAAATGCAGGGTTCTGTAATTTGATGATTGTTTTCGCTCGTATTGAAGATGATAAAAACATTACCGGATTTATTGTTGAATACGATGCTGCCAATGCAAATGGGATCACTTTAGGTGAAGAAGAGCATAAATTAGGAATTAGAGCATCTTCAACACGTCAAGTATTTTTTAACGATACTGTAGTGCCTGTAGAAAATATGTTAGCAGGACGTGGTGAAGGCTTCAAAATTGCTATGAATGCCTTAAATGTTGGACGTATCAAATTAGCCGCAGCTTGTTTAGATTCTCAACGAAGAGTGACAACAGCAGCTATAAATTATGCCAATGAACGTAAACAATTCAAAACACCTATAGCAGAATTTGGAGCTATCAAATCTAAATTAGCTGAAATGGCTACAAATGCCTACGTAGGTGAATCTGCAAGTTATAGGGCTGCAAAAAATATTGAAGACAGAATTGCATTACGTGAAGCTGCAGGAAATACGCATCAAGAAGCCGAATTAAAAGGTGTTGAAGAATATGCTATTGAATGTTCTATCTTAAAAGTGGCCGTTTCTGAAGATGTTCAAAACTGTGCCGATGAAGGAATACAAGTTTTTGGAGGAATGGGATTCTCTGAAGAAACTCCTATGGAATCTGCTTGGAGAGATGCTCGTATTGCACGTATTTACGAAGGAACAAACGAAATAAACAGAATGTTATCTGTTGGTATGTTAATTAAAAAAGCCATGAAAGGTCATGTAGATTTATTAACACCTGCAATGGCTGTTGCTGATGAATTAACTGGAATACCATCTTTTGAAACGCCAGATTATTCTGAGTTATTTTCTGAGGAAAAAGCCATTGTGGCTAAATTGAAAAAAGTATTCTTAATGGTAGCTGGAGCTGCAATACAAAAGTTCGGACCTGAATTAGAAAAGCACCAACAGTTATTAACCGCTGCTTCAAATATTTTAATTGAAATCTATATGGCCGAATCAGCAATTTTAAGAACAGAGAAGAACGCTAAACGATTTGGACAAGAGTCTCAAACTGAACAAATTGCAATGAGTCAATTGTATTTATACAACGCTGTTGACATCATTACTAAAAACGCTAAAGAAGGTATTGTATCTTTTGCAGAAGGTGATGAACAACGCATGATGTTAATGGGCTTAAAACGTTTTACGAAATACATCAATCAACCAAATGTGGTTGCGTTGAGAACTAAAATTGCAGAAAAAGTGTGTGCTGAAAACAAATATTGTTTCTAAAAGAAAACTCACTCTTACCTTAAAAGCTCTTTCAATACTAACTGAAGGAGCTTTTATTTTTAGTAACTTTGTTATGTCCAGAAAAACGTCAAAGCATTAAAAAAAACTTTACCGCAAAAGTAAATAGCTATGATTTATTATTGGATTCAACTTGCAATTACATTTATAACCTCTTATTATTTTTCAAAAAAGGTTTCTGTTAACACCACGATTACATCCAAGCGTAGAGTTACATTTTTTGACTGTGAAGGATTCAGATATATGTCAAACACACGGTATGTTTCTTATATGGATTTTTTGAGGTTTGAACTCACTTTTAAGTCTAATTTATATAGAGAAACAATTAAAAAAGGAATAATTCCAATTTTAGCATCACAAAAAATCATTTATAAAAAACCCTTAAAATTATGGGATAAATTTACTATTACATTAAAAAATGAAGGATGGGATAATAAATGGGTCTATCATAGTCACATCTTCAAAAAAGACGATGTTATATACGCAATTGGATATACTAAAGTAGCTTTTTGGAAAGACAAAAAAGTACAGAATCTAATTGATATTATTCATAAATCTGGGTTAACAGAAAACGCAAAATCACCATCACAACATATCATAACTATATTTAACAATGATTCTTACTTACTAAAAACGTAACTATTTGTTTATTAACAAAATAAATCATATCTTTATATGACAAAATGGGACGAAGGTTATCAAAGATTGATACAAGAGTACGAAGAATAGATGTGTCCCATTAACTTAGCAGCTAATTAAAAAGACTTTTGAGTTACTTGAAATGTCATTTTGTTAAATCATGTTTCAAAAAAAGTTAATTAGAGTGCTAACGTTGGAAAGCCGTGTCAGTGATATTTTATCTGTTGATACGGCTTTTTTATTACACTTCCCCCAAATAAGACCAATTCTGATCTTCTCTAATAAACTTTGAGTTTTCATGAATAACTGAAACTACACCCTGCTCTATAAAGTATGCCTTAAATTCAACGGCACCTTCATGATCATTATCTTGACCATTAGAACTGTTTAAAACCTCCAAACGTAGCCACTCTACAGCTTTAGTCCAATTTAAAATCTCATCTCTTTCGTTAATTGGCCTTGTAGAACCATGGTGACTTTTCATTAAATAATCTATATCAGCTACCACATAAGCTGAATATCGGGAACGCATCAACTGTTCTGCTGTAATTGCTTTTGTTATATCTTTATGAATTGTATAACAACACGTTTCATATGAGTGTTGCGTTCCGCAAAAACAAGGTTGTTCTAACAGATTTTTCTTACCCACAATCGCTTTTAGTCGCTGCTTATTTAAAAGTTTCTCTTCTCTTATTTTAGCTTTTTTCTGATTGAGTAATTTACTGTGTTTTGCTTTATTCCTTCCGTTTTTTATTTTTCCTTTCTTTGCCATAATTCATATACATAATTCAAAACTAACATTTTTTCAAATAGTGACCCCATCAGCTGTTAATTAAAGTACCTTTACAACATGAATGATATTATAAAAAATCAAAAAAAAATATTGCAAAAACTTGGTATTGAAAAACTCAATTCAATGCAAGAAGAAGCAAAATTAGCAATTACTTCACACACAGATGTCGTGATTCTGTCTCCTACAGGTTCTGGTAAAACACTATCTTTTTTATTACCTCTTATTAGTGAGTTAGATGCAAGCTGTACTGAAATACAAGCTGTAATAATTACACCATCAAGAGAATTGGCTATACAAATTGAACACGTGACTAAAAACATGGGAAGTGGTTATAAAACTAACGTAGTGTACGGAGGGAGACCATTTTCAAAAGATAAAATAGATTTGAAACATCCACCTGCTATTTTAATTGGCACACCTGGTAGAATTGCTGATCATTTAAGACGAGAGACATTTGCTACAACACATATTTCAACAATTATTTTGGATGAATTTGACAAATCGCTAGAAATTGGTTTTGAAACTGAGATGAGAGAAATACTTGAAGGCTTGCCAAAAATTAATCAACGAATACTAACCTCTGCAACTCAAGAAGTTGCAATTCCTAAATTTGTTGGTATTACCAATCCTATAACCATAAATTATTTAGATGAAGGGGTTAGCACTTTAGAAATACAAACTATTCTCTCGTCTTCAAAAGATAAGCTTCCCTCATTGGTCACCTTGTTGAACCATCTTGGAGATCAACCAGGAATTATTTTTTGTAATTTTAAAGACACCATACAACGTGTCAGTGATTTTTTAACAAGTCATAATATTAATCATGGATGTTTTTATGGCGGACTAGAACAAAAAGAACGAGAACGCGCTTTAATTAAGTTTCGTAATGGTACGCACCAATTACTATTAGCTACTGATTTAGCAGCAAGAGGGATTGATATTCCTGAAATTAAATTTATCATACATTATCACTTACCGTTAAAGGCACAAGAATTCACACATCGAAATGGTAGAACCGCACGTATGAATAGTGAAGGTACTGCTTATGTATTACAATGGGAAAAAGAAGATGCGCCAGATTTTATCACAGCATTAAACATTGATAGCTATATTGCTGATGAACTAACACAATACAGTCAACCAACTACTGACAAATGGAAAACCGTGTTTATTTCAGGAGGAAGAAAAGATAAAATATCAAAAGGAGATATCGCAGGATTATTTATAAAGCAAGGACAACTTTCTCGTGAAGATATTGGTGTTATTGAACTTAAGCCAGACTGTGCATTTGTAGCAGTAAAGGCTACTAAAACAACACAACTAATCAAACAGGTTAATAATCAAAAATTAAAAAAGAAAAAAGTTAGACTGAGTATCATTTAATAAAAAATTATCTATTTTGTATAAATAATTACTATTTGTAATGACCAAGCAAGAAGTTTCAGATTTATTAGAAAAAAATAAACAGAGTCTTTTACAAGAAATTAAAGAGAGTAAAGAACTGCTCTTTTTAATAAAAGAATCTGCTTCCAGAAAATTAACTGAGGAGGAAAAAGAAAAGGTCAAAGAACAGCTACTTGACATTTGTAAAAGCATTCCAGCCTTTACAGTATTCATGTTACCTGGTGGTGCACTGTTATTACCACTTTTAATAAAAATGATACCCAACTTATTACCTAGCGCTTTCAGAGATTAATTTTTTTATGTTAATTATCTCTTAAATCAGTTTTGTAACAATCAATTACATACTACTTTTAAAGAAAAACGCTATGAAATATTTGACAATTATATTTACGATTTTTACAATCACTCTATATTCTCAACAAGATTATTCAACATCATCTCAATATCCATTTGGACAACTGAACCCAGATGCTCCAAAAGAATTATCAGATTTTAAAGAACTTATTGGGGTATGTGATTGTAAATCGCAAAGTAGAAACCAAGATGGTTCTTGGACTAAAGAAATCTCTATGACATGGACCTTTAAGTACATCATGAATGGTATGGGTATACAAGACGAGACAATTAAAGAAGATGGTAAACATTCCGGTAGCATTAGGCAATTCGACATAAAAAACAAGCATTGGAAAGTTTACTACTACTCAACAACATCAACTCCAAAAACACTGCCCGTTTGGACAGGTAATCGAGATTTAAATAAGATTGTTTTATATAGAGACCAAAAGTCACCCAATGGGATGGATGGCTTTTACAGATTAACCTTTAGCAACATCTCAAACAAAGGTTATGACTGGATTGGTGAATGGGTTGATAAGAATGAAAAAATTATTTATCCAACATGGAAAATAGCCTGTAAAAAAAGAACTCTTTAAAAGTCAAACTTATAAGTTAACCCACCTAAAACTTGTAACTGTTGTACAGGGTAACTTTGCCATCTTTGATAACTTTGATTAGCAAGATTATTTCCTCTTAAAAAAGCCGTAAATCGGTTAGTTATATGATAGCCAACATGAGCATTCACATCAAAATAACCTTCTAATGCTACAGTTTTAGGATTTACCAAAACTGTAGTAGATTGTAATTTATCTATTCGCTCGCCTACATAAAACAAGTTAAGCCCTCCAAACACTTTGTCAGAAACTTTAAAATCACCAAAAAGTGTCGCATTGAATTCAGGTAAATTAAGAACTTCTTCTAGCTCATCACTGCTATAATTAGAATATGTTGCACTTACACCTAAAGTGTAATTTTTAGAAATCTGAGCGCTTAGTTTACCTGAAAACTGTAAAGTATTAACATCATCATATATTACTGAAAACGTATTTGCTTTGTCAAAATTTTCAGTAACAATATCAACATCATTTACAGGGTTCATTGTAAACATTGCTTTGGTATCTTCTACCAAGTATCTTCCTTTTATACTATAATTAAATGCACCTGACAACTTACCCTTCAGTCCTAAATACGCATCAAACTGATTATGAGTTGGTGCAATTACCAAATTGGGTGCTAGGTATTTATTTTCATCTACAAACTGCTCATAAGAATTTTGTTGCAAACCACCTTCAAGCCCCCCAAATGCAATAACAGTATTATTCATTAAATTATACGATGCCGTAATTTTTGGGTAAACATAAAACTCCGTATTACTATGTTCACTATCTACATTCAACATTGCTTCCACACCAATACTTACTGATAAATCATCCTGTAAATATTGGTAACTCGGATGAATCCCTGCATTTAAAATTGAATATTTCTGTCC
Source organism: Flavobacteriaceae bacterium (assembly GCA_049609325.1). GTDB lineage: Bacteria > Bacteroidota > Bacteroidia > Flavobacteriales > Flavobacteriaceae. Next base: position 36,178 of record JBMYYK010000008.1, on the reverse strand, counting down.
AGGATCTAAAGCATTAAACTCACCTCCTAAATAATCAACTGTAGTTTTTAAATTAATTAAATAATCTGCGACTTCAAATTCAAATTCTGGCGTCACCACAACTCTATTTTCAGAAGCTTCATAAGTATCCCAAAAACGTCTGTATTTAATTTTACCGCCTGTAAATAACGATTTGTTAATTGTTACATCTCCGTCTATACCTCCTGTAAAATACGTATGAGAAGCGTCTATATTAGTACGTTGCAAATCTGTTAATTCATATGATGTACCATACCAATTGTACAGTTGATGTTTGAACACACCTCCTATTTGGTAAGATACGTCGCGTTCACTTTTAGAATACATTACATTCAAGTTCGTATCATAAAACTTATCATCTAACTGCACCTCTTCTATTTCACCCTGAGTAGAATGATGGTTTAAGCCCACCGTAAAATTATCCGATCTGTTTAATGGTATTGTAGCGTATAGCTCTGCTAATACATTCAAATAATTCCCTACTGCTAACGAGGCGAAATTATTATATAGCTTTTGAGGCGCTTGCTTTTCTACTACAGCAGCTTTGCCTTTAGAAGGTGTAAATGTAGACGCTACAGGCACCGATAGTGTGGTGTAGTTAACATCTTTCTTTTTTAAATCTACATCATCATTAACCTCTGGATTTTCTTTCACTTTAAAAGCATCAGATATGGTTGGTGTATATGGCTTAACTACATTAATGACTTCTGTACCTATATTTTCATCTTCTTGAGAAAATCCAACCTGAAAAGACAATAACATAAGGATAGCACATATGCAGTTTCTTAATATTTTTGAGAACATTTCAATCACTTTCATATTACTTATCTTCTTGGGTGTTTGTATCAATTGGGGTGATGTCTATTGACGAGTTACGCTTGGCTTCAGCTTCTTTAATGTGTTGCAGCTCTGTAGTTGCTTCGGCAACAACATCTTCATAATCAGAAAAGTTTTCAATGACTTTTTCTAAAATATAAGTTGCTTGGTAAGAGTCCTCTAATTCGTAGAAGTTTTTTGCCATTAATACCAAACTCTTAGCGGCATAGTACTTATACCCCGAATAGTTTTTAGTTAAATTCTGTATCTTTTTATTTGACAACTCATATTCAGAGCTTTTATTTGTAAAAAACGCATCATAGTAAAGTGATTCTGCAGCCAATGCTCCAGTAGCTATCTCTTGTACTTTTGCATAAGCGGCCTTGGCTTGAGCATCATTACCAGTTTTAATGGCCGACCTCGCAATGATTACTTGAGCATCACTTTTTATAGCATCTTCCATTTTAGGATTCTGTAAAATCTTATCAGCATAGGTCACCGCTTCTGTATACAATGCTAACTGGTAATTTACTTTCATTAAGTTGGATTGAGCAAACACAATGTTTTGCGGATAATCAGCTTCTGTTTCTAATCTAACTAATATCGGTTTTACGTCTTCCCAGTTTACTTGTTTCAAATAGACTTCTGATAATCTAACTAAAGCCTGTTCAGTAAACTCATTGCGTTCCTTTGCAACAACATATTTATAATGCGGAATTGTTGCTGTGATATCATCATTTTTATAATACAATTGTCCCAAATAAAAATGCGCTTGCAACGCATGAATTCCATTTGTAAAGCGCTCTAAATACCCTGAGAATCCTTCTATAGCTTTAGATGAATTTCCTTGTAAGAATTGTTTTTCTGCGGCTTCATAAGTTGCGTTATCTAAATCTGCATCCGTTACCTCAACAAAATCTAACGTTTTTACCCAAGATACATATTCATCAACTCTATCAAGATCAACATAAATTAATCGGGCCGTAGCTACAGCCTGATTTGCTTCAGGAGAGCCAGGGTAAGATGCGACAACTTGTTTAAACTTATTTAATGCTTGCTCATTAGCATCAGAATTATAATGAACCAACCCTTGCTTTAATAATGAATTTAACACATAAGAACTCTGTGGATGCTTGTAATTCAGCTCATCATAAGTTTGTAAAGCAAGTTGCGTGTTATTTACCAACACATAGGTGTTACCTAATTCATACAACGCATCATCTTTATATTGTGATGCTGGAAAATCAGTTAAAAACAACTTTAAATCCTCAATTTTTTCTTGAGGCTTACCAACAAACCCGTATGAAATGGCTTTTTGAAAATGAGCATAATCAGCATCAATACCATTCATTGTTTTTGCAACATTATACGTTTCCATTGCTTTCCAATAATCTGCAGTTACAAAATAACTATCGCCCAAACGTAAATAGGCATCATTCAAACGAACTTTATCATCTTGCTCAGAAATTGTATAATTTTTAAAATGTGTAATGGCTTGAGGATAATCTTTTTGTTTGAAATAGGCATATCCTAACTGATAGTTTAAGTTTTTGGCTTCAACAAAAGTTGCTAAACTATCTTGCATTGCAAACTGTTTATATGTAATTACAGCATCATTATAATTGTTGAGTAAATACTCACATTCTGCCTTCCAATAGAGTGCTCTTGTTGTGAATTTTGCCGTCTTAGGTTCATTTATAACTGTTTTAAATAACTCTAAAGCTTGGTTAAAATCTCCTGAATTATAAATTTCAATTGCTCTATAAAAAGCCACTTTTTGATAAGCTACCTTATAATCATAGCCACTTTTATGCTCTAATAACTCAAGTGCTGCTTTATAGTTTTTAGAGGTAATATAAGAATCTATTAATAACTGCTCTATAGTTTCGTTTTCTGCAGAATTCGGGTACGCTTTTATAAAACTCATTAACACTTCAGGAACTGATTGGTATGAATTTCCTATAGCATAGCTCAACTTTGCATAATTTAAATAAGCATCTTCAGTAATTTTTGCATCAAACTGCATTTCTGATGCATTTTTAAACGCATGTAAGGCTTCTGATTTTTTATCCGTATTCAAATAGCATTGCGCCAAATGGTAATAGGCATTTTGAGCTACATAGTTATCGCCATCAATTATTTTATTAAATTCTGATATTGCAGCTTCAAATTCATGACGTTTAAAATACACATACCCTAACTGGTAATGGTCGGTATTTGACCACTTTCCATTAAGTCCTTTATAATCATTTAAATGCGGTAATGCTTTATCATAGTTCTTTAAATTGAAAAAACTTTCTCCGATAATTTTATTTAACTGAGACCGTTCTTCTTCTTCAGACGCTAAGGGTAAGCGTTGACTAGCTAAATCTATAGCTTTTTCAAAATTTCCTAACTTAAAATTCATATCAGCCTGAAAATACCCCATTTTCTCCTGATATTTTTCTTGGTCTTTTACTTGATCAAAATACGAGGATGCTTCCTTATAATCATCACCTTGATATGCTAAAAACCCGAGATAATATTTAGCTTGACCCCCATGCTTTTTGGAATGTTCAACTTTATTAAAATAGCGTTTTGACTGCTTTTTTTGGTTTGTATGAAACAACACATAAGCCTTCCTAAAATAAAAATCTTCCTGTTGCTGTTTTCCTAAATCTGATTCGTCAACTTTAGAATACCATTTAAGCGCATAAGCATATTTGCTATTTCTAAAATAATAGTCGCCAACATCATTAAAAGCCTGATTGTGTTTAGTGCTTGTTGGATAATTTTCAACAAAATTTTCAACTAAAGCATCTGCATTTTGCAGGTTTAATCGCACTGCGCAATTGGCTATATAATAGGCACACTCCCCTTTAATATGCTCATCATTTTCTTCATTCTGTATCTGTTGAAAAAGAACTTGTGAAGCAATATACTGTTGAGCATTGTATAAAGACAGTGCTTTGTGGTATGCAGCATCTGTATGTGTGTATATTTTAGACTGTTGAGCGGTTAAAGAATGACCTATCAAAAAGATGAATAGTATGCTAAATATATGCCGTTTTCCCATAATAGTTATATTCTGTTTATTTGCCGTAATTACAAGGTAAAATTACAATATGCTATAGTCATTAACGAACATTTTTCAAGTAAATTATACCGAGTTATCAAATACTTTATCAACTAACATTACTTAAAAAGCAACCGGGTGATTGTAAAAAAATCTTAGGACTTATGTTTTACATTGTTAGTTATAGTTATTACATTTACCATTATAATTATTTTTTATGTCAGATACTGTTTTAGAGTTAAAAGAAGCTTCCATTTTTCAAAAAGACAACTTGGTACTTTCAAATGTTAATTTAAAAATTAACAAAGGAGAATTTATTTACCTAATAGGAAAAACAGGATCTGGAAAAAGTAGTTTTATGAAAACCTTATACGCCGATTTGCCTCTGCAAAAAGGAGACGGGTCTATTGTTGGTCATGATTTATCGTCTTTAAAAGAAAAAGAGATTCCTTTTTTAAGGCGTAAACTAGGAGTGGTATTTCAGGACTTTAAATTATTAAGTGATCGTACAATTTCTGACAACTTAGAATTTGTACTTAAAGCTACAGGCTGGAAGAATAAAACCGAAATCAAAAATCAGATCACTAGCGTACTTACTAAAGTAGGTATGGAAAATAAAGGCTTTAAATATCCACATCAAATTTCTGGAGGGGAGCAACAACGTGTTGCAATTGCCAGAGCTTTATTAAACAACCCAGAGTTGATTATTGCTGATGAGCCTACAGGTAATTTAGACCCGCAAACGAGTATTGAAGTCATGGCTATTTTAAGAGAGATTAATCAAAATGGTAATACTATTCTTATGGCTACTCATGACTATGCATTAATTTTAAAGTATCCATCAAAAACACTGAAACTTCAAGACAATAAAATTTTTGAAGTGGTGCAAAAGAAAACTAATTCGTAACATTATTGTTAATGCATACTTTTAAGCAAACCAAGCATCGGTTTAAAGACGCTTTTAACACCATTATTACTGAATCTGACAGTGATTTAATTGATGAAGCTGCACTTCCTGCATATGCGCATAAAAACATTTTAATTGATTTTTTATTCTGGAAAAGAATACAACTCGCCTACCAATATGCTCAAAAAAATAGCACACCAAAAAACATCTTAGACTTTGGTTGTGGCTCAGGAGTTTTATCTCATTTACTCGCCCAAGAAGGTCATAGTGTAACAGCTTGTGATATTGAATTTTCGCCATTAAAACTCGTTCAAGACAAAATAGAGTTCCCTTCTAACATTACTTTTATTGAAGGTGATATTATATCTGGCACTTTAAAACATCAACAGTTTGACATCATTTATGCTTTAGATGTTTTAGAACATATTGACAATCTTGATGATTATATACACCTATTTTCTGATTTACTTTCACCAGAAGGAGTCATAATAGTTTCGGGGCCTACTGAAAATATTTTTTATAAAATAGGACGACAATTTGCTGGCAACAAGTTTACAGGAGATTACCATGTGTCTAACATCTCACATATAAAAACTGCATTTCAAAAATTTCTTAATGTCTCAACATTAAAGACGCTATATCCTCCAGTAAAGTTATTCGAATTGTTTATTGCTCAGAAGCATTAAGCTTTTGTCTATACATATTTACGCCTAAGAATAGTAGAAAAACTGTAATCCAATCTGTATAGAAAAAATATCGTGTTAAACCGTGTACAGATACACTCACCACTACTCTATTTAATAGCAACACAACAAGCAAACAACTCATCCAAAGTAGTAAGGTTTGGTGTGTTTTAGCGTAATACATCAGTAAAATCACCAATGCAAATATATACGCTATTGCTATTGACACACCTCCGATTCCTGTTTTAAAGTTCTGAAAAGTCAGAGCACTCCATTTTTGAAATACATGAGGAAACAGTTGAAAAAACAGCTCTTTATGAGTGCGCTCTAACTTTAAATATGCAGCAACTATATGTTCTGTATCACGAGGCTGGCCTTCTAAATAATAATTTAAAACATCTTGTTGTACTGTTTGATTACATAGGGTTGGCAACTCATAATGATAAAAAAAGTAGTTGTAATCTATAGGCTCTTCATAATATTTATGTGACTTATTATCAACTCCCTTCTCTTTAAACTTAGCCTTAACCAGTTTAAATACCTCTTTTTGGTTTTCTGTATCTAAAAACTCTACATCGGCATCATCAGCCACAAATAATATTGAAGTCACAAAAGCCGTCCAAACAAATGGCGTTGAGAAATATTGTTTTTGTATCAATTTGTGATAGACATTATCAACTACAAATACAGCTAATGGAATGGTAAATAGTACTATTAAATGTTTGAACGACCATTTTTTAGTCATAAAAAACCTCACCAATTCTATTGCTATGAATACTGGCACTAAAAATTGAAACTGCCCTCTGATACTCACTAAAACTATCATGAACAACCATAACAATAACAATAGCTTTACGTCATGCAGAAATAGAACTCTATAACTCAAATGAATGACTTGTAAGAACAAAGCGAAACACAGTCCTTCTGTAGAAATGTTAGTAATCATATAAACATTACTATCAAACACAGGATAAAACAGTAATAATAATATTAGAATGTATTGATATGTTTGGAGTTTAAACAAGGTTAGAAACTTTGTTACAAATACATATATAGACACTATTACTGCAATATATTGCAATGTAACAGCCGCCATTGGATACATATCTCCAAATACAACATGTAAACTTCTTAGAAAAAACGGGTAACCAGCTGACACGTAAGGCCACATACCAAAATAGGCATTAGAATCATTATAAAGTAAAGGTCCTTTGACACCAACAAAAAGTAGTGACGTTATACTTAAAATGATAAAAACATATTGTATCGCATGTTTTTTAATCTTCCCCATGTGCTTTTTCATTTTTCAACAAACCAATTTCTTGGGTCAACTTTTTGACATCATCTTTTAATTTTGAAATCACTGTTGACAACTGAATTAATATTAATAAGAAGATTAAAAATGAAAACATAAACAGTAGTGACGGCGCATAGTACACACCAAAAAAATCAGCTAATTGCGCCAACGTATCACGAAATAGAGAAAAGAATAAAATTCCTAATGATAACACTATCCAGAGTAAAGCATATTGCTCTTTCAAACGTTTTTTATAAATCAAATAAAACACTAAAAGTAATAGTGAAATAGCTACGGATATACTAAATAATCTTATCATAACTGTTTAGATAGTTTCATTCGAATATACAATAATATAGAAGAGATTGTAACTTTAAACATATAAAAGAATGTATCAAATCCGTTAATAGACGACTTTCCTCCTTGTCTTGAACGCATTAAAACTGGGACTTCAACCACATTAAGTTGGTCTTTTTTAAATAGTATTATAGATTCTGGTTCAGGATAATTCTCAGGGTAATAATCACAAACTGTTTGTATAGCATCTACATTTAACGCTCTAAAACCTGATGTGACATCTAAAATTTTCACGCCTACCAATAAGGCATTTAAATATGAAAAATACTTAATCCCTAGTCGCCTTAAATAATTAGATTGAAAGCCTTCTTTATTGATAAATCGTGACCCAATAACAACTTGGGCTCTCTCCTCTTTTATCGGTTGCAGTAAATCTGGAATAAAACTTGAATCATGTTGCCCATCGCCATCAAATTGAATGGCAATATCATACTTATGTCGTTTCGCATACTCGAAACCAGTTTGCATTGCGCCACCTATTCCTAAATTCAACGGCAAATTAATCACTTCAGTTTTTGACTTCTGTATTTCAACCAAAGAATTATCTGTAGAACAGTCATTAATAACTAAAACGTCATATACAACTGTAGCTCCTGCTTTTAAATTAGCTTTAAGCTCAAGTAACGTATTACATATGGTTTCACCTTCATTATAACAAGGAACAATAATTAAAACCTTTGCCATCATTTTTTATAAATGTGCGGATTTTGACGAATACCTTTTTTAAACAATTTTCTAATTCCCATACGCAATTTGCCATCAATATTTAATAATGCATTACGCAACTTCTGATTAGGACGCCCTCTAAATAACGTTACATGAAAATCCTCATGGTTTTGCAATGGTTTTGGTGAAAAATAGTAATTAGATATGCATTGGCGTTGTTGATCTGCCAATACTTCATTGACTGAATGCCATGACGCATCATGAGTGGCCATAACTACCAACCTGTTGTACTTACTTAGCAATTCAAGAGGTTGCCCGTGTACACCATTAGGCCACAATTCCAAATTCCCTCCATAACTTTTCTCCCATCCTGGCGTGGTATAATATAACAAGTTCAAAACTCGCCAACGCTGACGTTCATTATCATGTGAATTATCTAAATGCGGATTTAAAAAACAGTTTTTAGCCATTAATGACACTCCGCCAGCATACAACTGTTCATCTGCAAAAACAGCTTCATTTATATTACATATTGATTGTATGAGCTTGATAATTCTAGGGTCTTGAAACGCAAATAACAACTCTTCAAGTAGTGGATGGTGCAAGTTCATCTGTGCAGAAACATATTTCTGCTCTTTTAAACTTTTTTTTAAAACCATTTCTGATGGTTTCGGGAACACTTGGTGTATCTGCTCAGCTAAATTAAGAGGCAATAGATCATCAAGTACAAAATAAGAAATTGATGATTTAGACGCAGAAAATGCCGCAGACAACTCATCTTTATGTGTGTCTATTTTATCTAAAATTAAATTCGCAAAATCTAACCGAGTCATCGTTTCAATTAATTTCCTTCAAAAATACGTTTTATTTCAGGAAAATTGATTTCTACTCAATATTTTCGCATCTTTATAGTGTAAAATATTTACATGCTATCTATACTGATTCCTATATACAATTATAATGTTACTTCGTTAATTGAAACTCTTCAAACACAAATTGAAAAGGTTGATATAGATGTCGAAATTATTTGCTGTGATGATGCGTCTACAGATCAACAACTACAAGCTATAAATTATCAGTTTTTAACTACTCATAACCTCACTTATTTAAAAAACGCTACTAATATTGGTCGAACAAAAACGCGTCAGTTACTTTCAGATTCTGCACAATTTAATTGGCTCTTGTTTTTAGATGCTGATGTCATACCTGTATTACCAACATTTTTAGCCACATATATTAGTTTTCTTTCAGAAAAACAAGAATGCGTTTATGGAGGATTAAGTTACAGTTCAAAGCCACCAGAAAAAACATATTACTTTAGGTGGTTATACGGCCACCAAAGAGAAGACATCCCTTTAAACAAACGAAAACTGACTCCGTATAAAAGTATTGCATCAGGCAATTTACTCATCAAAAAAGGCTTGTTTACCTCAATAAACAAATCTATTTTACACAATTGGTATGGGTATGACAATTTTTTTTCTGCCCAACTAAAAGCTACCAACTCTAGTATTAAACATATAAACAATAAGGTTTATCATTTAGGATTAGAAGACAATAGTAGTTTTTTAAAAAAACAAGAATTAGCTACAGAGACCATTTATGAATTATACAAGGGGAAGTATTTTACATCTTCTCATGATAATGGATTACTAAAAACGTATTATAAGCTAAAAAAATATAAATTGATTTGGGCATATAATTGCTTTTATTCTATTTTTAAAAACAGACTTAAAAACAATTTGCTACAATCAAAACCCAAACTTTATTATTTAGATTTATACCGATTGGGTTATTTTTGCCGATTAACACAATAATATATGCCTAAATTTTCCGTCATCATTCCGCTATACAATAAAGCACAACATATATACAATACGTTAATATGTGTTTGTCAACAATCGTATAGTGATTTTGAAATTATAGTTGTAAATGACGGATCTACCGATAACAGTTTAGAAGAAACGAACAGAATTACAGATCAAAGACTACGAGTATTTGACAAAAAAAACGAAGGTGTTTCGCAAACTAGAAACTTTGCAATGCGGCAAGCCAAAGGTGATTTTTTCGCATTTCTTGACGCCGATGATGTTTGGCTACCTAATCACTTACACAACCTAAACCAGTTAATTACACAATATCCAGACTGTGGCTTATATTGTACTAATTATAGTTTTGATTACGGTAATTCATATAGTGTTGCCCCTATATTCCCTACTTTACCAACAGACCAAATTTGGCAAGGAATAGTTTCTGATTTCTTCAAAGCCAGCATGTTATACCGAATTGCATGGACTTCTGCTGTAGCCATACCTAGAACCATCAATTCTGAGGTTGGGTTTTTCAATGAGTCTATTACACTTGGCGCTGGTGAAGACACTGAGTATTGGAGCAGAATAGCTTTAAGTAAACCTGTAGCGTTTACCAAAAAACAAACGGCTATTTACAACGTGGATGCCGTTAATAGAATTTCAAAAATAGCTGCTTCAAAAAGAAAACATATGACTTTTGAGCTATTTAAAGAGCATGAACAACATAACAGTTCTCTAAAGAAGTTTAATGATATGTATCGCATTGAATATGCTATACGCCATAAAATGTCGGGTAATAACTCATTGTTTAACTATTACACTAAAGACCTCGACTATGCTACAATAGCTTTGAAGGATCAAATTTTACTGAAACTACCTCAACAAGTATTAGTTGCACTTTGGCATATAAAACAGTTGGGCAAACAATTAAAGCAACGTGTTTTTATACGCTTCAAATAAATTAAAATCTCTTATATAATCTTCTTCTATAAACACATCTGAAGCAATAACCAAGCAAACAGCTCCTGAAGAAAAATTATTTAACTCTCGCCAAGTCCCAGGCACTAGCAGCAGTCCTTTATTTGGTTTGTTTAAAGTTATCACACGCGTGTCCTGACCATCATTCAATGTCACATCAAAACTACCACTAATGGCTATTAAAAACTGATATAGTTTTTTATGAGCGTGTCCTCCTCTAAACGAATCACTTGGAACGTCATACAAATAATAAATACGTTTCATTTTAAAAGGAATCACGTCTTTTTCTATGACTGACAAATTACCTCTAGGATCAGCAATTTTTGGAATTTCTAATATTGTATTATCAGTAACTTTAGTGTGTTGCATTTTTTAATATCTCGTTTAGTTTTTTAGCACCTCTAATGCCGTCATAATAGCTTTTATAAATTGATGAAAACTGTATTTTCTTCTGTTTAACATCAAAAAACAACTGTATCAATAGCCATAATTTGGTTGTTTTAGGGTAAATATATTTTAAAATACCGCCTTTAGTATAATATCGTAAATCATGGTTATACAATGTACCTGTATTTTCTATGGGATGGTAAACAATAGCTTTATTATAGTATGACACTTTCATCTGGTGTTTTATATAATCATGTAGCAACAGTACTTCCTCTCCAAACAAAAACTCATTTGACCCTAAACCAAAATTTTCATTAAATAACAGATTCTTTTTTGTAGTTCTATTCAATAACATTTCGAAAGACGTCACATCAAATTTTTCAAATACTGTTAATTGTTGTTTTGACGTTTTTGGAAACAATCTCCTAGGCATACTCTTTTGTACTAATGACTTAAAAACTATAACCCCAGATTGTGTATACTTTTCAATACCTTCAGCAATTACCTGTTCAAAACCTTCAACATATACTAAATCATCATCTGCAATCAAACACCAATTGGCTTGAGCAATACTCAAGGCTAAATTTCTGCTTTTAGACAGGCCTTTTTCAAATGAGTTCACCACCTTTACCGTGGATATATTTGACGTTAATATATGAGCTTTGTCAGTTTGATTAACAATTATAATATCTAAATTTTCAATATTGTGACAAGGAAACATTTTATAAAGAAACTCTAAATTTTCTCTATTCATTGTCGCAATTAAAATCTGAAAGTTTATTTTTGATACCATCATAACAAAAGTAACCTTTTTCTGTTAATGAAAATTCTATTAATAGGTGAATACAATAGCCTCCATCGATTTTTAAAAAATGGCCTAATTGAATTAGGTCATGATGCTGTTGTTGTTGGCCTAAATGACGGATTTAAAAAGGTTGATGTAGATATAGAAATATACAATTATTTTGAGCACTACAAAGTCTTAAACTTATTTAGAAAAGCAGTTTACAAACTCTTTAAAACTGACTTGTATTCGATAAGTGTATGGCGTCAAATAAAAAAAATACAACCTCAACTTACAGGTTATGACATTGTACAGTTTATAAACGAAACTCCCTTTCAATGTTCAGCAAAAATTGAGCAACGTATATTTGATTTGATTAATGCTAATAATAAAAATCTTTACCTTTTATCTTGTGGTGATGATTATATTAGTATCAATTACGCTAATAAACAGCTGCCAAGGTATTCAATACTATCGCCTTATTTTGAGAAAAAAGTACCCAAAGAGCATTTTTCATATTCATACAAATATTTAAAACCTGAGTTTAAAGCCTTACATGAACACTTGTACAAACACATTAATGGCGTAATAGCGTCTGATCTTGATTATCATTTTCCTCTTCATAATCATCCAAAATATTTAGGTATGATACCTAACCCTATCAACCTTGAAGAGTTAAATTATCAGCTACCAAATATTGAACCTAAAATTGTTATTTTTCACGGAATAAATTCTGATAATTATTATAAAAAAGGAAACGATATTTTTGAAGAAGCATTAAATATCATCTCCATAAAACATAACGATAAAGTTGAAATAATTACCGTACGAAGTTTGCCATATAAAGAATACATTAACTCGTATAACAAAGCTCATATATTACTAGATCAGGTTTACGCCTATGATCAAGGTTTTAATGCTTTAGAAGCTATGGCTAAAGGAAAAGTGGTATTCACAGGCGCCGAAAATGAATGGCTCAAATGGTATAATCTCAAAGAAAACACCGTAGCTATTAACGCCTTACCAAATGCAAAAGACATTGCTGAGAAGCTAGAGTGGCTGATATTAAATCCGAAAAAAATTATTGAAATTTCAAAAAACGCCAGAGAATTTGTTGAAAACGAACACCATTACATACAGTCGGCCAAGTGTTATTTGAACAAATGGTTAAATACTTAGTTTCGTATTTCATGATTGCCAAACAAGTGCTTTTTTAGCAAAAATACTACAACAATAAAATACACAACATACCTTAACAAGTGCGCCAAAACTATACCTTCTGCACCTAATGTTTCTATAAAAAATACTGAAAACACATAGAATAAAACTAATGACATTAGTTCTGTTGCTATAAACTGTTTTACCATTTTCTTTGCTAAAAATTGATGAGCGATAATAATAGACGCTATTTTTACAAAGTCACCTAACAATTGCCATTTAAACAATGGTGTCATTCCTAAAAAATGTTCTCCATGCGTAATTAAAACAATCCATTTTTTAAACACAAATACCAGTAGCATTCCCAAAGCAAATAACGGCAAAAGCGTTTTATATATAGTTAACACTTCTCGTCTAAAGTCAACACTATTCGTAATTTTAGAAAATTTAGGAATGACATATAGAGTGAGTATTGCAGAAGAAAACATTAAATACTGACGTGATAAATTAGTCATGGATGTCCAAAACCCTGCATCGGTTTCGCTAATCTTATGTTTTAAATGTCCGCGTAAATCAATTTCCACATAGTTACCAAGTAATGTTGCTACAAACGACATGATGGTAAACCCCAATAATTTATTTTTATAAGGAATGTTAAAACTGATGTTTTTATAATCTAAATATTCCAATAAGGTTTTGGAAAACACATAACATAAAATTATAAACTGTATGATGGGAAAAATTGCAATGGCAAATAGTGCTCCTTCTAATTGTTTTAAATACAACAGTGACAGTAACACTACAACACCCAGAGCATAGCTTATTAATTCAATTTTTACAAAATTCTTATATGCAGATAAGCCGTTGATTACGCCATTTACTATCCGATTCATGGCTATGAAAGGCACTGCAAAAGCCAAAACTTTAAACACGAATTCAAAATCGTGAGAAGAAGAAAATAAAAGCTCATTCCAATATGCTGCTCCAAAAAACAATATGCAAAATGAAAGAATACTTAAACCTAATAAAAACACAAATGTGGTAGAAAATAACTTCAACAACTCGTCTTTATTTTCTTTATGTTCAGCAACATATTTCACAATACCATTAAACATTCCTAATGTAGAAAAAGACTGAATCATTGGAATCATATTCCTCAAATCTCCAATAAATGCTACACCCGCAGGGCCTAATTTTTCTGCAACTATACGTTGTGACACTAAGCCCAAAATAGTTTTAACCGCTATTCCACTAGAATTTAAAGACGTAATCTTTAATAGTAAATTATCTTTTATGAATGCAGGTAACTTCAATTAAAATTGGTTTAATATTGATACAATATGTGCGGTTTGATTTAATGTTTGTACAGGGCTAATTGGCAAGCTTAATACTTGGTTATGCAATACTTCTGTTTCTGGAAAACTTTTTTGATTATACTCTTTCAAAGCTTTTTGTTTATGTGGTGGTATCGGGTAATGTATTACTGTTTGAATATTATTTTCAAGAAGGTACTGCTGTAGCTCATCCCTTTGTTTACATCTAACTACAAACAAATGAAACACATGGTTTTGTTCACCATTATAATTTGGCAGTGTAATTTTATCGTTTTTAATATGCTGTAAATAGTAATTGGCTATCTTTCTTCTATGTGAGTTATCGGCATCCAAGACTTTAAGTTTGGTCGATAAAAAAGTCGCTTGTAATTCGTCTAATCTAGAATTTCCTCCCTTTACTTCATTCACATATTTTGATGATGTTCCATAATTTCTAAGTTTACGAACCATCTTATCAAGTTCATCATTGTTTGTTGTTACTGCGCCTCCATCTCCTAATGCCCCAAGATTTTTACTCGGATAAAAACTAAATGCAGCGGCATCAGATAAATTGCCTGCTCGCCTATCTTCAAACGATAAAGCGCCATGGGCCTGTGCAGCATCTTCTACAACTAAAAGCTGATTCTGCTTAGCTAATGAATTTATCTTTTTCATTTCTACAAGCTCACCATAAAGATGCACTACAAGTATGACTTTTGTTTGTGAAGTGACATGCTGTTCAATTTCTGATGCTGTTAGATTATACATTCCTTCAGAAACATCAACCAAAACAGGTTTTAGTCCGGCGTTTATAACGCCTAATATTGAAGCTATGTACGTATTAGCAGGGACTATAACTTCATCACCTTTTTTGAGCTTACCTAATTCTATATAGCTTTTAAAAATCAACTCAATGGCAGATAAACCACTGGCAACACCTATGCTATGTTTAGTACCGCAATATGCTGCAAAATCAGATTCAAAATTCAACACCTGATTCCCTAAAACACACTGTCCAATTTCTAAAAAATCTGAAAATGCCGTTTTAAATTCAGCTTCAAATCGTGCGTTTATTTTTTGAACATCTAAAAACGGTATCATTTCAGCTCTAATTTTAATGATTTACTAACCTCAGTTGAAACCTGATAATTATTGGCTACAACACTCCTTGCTCCACAACCTTCTTTCCAAAAGATTAATCCCTTGTTAATAATTGCGCCATTTTTTTCACTTGAAATATTGAAATCAAAATAATGTTTATCGGTTTTAAAATGATTTATAATATAGTCATATAACACATCTAAACTACCGTACTTATTTTTATCCGAGTTACCAGAAACATACTGTGGATGAATGGTAGTTTTAGTTAAAAACACTGTAGAACCTGCCACCAACTTTTCGCCTTTATACACATTTACTTGTTTGATGTTTTCAGGAAAATTACTCGCTAATAATTTAATTTCTTCTAAGCTATGTACGGGATTAACTTGGTGCTTATTATTCAAATTAGGAACTAAAATTTCATTCCAGAACCCCTCATAATTTGCATCTACCTTTAATGTTAATCCTGCTCTTTTTGCTTTATTTATGCCTTCTCGTCTATTCTTCTTGAATTTTAATTTGTTTTTATAATCAATTACCATTAAAACATCACGCTTTAATAGTGTAGCGTCAGATAAAAACATAAAGTATTCTAATTCATCAGAAGGTAACAGATTATAGAACGTTGGTATAACTTTAACATCTAATTTTTCAATATTATTCTGATGCAAATACATCAATATGGCTTTATAAATTTCAAAAGCATCAAATAGTTTTGTGTCTTGCTGAAAAACAATTCCTCCATATGTCAGGCCTTGGTGAGAAAAAACATGATTACCGACTACATTAGCTGGCAGTACGGCAACAAGCTTATCTTCATTAAAACATAGCAAAGAATAATCTTCAAATCGGTCGTTATGGTAATCCATAAAATTCCGATCAAACAAAAAAGTAGCGTTTTTTGCAGAGGCAATAAATGCATTCCAACTCAGCTTATCAGCTACAGTATATCTTTTAATTTCTATCAATGAAAACTAATTATATCCAATCGTAAAAATAGTCTTTTTTAACATAACTGTTCAGCAATACATAAACGGATTATTATCATTTATATTTTGTTTGTATATTGACAAAAAAATAAATTATAGAATCATGCGAAAAATAGCATTTACATTACTTTTTATAGCAACACTAACAACTAGTAATGCACAAGATTTACCTGTTGATGCCAAATCTGGTAAAATCACATTCATGAAAACCGTTGATGCCAGTGGAATGACTGCACAACAATTATACGACGTAGCAAAAGAATGGGGGGCAGAAAAAAATTACAGCGTAGATGAAGATGTCCCTGGTAAAAAAATTACGTTTAAAGCATCAACAGAAATTGAATACCCAGTCAACAAAAGTTCTGAAAAAACTAAAGGAACTGCCAATTTTAAATTCCAATTGGGTGCTAAAGAAGGAAAGTACCGTTACATATTTACAAACTTTGAACATACTGGAAGTCCAGAAGATGCTGGTGCTCTTGAAGATGCAGAACCAGATTGCACCTTTACAAAAATTTCTATCCGCGGGTGGACAGTTTTAAAGAAAGATACGCATAAAAAAATGTTGATTTTAATTGATGAGTTAACTAAAAAAATCAAAGCTGTACAAAACGACCCTACCAAAAATGATGATTGGTAATCATATCAATACAATGATATAAACTAAAAAGAGCTGTTGCAATTGCAACAGCTCTTTTTAGTTTAACAAGCAGCTATTTCTTTTTTAACTGTGTCATATTCAGTTATAATTTCATTCAAAATAGTAGCTGCTGGTTTAATGTCATGAATTAGCCCAGCAATTTGCCCTATTTCAAGTTCACCCTCTTCCAAATCTCCCTCAAACATACCGCGTTTGGCACGAGCCCTTCCTAAAAGCTCCTTAAGTTGTTCTGCGTTTGGGGCTGTTTTATACAATTCCTGAACATCGTTAAAAAATTTATTTTTTATTAAGCGTACCGGCGCCAATTCTTTCAATGTCAATTGTGTATCACCATCTTGAGCTTTTACAACTACATCTTTAAAGTTCTGATGCGCAGAAGACTCTTCACTTGCGACGAATCTACTACCAACTTGAACCCCATCTGCACCTAAAACCATCGTTGCCAACATTCCTCTCCCTGTAGCTATTCCTCCAGCAGCAATAAGTGGTATTTTAATGACTTCTTTAACCATTGGTATAAGAGTTAACGTTGTAGTTTCTTCTCTTCCGTTATGCCCTCCAGCTTCAAAACCTTCAGCTACAATAGCATCTACACCTGCTGCTTCTGCTTTTAGGGCAAATTTCACGTTACTAACTACATGCACAACTGTTACACCTCGTTCTTTTAACCAGGATGTCCATGTTTTTGGATTACCAGCAGAGGTAAAAACAATTTTTACCCCTTCCTCAATAATAATATCCATTATTTCTGTGATGTTAGGGTACAGCATTGGCACATTTACCCCAAATGGTTTTGATGTTGCTTGTTTACATTTTTGGATGTGTTCACGCAACACATCAGGATACATTGACCCTGCACCAATTAACCCCAATCCTCCTGCATTACTTACAGCAGAAGCTAGCTTCCAGCCAGAGTTCCATATCATCCCAGCTTGTATAACTGGGTATTTTATATTAAATAGATTACAAATTTTGTTTGTCATAATTTTAAAAATAAAAACCTTTCTGCAAGATACAGAAAGGTTCATGATAATGAAAGGTTAACACCTATTTACTCTTTTATAATTTTGAACGTTTTAGCTTCATGTTTAAGCATGATTTTAGCAAAATACACGCCATTAGATAAATTACTCACATCTATTCTATTTTGTGCGCTACTAATTTTCTTTTGAAACACTTTTTTACCTAATACATCTAATATTACAACATTCACTTGCGCTATATGATTTGGAAGCTTTACGTGTATATATTTAGTCGTAGGGTTTGGATACACAGACACCCCATCTTGAAGCACATTAGTGTTAACATTAAGTGTTTGTGCCAATTCTAAATTTGGTATTCCATACCCTAAAGTGTAATTTGGTGTTGTATATATAGATGCAGACTCTTTTACATATTGAATAATTTCTGCATTAGTTGCATTAGGTAATGCTTGCCATAAACAAGCTACACCTCCAGCCAGTAAGGGCGACGAGTAAGAGGTTCCATTTCCAGACGACACATTTCCTGATGTGGTAATGTAATATGCACCTTGCCCTTGCACACTAACATCTGGTTTAATTCTGTTATCAGATGTTGGCCCTCTTGAACTAAAAGAAGCATAGTTTTCTGAAGCGTTTACTGCGCCAACGGTTAACACATTAGGTCCATCGGAAGGCACTAGAATTCTTCTGTCCCATGATGTATCATTACCAGAGTTTCCTGCTGAATTTACTAACACCATACCTTTAGTAAAGGCTATTTCAGCTCCTCTAGTTATAAATGCCGTGGCACCATCTAAATCAGTAGTATAATCATAATTGTACTTTGGTTCATCAAACTCTGAATACCCTAAAGATGTATTTATTAAATCTACGCCTACATAATCTGCTTGTTCTGCAGCCATGACCCAATAGGTTTCTTCGGCAGGAGTTTCTGGGGTAGCATCTTCAGAAATGTACAAGTAATAATTAGCATCTGGAGCTGACCCAACGTATTTGGTTGCGCCATCATAATACCCCGCCATAAATGACAGTACATTTGAACCATGAGAATGTCCTGTGTAAAAATTACTTGAGTCATTTACAAAATCATATCCTCCAAGAATTTGTCCGTTAGTTCGTATTTTATCAAATCCTGGATTGGTATCTACATTAGGAAATCCCGCATCAATTACTGCAATTGTCATACCAGCACCAGTAAAATTTTGCTCATGTAGCTTATGTGCGTTAAACATCTGCATTTGATTTTGAGCCTGCCCGTAATCATAGGTTGTAAACGCTTGATTCCTAGATTCAAATTTATCTTTCCTAACTCGAAGCGTATTTTCTTCAACTGACACACCTCCAGTAATGTTTAAGGCATCATTAGCAAACTCAATACCACTTACATAAGAAAATGTAGTTGATAAAGCTTCTATGTCAGCCTGACTTCCTATAACGTGTATTGCGTTTAACCACTTAGACGCCCCTATATACGCAATTCCTGTTGCATTCGAAATATCGGAAATATAACTTGGTGTTACTGGAACATCTGTATAATCAAGACTTATTCCTTGATTAGCTCGTCTATCAAGTGCTTTTTGAGTTAACATCGTTAATGGGTTAGCCATATAATTGGCTATGTCCTCTTTACTATTTAAATACACCCATGCGTGTTCTTGCGCAAAAGTTATGCAAGTAAAAAAACATAGTATGAATAGTACCATTTTATTCATATTCAAAAAATTTATCTATCAATACTGCACAATTTACGAAATTACTCCTGAACCTACCAATTCATCATTGATATAAAATGCAGCAAATTGCCCTTCAGTAATAGCACTTTGCGGCTCATCAAACTCTACATACAAACCACTTTCAAATTTATACAATGTAGCATTTTGTAATGGTTGACGGTATCTAATTCGTGCATTAACTTCTAGGCTTTCACCGTTAGCAAGTGCCATATCTGTTCTAATCCAGTGGATTTCGGAATTATTAACGAATAAGGCCTTTCTAAATAAACCTGGGTGATTTCCTCCTTGCCCTGTATATATAATATTCTCTTTAACATCGGTATCAATAACAAATAAAGGTAATGGTGTTCCTCCTACCGCTAAACCTTTACGTTGCCCTTTTGTAAAATAATGTGCACCTTGATGTGTTCCTACAACCTTTCCATCTGTACTTTTATACGTTGATTTCTGTGACAGATAGGACAATTCTGATTCTTTATCAACAAACTTTGGTATACTTTTATGATATACAGGGTGTGTTGCTGAAATCTCAACAATACTACCTTCCTTCGGTTGTAGTTGTTGCTGTAAAAAATCTGGCAATTTCACCTTACCTATAAAGCATAAACCTTGAGAATCTTTTTTATCTGCCGTTACTAAATCTTGTTCAGCGGCAATTTTTCTAACTTCTGGTTTTGTTAACTCCCCTATAGGAAATAAGGCTTTAGACAATTGCTCTTGTGACAGTTGACATAAAAAATACGACTGATCTTTATTAGTATCTACTCCTGCTTTTAACTGGTAAATCTCTTTACCATCTTTTTCAACAACTCCTTTTCTGCAGTAATGTCCTGTAGCAACATAATCTGCCCCAAGATCTAAGGCAATTTTTAAAAAGACATCAAATTTTATTTCGCGATTACACAATACATCTGGGTTTGGTGTACGCCCCATTTCGTATTCCTTAAACATGTAGTCTACAATTCTATCTTTATACTCTACAGAAAGATCTACCGTTTGAAAAGGTATGCCTAGTTTTTCTGCTACAAGCATAGCATCATTACTATCATCTAACCATGGGCAATCATTAGAAATTGTTACAGAATCATCATGCCAATTTTTCATAAAAAGGCCAATTACTTCATACCCTTGCTCTTTTAACAAATATGCTGTAACACTTGAATCTACTCCTCCTGATAAACCTACTACTACTCTCTTCATTCTTGCTTTAGATTTTGCTTAGAAACCGCAAAGTTACGAAATAAAAAAAGTCCGAAACGGACTTTTTAAATGAGAAATTAACTGCTATTTTTTCTTCCTTTTTTTAGGGTTGTTAGACAAGGTATAATCCTTAGATTTAGATAGTTTTCCGTTCACATAATATTTCCAAACTCCACGAGGTTTATTCATATAATATTTACCCGTTTTTTCTATTTTACCGTTTTTATCATACTCCACAAACTTGCCATGAGATTTTCCTTTTACAAAATTATATTCGCTTGACACTTTCCCATTTGGAGCATACATTATTTTTTTACCGTCTAAAAGGTCGTTTTTAAAATCTTGAGTTTGCAACACCTTACCATCATTATAATATGATGTTTTTACGCCATGTAATTTCCCATCTACATAAGTTTCTTCTTCTACAAGCACACCCGTATTGCGTTCATATGATTTCCATGTTCCAATACGCAATTTCCCTTTAGTTTGACCCTCTGACAAAAATATCCCTTTAGAGCTATAATACTTCACATCTACTGTATCAGACTCTTTTCTAAACATTTTTATACATGACGGATGTGTACCTTGCGCGTCTTTATGATAAAACTTAAATACACCTACCTCTTTTCCATGAACAAATTGCCCTTGATATCTGTACTTATTAGTGCCTTCAAATTTCTTTTCCCATTTCCCGTGGCGTAAACCTTGTTCGTCAAACTGATTAATGTCTTGCCCAAAAGCTGTGTGACATATAAATACTAGAAGTGGCAGTAATCTTATCATGGTCTTTAAATTTAATTTATTTGCAATTTATATAATTTATACACAACAAAAAAGCTGCCAAAAATGACAGCTTTTCATATTCTATTTACAAAGACTTATTTCTTTTTTGCTCTTTGTTGTTTTTCAGCTTCTTCCATCATCTGCTGCATCTTACGCTGAAATTTATTTGTTTTTTTAGGCTTCTTTTTATTCTCATTGATTTTAGCTAATATTTTTTCTTCATCAATAAAGAATTTTTTAATTGCTAACATTATAGTAATCGTTAACAAGTTAGAAACAAAATAGTACAAACTCAATCCACTTGCATAATTATTAAAGAAGATCAACATCATTAATGGTGAGAAGTATAACATATACTTCATCATTTTTTGCATGTCTGGCATTCCTTCCTGCACTGGCGCTTGCATATTAGCTTGTTGACTTTGTGTCATGCGCATATAAAAGAAGATTGCGATAGATGCGAATATTGGGAATAAACTCACGTGATCTCCGTAGAACGGCACATTGAATGGTAATTTTATAACCTCATCATACGCTGATAAATCTTCTGCCCATAAAAAGTTTTTTTGACGTAACCCTATTTCTGATGGAAAGAAACGGAATAAAGCAAAGAAAATTGGCATCTGTAATAATGCTGGTATACAACCCGCCATCATATTTACGCCAGATTCACGTTGCATTTTCATGACTTCTTGCTGACGCTTCATAGCATCCTTTTTGTCTGGATATTTAGCGTTAATCTTTTCCATTTCTGGACGAATAACCTTCATTTTTGCACTTGACAAGTATGACTTATATACTAATGGCGACATGAATATACGCACTACAATTGTCATTAAAATGATGATTAAACCATAACCTAAAGCACCTCCTAAATACGTACTTAATACTCCGAATACTGGAATAAAGATTAATTTGTTAATCCAACCAAAAATCCCCCAACCTAAGTTGACATTTTCTTCTAAACCTAAATCGGCATACGATTTTAAAATGTGATAGTCGTTTGGCCCGTAGTACCATGACATATCTTGGTTAATTTCACCTCCTGACACATCTAATGATGTTTGCAAATCAAACCCTTTTAAGAACTCTGCCTCTACAGTATCTCTTTCAATATAGTTGTCTTGGTTTACTGCAATTTTCTTAAATGTAGTATCTGCCAATAATATTGATGAAAAGAAGTGCTGTTTAAATCCAACCCAATTGATATTTTCTGCAGTATCATCACCTTCTGTCAAGCCTAAACACTCCAAATCTCCATCTTCTAAATAATGAATTGCTGTGTTTTGATTTTCGTAAGTTAAACTCTTTTCATTAACTCGTGCTTGTAAATTCCAGTTTAAGTCAACTCCATTTGAAGTGTTAATTACATCTGACAATCCGTGAGATTTGATAGAAAAGTCTATCATATAATCATCAGCCTTAACCTCATAACGGTATTCTAAAAATTTCGATTCTGAAACTTTTAAACGCATTGAGATTACTTGATTCTTACCATTTTTAGAAATAGTAGGCTGAAAGTATAACTCTTTGGTGTTTAAAATTCTATTATCTGTAGTTGTTAATTTTATATTTAAAGACGCATTATCATCTTTAACCAAATACAATGGTTGCTGGTCATGAGTTTTAAAGTCTTTTAACTTAACTTCTTTTAAGTACCCTCCTTTATTACTGAATTTCAATTCTAAAACATCATTTGATATTTCAGTAACTGCATCTGTGGCAGAAGGCAAACTCGCGCCGTAAGCAAATGCGCCTAGTTTATTGTTTAATTTTACTAACTCAAGTGAATCTTGTGCAGAAGCAGCTGTGAATTCTTCTTTAGCAACTTCTTTAGAGTCTACAACTTCTGAGGTGTCACTAGATTTTACAACTTCTTCAGTAGTAGTTTCATTTGAAGGCTCTTCAGCTACAGGTGAATTATTCATCCACATCCAAGTCACTAAACCTGCAATTAACACATATCCTATAAGTTGTTTAGGATCAAACTTTTTTTCTTCCATTTTATATGTTTTAGTATACACAAAAAACACACTACATAAGAGTGTGCTTTTATGATTATTTTATTAGTGTCAAATTAAATTCCAAAATGCATTTTAATGACGATTTGGCACTTATTTAGCATTCTCTACTGCTGCTTTTACAAAATCTACAAACAACGGATGCGGATTGGCAACCGTACTTTTATACTCAGGGTGATATTGTACCCCAACAAACCATGGGTGTGTAGGAATTTCAACAATTTCAACTAAACCAGTATCAGGATTAAATCCTGTAGCACTCATTCCAGCAGCTTCAATTTGTGATTTGTAATTGTTGTTAAATTCAAATCGGTGTCTATGACGTTCATCAATAACATCGGCATTATAAATATTATGAGCTTTACTCCCTTTTTTCAACTCACATTTCCAAGCTCCAAGACGCATAGTTCCCCCTTTGTCAACTACTGTTTTTTGCTCTTCCATAAGGTTTATAACTGGGTTAGTAGTATTCTCATCCATTTCAACAGAATTGGCATCTGTAAGCCCCAATACATTTCTAGAATACTCAATAACTGCCATTTGCATTCCTAAACATATTCCTAAAAATGGTACATTATTTTCTCTAGCATACTGTACAGCTGTGATTTTCCCCTCAATACCTCTACCTCCGAAACCTGGAGCTACTAAAATCGCGTCAACATCTTCTAAATCTGCTATTGTAACATGTTCTGAGTGAATAGATTTCACCTTAACTTTAACTTCATTTTCTGCTCCAGCATGAATAAAAGCTTCTAAGATAGACTTGTAAGAATCTTGCAACTCTACATATTTCCCCACTAAACCAACTGTAACTGTTGATTTTGGGTTTTTATGACGACTTACAAAATTATTCCAAGCCCCTAAATCTGGCGCACCATTCAATGATAATTTCAACTGATTTAATACTACCGAATCTAATTTTTCTTGTAGCATTAAGTTTGGCACATCATAGATTGTTGATGCGTCTATTGACTGGATTACAGCTTCTTTTTTAACATTGCAAAACAACGCTAACTTAGCTCTAATTTCATCTGAAAGCTCGTGTTCAGTTCTACACACCAAAATATCAGCTTTTACACCGCTTTCCATTAATGTTTTAACAGAATGCTGTGTTGGTTTAGTTTTTAATTCTCCTGCTGCTGCAAGATACGGCACTAAGGTTAAGTGGATTGTTAAGGCATTTTCATCACCTAACTCCCATTTTAACTGACGCACTGCTTCTACATATGGCAACGACTCGATATCACCAACTGTACCACCAATTTCCGTTATAATGATGTCATAATCTCCAGATTTTCCTAAAATCTGAATACGTTCTTTAATTTCATTTGTGATATGAGGCACTACCTGAACTGTTTTTCCTAAAAATTCACCTCTACGTTCTTTTTGAATAACCGATTGGTAAATTCGTCCTGTAGTGACGTTATTAGCCTGAGAGGTGTTGACATTTAAAAAACGTTCGTAGTGTCCTAAATCTAAATCGGTTTCTGCGCCATCATCTGTCACGAAGCACTCTCCATGTTCATATGGATTTAATGTTCCTGGATCTACATTTAAATACGGGTCAAGCTTTTGAATAGTGGTTCTATACCCTCTTGACTGTAATAGTTTTGCTAATGATGCAGCGATAATCCCTTTACCTAAAGAAGATGTTACCCCACCAGTAACAAAAATATACTTAACGTTTGACATAATTTGCAGTTGTTGTGTTGTTGAAATCTGCGCAAAAATACGGATTAAAACGGCAATTACAATACCTAATAAAAGTTATTTGCAAACTAATATTTTTTTAAACTAAGACTCTAATTTCTTTAGACTATTTGGGATAATTGTGTTTTATATTTCGCACTAAATGTTCTAACCCGTTTAATTGTAATTCATAAACAAGTTTAAGCATATCTCCTAACTGACCTTTAGGAAAGCCCTTATTATTATACCAAATTATATAGTGCTCTGGTAGATCTATCAAATCTCGCCCTTTGTATTTGCCATAAGGCATTTTTGTTCGCGCAAGCTTAATTAAATAGGCCGAATCATTTACTGGCAAAATCAATCAGTTTTTGAAGTTCATTATCTATATTTAAATACCAACGTTGTTGTGCTTGTTTGTTCTTTGAATGATCAGTTTCATCATCATACAATTTTTGAAGCCTCTTTTTTTCCTCTGTTATCTGCTGGTAAACCTTTCGTATTTCTGCTTTCACATTTTCTGAAAAGTTCATTTCACTCAAACGTTTTCTGAACTTTCTTGCAAACAATTCAGTAATATCAAAATGCAGTTGTTCGTGCTTCAGTAGTTCTTTATCATTAGTATACCAACGTTTAACCCATGATTTATTAGCTACAAAAAATGACTTTACATCGTATTTTACCCAAACTTTTCCGTTAATAATTTCCGCAGAAAACCCATAAGACATTCCTGAATATGTAATAGCCGCATAGGGGTGATTGTGGTCTGGAGCGCCTTTGAAATCTGACCAGGTTAATTTTTCATCTGCCTTCCATGGTTTCTCTATATCTTGCGCTTGAGTTACCGAAAAAAACAATGTTACAATCAATATTAATAATCGAAATACGCTCATAGGACTATAATGGTTAATCTTCTGTTTTAAGTTGACTAGTTAAACTGGCTTCTTCCAATTGAAACTCTGGAGTAAACCGTAACACATACATTGCCTTATTTATATAGCCTCCGGTTGCAGATTTATAGTAGTTAAATTTATTTTCTAAATATGTTGTTTCACCTACTGACAATACAGAATTTTCAACATTACCAGATACTGCTTGCCTTAACAAAACATCCATTAATACATCATAACCTCTAAGCGCATATTTGTTTGGTAATTGCTTATACTTTTCTGAGTACCTCTTCACAAATGAATCATTAGTTTCAAATAATTTTTCTTTTGTAATAGCCGGAAAATGAAAATTCAACTTTGCTTTATATCTATTGGCTATTGCTTTATCTTCAAATACTTTTCTGCTTGTTGTAGTGAATAACGTTATGCTATAATCTTTTATTTTAGTATCCAAAATACTCGTTACTGTAGCAGCCAAACTCACTTTAGACGCTTCTACAACCACTACATTTTCTACATCCTTACTCAAAACTCCATTAAAGTCTTTTGGAATGATTAAATCTCCTTCTCTAGGCGATATCAATTTAGCCGAAGGGAATTTTGACAACAACTCATTTTTTACCCCCTCATTACTTTTATCAGTAATAACGATGACTTTTTTATCTTTTGCATACTGCTCTAAAAAAGCTATAGCATTATTTTTTTGTTCATTTACAGGCATTGCCGTTTCATATAAGTTTTTATACGGCATAGTAGTTTTTATTGGAAATGGCGCAATAACCGGAATATTTTGACGCTCCAATCCTTCGGCTACCAAACTCACATTAGATGACACTAATGGCCCAATAACAACCTCGTTTTCTTCAAAAGATTGATTTAAAAACTCTTCTATTCTTAGCTTATTTGCTTTAGCATCTCTACCATTATATTCCGTGTCAAAAATTGTTAATTTAGTAGAAATACCTAATTGGCTCATTGAATCAATTGCCATCATAGCACCAGAATAGAAATCAAGAGCTGTATTAACCGTTCTATCTCTCAACAACCGTTCTTTGATGTTTGATGTGCTATCTGTTTCAACAATTTTATTTAATCGCAATGGTAGTAATAGCGTAATATGTTGCGGTTCATAATTTGTGATACTGTCTAACAGATTAAATACCTTAACCTCTTGCTTTACAAATTTACTTACCGGGTAACGTATTTGCATTCCTAATTTTATTCCTTCTGAAAGTTGCGGATTCAATGCTATTAACGAGTCTTTTGATACTCCTAACTTTTTTGCCAATCTGTAAAACCCTTCTTTTGGTTGTACCGTGTATAACGCAAATGAGTTTTCAACTTTTTCTGGCGTCTCAGAAACTTCTTCAACAACTTGTTTTTTAGTTATTGTTAACACCTGACCAATTTTTAAGCCTTCTTTTATATGGGGGTTTTGTTGCTCTAATTCTTCAATTGAAATACCATATTTTTTTGAAATTCCGTATTTCCCTTCCTTAGGCTGCACAACATGATTTAGGGTTTCTGAATTAATTGTTGTGGTTGACACTTCAACAACTTCAACTGGTTGCTTAGGTGTTGTATAGGTTAAGGTTTTATCAAAAACTGGTATTTTTATATTATCGCCTTTAACAACATCATTAGCATACAAACGTGTGTTATACTTTTTAATATCAGTTTCACTTACACCGTGTGCTTTAGAAATATCAGCTAGTGTTTCCTTCTTTTTAACTTTATATTTCATTAAGCCAATTAACGATGCATCAAAC
This sequence comes from Flavobacteriaceae bacterium, assembly GCA_049609325.1. Classification (GTDB taxonomy): domain Bacteria; phylum Bacteroidota; class Bacteroidia; order Flavobacteriales; family Flavobacteriaceae. The sequence goes on along the minus strand of JBMYYK010000008.1, from coordinate 8,129 downwards.
GGATATTGATTGTTTTTCAGCAATACAATGACATCACCCACACTCACGCTTTCTTCAGCATCAGGATTCAATTGAAATAATTCATAAGGAGTCACTTTATACATTTCAATAATTGTATGAATAGTTTCTCCTGGAGCTATCTTATGCTCCCTAAACCCTTGAGCGTTTATAGTTGTACATACTCCAAAAACAAAAAGTAAGCTAAATAGTATTTTTTTCATCGTTTAATTATGTTTCAAAAACTTAAATGCAATCATCTTGCCAAAAATAAGTCATCTTACAATATATGATATAATTTATTGTTATTAAAAAACAAAACCACCAAATATTGGTGGTTTTGAATATTTCTTTAAATGGATTATTCCCACTCAATTGTAGCAGGTGGTTTAGAGCTAATGTCATAAACAACTCTGTTCACCCCTTTTACTTTATTGATAATTTCATTTGATATTTTTTGCAAAAATTCATACGGTAAATTTACCCAGTCAGCCGTCATACCATCTGTACTTTCTACAGCTCTTAGCGCTACTGCTTTTTCATAAGTACGCTCATCTCCCATAACTCCTACAGATTGTACTGGCAATAAAATTGCCCCTGCTTGCCATACTTTATCATACAATCCATACTCTCGCAAACCGTTAATAAAAATAGCATCTACTTCTTGTAACATCGCTACTTTTTCTGGCGTAATATCTCCTAAAATACGAATTGCTAATCCTGGTCCTGGAAACGGGTGACGTCCTAATAAATTCTTATCAATTCCCATTGCTGCTCCAGCTCTACGTACTTCATCTTTAAAAATCATACGTAACGGTTCTACAATTTTTAACTTCATAAAGTCAGGTAACCCACCTACATTATGATGCGATTTTATAGTTGCAGAAGGTCCTCCGTCTGCAGATACAGATTCAATAACATCAGGATAAATAGTTCCTTGTGCCAACCATTTCACGCCTTCAATTAAACCTGCTTCATGATCAAAGACATCAATAAACACTTTACCTATAGCCTTACGTTTAGCCTCTGGATCTGACAATCCTTTTAACTCATCATAAAATTGTTGAGAAGCATCTACACCTTTTACGTTTAAGCCCATTCCTTCATATTGCTTTAATACTGAAGAAAACTCATCTTTACGCAACAAGCCATTATTTACAAACACACAGTATAAATTATCGCCTATGGCTTTATTTAATAATACTGCAGCAACTGTAGAATCTACACCACCAGATAATCCTAAAACGACTTTGTCATTACCAACTTTTGCTTTAATTTCTGCAACCGTAGCATCTACAAAATTGTCTGAAGTCCACTCTTGAGCAACACCGGCAATGTGTACTAAAAAGTTTTCTAACAATTGTTTCCCGTCTGTAGAATGGTATACTTCTGGATGAAATTGAATAGCATAAGTTTGTTCGCCCTCAATTTCATAGGCCGCATTTTTTACATCATGCGTACTTGCAATACATTTATAGTGAGATGGCAAACTTAATATGGTATCGGAATGACTCATCCAAACCTGAGATCCTACATCTATACCTTTAAATAAAGGCGAGGTGTTATCTATAAAAGATAAGTTTGCTCGTCCGTATTCACGCGTATTTGAGGCACCTACTTCACCATCGAAAAAATGTGCTAAATACTGTGCACCATAACAAATTCCTAATAAAGGCTTTTTACCCTTAACAGCAGATAAATCTATTTTTGGCGGATTTTCTCCTCTTACAGAATGTGGAGATCCTGATAAAATAACTGCTTTAAAATTGTCAAAATTGTATTTCTTACTGTTATAAGGATGTATTTCACAGTAAATATTTAATTCTCTAACCCTACGCGCTATAAGTTGCGTTACCTGAGAACCGAAGTCTAGAATAAGTATTTTGTTTTCCATGCGCAAAAATAAAAATTGAATATGTACCCACCTAAAAAAATGTATACTTTTTTTATTTGATTTTTATGATGGTTTAGCCACAAATGAGTAGTACATATTAATTCCTAAAATTGCTGCGTTGGTTATTATAATTGGCAAACCTACTCGTAATGTAGGCATCATAAATCCGTATACCACAAACAATAAACAGCCAAGCATATTTACTATTCTCAGCTTTTTAAAATCTTTCATTGTAAACGAACACAGCACCACTATTGACGCTAAATAGCCTACTATTTCTACTAAAGTTACCTCCATGATTTATATAAATTTAATCCCTAACAATACTACAAAAAAAACGCCACTGCAACTATTGCAATGGCGTTTAATATTCTACCGAAAAAACAACGTCCTTTATTTAATAGGATTACGTTTTCTTTCGTTTTCAGTTAAATGTACTTTACGCAAACGTAAAAAGTTTGGTGTTACTTCAACATACTCATCTTTCTGTATAAATTCTAAAGCTTCTTCTAATGAAAATTTAATAGCCGGTGCTATTTTAGCTTTATCATCAGCTCCTGCAGAACGTACATTCGATAATTTTTTAGTTTTAGTAACGTTTACTACTAAATCATTACCTCTAGAGTTTTCTCCAATTACTTGGCCTTCATAAATATCTTCACCCGGATCAACAAAAAACTTCCCTCTATCTTGTAATTTATCAATAGAATACGGTATAGCTGTTCCTTTTTCCATAGATATTAATGAGCCATTTAAACGCTCAGGAATACCTCCTTTTAATGGCTGATACTCTTTATATCTATGCGCCATAATAGCTTCACCTGCAGTTGCCGTTAATAGTTGATTACGTAAACCTATGATTCCTCTTGATGGAATTATAAATTCACAAATCATACGGTTTCCTTTAGCTTCCATTGATACCATTTCTCCTTTACGTAACGATACCATTTCTACTGCTTTTCCTGATACTGTTTCTGGTAAGTCAATTGTTAATTCTTCTACTGGCTCACATTTAACACCATCAATTTCTTTAATGATTACTTGAGGCTGTCCAATTTGCAATTCATATCCTTCACGACGCATTGTTTCTATCAATACAGACAAGTGTAATACTCCACGTCCGAATACTAAAAATTTATCAGCACTATCAGTTTCTTGAACACGTAATGCTAAATTCTTTTCTAATTCTTTTGTTAAACGGTCTTTGATATGACGAGACGTTACATACTTACCATCTTTCCCAAAGAAAGGCGAATCGTTAATGGTAAATAACATACTCATAGTAGGTTCGTCAATAGCAATTGTAGCTAATGGCTCTGGGTTTTCAATATCTGCAATTGTGTCACCAATTTCAAATCCTTCTAATCCTACAAGCGCACAAATATCTCCTGCATTTACTTCATCTACTTTTTTACGTCCAAGTCCTTCAAAAATGTGTAATTCTTTAATTTTAGACTTGATAATTTTCCCGTCACGTTTACATAATGACACCTGCATACCTTCTTTCAAAGTTCCACGCGTTAAACGACCTATGGCAATACGCCCTGTAAATGATGAATAGTCTAATGACGTGATTAACATTTGCGTATTTCCTTCTGGCACTTCATACTCAGGTATATGCTCAATTACCATGTCTAGCAATGGCTCGATGTTTTCCGTTTGGTTTTGCCAATCGTCACTCATCCAGTTATTTTTTGCTGAACCGTAAACTGTTGGGAAATCCATTTGCCATTCTTCTGCACCCAATTCGAACATTAAATCGAATACTTTCTCATGAACTTCATCAGGAGTACAGTTTTCTTTATCAACTTTATTAACAACCACACAAGGTTTTAACCCTAAATCAATTGCTTTTTGTAATACGAATCGTGTTTGTGGCATTGGTCCTTCAAAGGCGTCTACTAAAAGTAATACACCGTCTGCCATATTTAATACTCGCTCTACTTCACCACCAAAATCGGCGTGACCAGGAGTATCAATAATGTTAATTTTTGTTCCTTTATAAATTACAGAAACATTTTTAGAGGTAATAGTTATGCCTCGTTCTCTTTCTAAATCGTTGTTATCAAGAATTAAATCTCCAGTGTTTTGGTTTTCTCTAAACAGCTGACAGTGGTACATAATCTTATCTACCAACGTTGTTTTACCATGGTCTACATGGGCAATAATTGCAATATTTTTTACAGAACTCATAACTATAAATCTCTAATTTAAGGGCGCAAAGGTACTCTTTTTTATTGTAAACCATACTAAAGCGTCTTATATAATCATAAAAGCATTTGAGCCTATGATAAAAATCAGCAGATATCTTTTCAAAAAACGTATATTTGCGCAAAAATTTCTCCTATGAATTTAGATGTCATACCTCATATCAAACACACATCAAGTAATAATTTCTTTTTATTAGCAGGTCCATGCGCTATTGAAAGTGAAGACATGGCCATGCGTATTGCTGAAAAAGTGATTGGTATAACTGATAAACTAGAAATCCCATACATTTTCAAAGGCTCATTTAAAAAAGCCAACAGAAGTAGAATTGATAGTTTTACAGGAATAGGAGATGAAAAAGCTCTCAAAATTCTACGCAAAGTATCTGAAACATTTCAGGTTCCTACTGTAACTGACATTCATGAAGTGAGTGACGCTGCAATGGCTGCAGAATATGTTGATGTTTTGCAAATTCCAGCTTTTTTGGTGCGTCAAACCGATTTAGTGGTTGCAGCTGCAAAAACTGGTAAAGTGGTGAATTTAAAAAAAGGACAATTCATGAGTCCAGAAGCCATGCAACATGCCGCTCAAAAAGTTAAAGATGCTGGGAGTGATAAAGTTTGGATTACTGACCGCGGTACTATGTTTGGATACCAAGATATGATTGTTGATTTTAGAGGCATACCTACAATGCGTCAATTTGCACCAACAATTTTAGATGTAACCCATTCCTTACAACAGCCAAACCAGAGTTCTGGAGTTACTGGTGGAAGACCTGAAATGATTGAAACCATTGCTCGTGCGGGAATTGTAAATAATGTTGATGGTTTGTTTATTGAAACACATTTTGACCCTGCAAATGCTAAAAGTGATGGCGCAAATATGCTACACTTAAATCATTTAGAAAACTTATTGACCAACTTGGTTAAAATCAGAAAAACAGTTAATGAATTATAACATTTTTTTCATTGTCCTTTTTGTAGGACTAACAGCATTGGGCCAAACTCAAAAGGACAGTACAGATTTCAACCCCACATACCAATACAACAAAAACAAAGGGAAGGTTTACTTTTATTGGGGAGGTAACAGAGCTAAATATTCAAAATCTGATATTGAATTTAAAGGTGACCATTATAACTTCACTCTTTATGATGTAAATGCCAAAGACAAGCCTAAAGGTTGGCACATTGATTACATCAACCCAGGTAGAATGACTATACCTCAAACTAATTTCAGACTAGGATATTACCTTCATGATAATTACCAAGTATCGTTTGGAATTGACCATATGAAATATGTGGTTGTCAGACCACAACGTGTTCGTATTGACGGTCATATTAATTTTGACGGCACTGATGGTGGCGATATGGCATACAACGGGAATTACAACAATGACATTATCAATTTAATAGATGATAAAGACGCTAATGGCGATCCGTTATTTTTTGAATTTGAACATACCGATGGTTTAAATTACATCAATTTAGAAGTTGCCAGAGTTGATGATTTAGGAAAATTCTTTAAGTGGAATCCGAACAAAATTCAATTGAACCTATTAGAAGGAATTGGTATTGGCGGATTATACCCTAAAACCAACGCAACAATAATAGGAAAACCAAGAAATGACGAATTTCATTGGTCTGGTTATGGCTTAAGTGCAAAAGTTGGGTTAAATCTTACGCTTTTCAAAAACATTTTAATACAAACTGAATTAAAAGGAGGATACATTAATATGCCTTGGATTAAAACCACTGCAGATGGTGATTCTGCAAAACAACAGTTTTGGTTCATTCAACACAACATCAATGTGGGGTATGTATTCCAGCTATTTTAAACGTTTCTTAGTCTATTTTTAGGTTATCTTTATTGCAGCTTGTAATAAATCGGTAAACCTATACTCATCAAATTTTTCTAGTGACAGAACCTCAAAAGAACGTACACGTTTGCGTTGTCTACCATCAATAAGTTCAGGAAATTCTGGTTGCAATAAGGCACCATTCATAAATCCTACATCAACATAGTCAGTTCCTTTCAACCTGTTGATATAACACAATGGTTTTCCGTTATAATGATAAAAGGGAATTTTATAACTGAACTTTTCTTCAACATCTGGCAGTACACGTTTCAAAACATGCCTTATATGCAACATCATTGAACAATATGGTTCACCTTGTTTTAAAATATAACTTTCAACTGGATTCATTTTATAAAGATACTCATAAACAAAAAAAAAGACGGTTACTTATTATAATAAGAACCGTCTCAATATAAATACATCAATTCAATTTATTCTTTACCATCAACATAATCTTGCAAATACGCATAGCGTGGTGTTAATTTGCCGTTCTGAGTCATTCGTGCACGTTCTAAAATACCATCCGCATCTCCATTAAAAAATGCAGGAATAACATGCTCTAAAAACATTTCTCCGAAACCTTCACTAGCATCCTTTGGCAATTCACATGGCAAATTATCTACTGCCATAACTACTATGGCTTTATCGTCCATATAATCTATTTCTGATTCTGTTTCTGGATCATACCCATAAATAGGATCTGCTATTGTTGACGGACGAATTGTTGATGCCACAGGGCCATCAATATCACACGATACGTCAGCAACAATTTTGATGTTAAAATCATTCGATTTACAGTCCTCTCTAGTGAATAAATAAGGCGCACCATCACCATAAAAATGTCCCGCAATAAAATAATCAGTTACTTTAGCAAAACGCATAAAATCCGATTCATAATCCGCCGGATTAGCATACATGTCATACTTATCTAAGCGCTTACCATCTTTACGTTTGTTATAATCTAACACATCTATTTTACAATACACGGGTTCATCAAAACTATCATTCAAATAGTCCTTTACAGATACTTTTCTGATTTTTAAATGATCAAGTATTTCTTGCGATCCATTAGCTACCTTTCCACTACCTGTTAAACATATTTTAATATTTGGTACAGTTATCTTATCCAACTCAGCTTTCATACCATTCAAGTCAGGCAAATTTTCAGCTTTAGGCATCTCCCATAAGCCGTACTTTTTTCCATAGGCAATAAATCCGTTATAAGCTCCAACGATACCAGCGTAACGTCCAAAACCTATTAACCTACCACCGTTTGACTTTGTAATAACCTCATGATCATACATTTCAATATTTTTATCAAGCATTGCTTTCAACAGATCTCTATTATAAGGTTGCTTTTTAATAGTGTGCGAAAAAAAGAAATACTTTTTATGTGGTATCAACGCAGAAATTGGCACCTCTTTAACCCCTAACATTACCTCACAATCGTCTACGGAATCACTCACATTAAACCCATTATCAGAATATTCAGCATCATTAAAAAAACGCACATCTGATTGTTCAATACTAAATTCTACTTGAGGAAATTTTTCAGAAACCTGTTTACAGAGTTCTGGTGGAAATACAACACGTCTATCTGGCGGATTCTTTCTTTCTTTTATAATAGCAAATTTCATATGAATCGTATTTGGTTAACTGCTTGCTAAAATAGTACAATTCATCATAATATCAAGTAATAAAAATCACTCAAAGCCGTAAAACCCTATAATATATGGCATATATTTTGTATTTTTGTGGTTAATCATGGGGGTCGACCGGTTTTGACAGCGAGACCAATAACGTGGTAAGCATGTCGAGTGATGAAATTTGACTCGTAAATCACAATTTCAACTTTTTTAAACGGCGAAAATAATTACGCTCTTGCTGCTTAATCTGAATCATAGTAAGATTTTAAGCCTCGTCTGACAAGGTCAGAAAGCAGGATGTCTTCAGAAAGCGTTTGTTAACCGCGTTCTATTTAAAGGCATCGTAAAAGTTAACATAGGATTGCTAACACTTCGGTAGCCGTTCAACAATCAAAGAAGATAAGGATACTATTGGCGGTTTTTGGTCTATTAGTGTCTCGAAAATCAAACAAAAACTACGCATGTAGAAAGCTATTTTATTGCTTGTTTGGACGAGAGTTCGATTCTCTCCGACTCCACCATTACCAGA
>JBMYYK010000007.1:0-62656 GCA_049609325.1 Flavobacteriaceae bacterium | reverse complement strand
GCGTTGATGACAAAAACATAGAGCACCCTATTAATAAAGGAGATTTTTCTACAACTATTGACGGCTCAAAAATCACTTTTGACTGTGCCTTTAACACTATACATGGCACACCAGGCGAAGACGGACACATACAAGGCTATTTAGCTTTATTAGGTATTCCGCAAACAAGTTGCGATATGTACCAAGCCGCTTTAACCTTCAATAAAAGGGATCTATTATCTGTATTGCGTCCATATGGCATTCCTATGGCCACATCAGTGTTTTATGATCAAGGTGATGCCATTGACAGTAACGCCATAGCTGCAAAAGTAGGACTACCGTGCTTTGTAAAAGCCAATAGAGCTGGGTCTAGTTTTGGCGTATCTAAAGTTTACAAAACAGAAGACATTCCTAACGCTATTCAAAACGCCTTAAAAGAAGACTCTCAAGTATTAATTGAATCATTCCTAGACGGTACCGAAGTATCAGTAGGAGTCATCACTTATAAAGGAGAGGTTACCGTACTACCTATTACAGAAATAGTTTCTGAAACCGATTTTTTTGACTACAAAGCAAAATACGAAGGTTTATCGCAAGAAATTACTCCAGCAAGAATTACTAAAGATCAAGCCGACGCCGTGAGTCATACTGCAAAACAGATATACAACACTTTAGGAATGACCGGTTTTTCAAGAGCCGATTTTATTTTTCATAATAACATTCCTCATTTTATTGAAATCAACACCACGCCTGGTTTATCAGAAGAGAGTATTTTACCGCAACAAGCAAAGCAGGCAGGTATTTCTCTTTCAGAACTATTTATGGAAAGTATTAAAAGTGCTCTCAACAAAAAAGCGTAATTTTATACTCTGAAGAATTCACTATGAAAAAAGCAGTTTTCCCAGGATCATTTGACCCCATTACACTCGGACATCAAGATATTATTTCTAGAGCACTTCCTCTTTTTGATGAAATTGTAATTGCTATCGGTATAAACGAGGCCAAAAACTACATGTTTACATTAGAACAACGGGTACAATTTATTAAAGACTGTTTTAAAGACAACCCCAAAATAACTGTTAGTACTTATAAAGGCTTAACTATTGACTATTGTAAAACTATTGGCGCAGATTATATGTTACGTGGCCTGAGAAATCCAGCGGACTTCGAATTTGAAAAAGCAATTGCAATTACCAACAGAAAATTATCAGGTATCGACACGTTATTTTTATTAACCAGTGCTGAAACTTCATTTATAAGCTCAAGTATTGTACGTGATGTATTACGCAACGGAGGAGATTACACCATATTAGTTCCTGACAATGTGAGAGTAAAGTCTTAACTATCTACTCAGTCTTTTTTATATAATTTTGCCAATAATCACCTCTCTCAATACTTAGCGTATCACTAAAAAAGGTTATTTCTTTAATATGATGACCAATAAAATCAACTGTATAATAGTTTCTATTATGAAAATTTACAGTGTCAATTACTCGGTACGCTGCCTCAAAGGTAATTTCATCATTAACCTTTTCTAAATAATATGGTTCAGCATCAAACTCAACAGTTTCAACATGATCACTCGGCGGGTACCAATAATCCCCTGCAACTCCTCCATAACTAGAAACCCATCTCCACTCACCAATTAAACTAAAATCTTCTACAAGATCAGAAGGTTCTTCCTTAACATTTTGACTATCATCAGTACTACATGAAAATAAAGCTATTGACAACACTAAGCTAATTATAAACCCCTTCATATATTTAAAATTAAATACTAAATATACGATTATTTTTTTAACCATCTTAAATCAAAACTGCATCATTTTAACTTATTTTTGTGGTATTATTACTACTCAAAATTTACACGTTTAATGATAAGACCAGTGCACTTGAGTGATGCCAAAGCCATTACTGACATTCACAACTACTACATACAACATTCTGTAGCTAACCTTGAGGAACATTGTACTCCTGTTTCTATAATTGAAGAACGCATTAAACTCACCACCACTAACTTTCCATGGTTAGTCTATGAACTGAATAATAAAGTTATTGGCTACGCCTATGCTAGTGATTGGAAACCACGCTCAGGATATAAAAAAACCGCAGAAACTACTGTATACATCAAACATGGAATAATTCAGCGCGGTATCGGTACTGCCTTGTATAAAGAATTGATACAACAGCTTAAAGAATTATCATTTAAAGAATTGATTGGTGGTATTTCATTACCACACCCTCAGAGTGTTGGTTTACATGAAAAGATGGGCTTTGAAAAAGTGGCACACTTTAAAAGAGTAGGGTATAAATTTGACCAATGGGTAGATGTTGGTTACTGGCAACTGTCTTTATAAGCATAAAAAAATCCCTCAAACAAATTTTGTTTGAGGGATTTTTTAATTGTGGAAGTAAAACTAAATAAAATCACCATTTGCCATAACGTGATAACGCGGATCGTCAACATCTTCAATAATAGCATTCATTAATTTAGGTGATGCTTTTACCATTAAGTTTTTACAATCCTCAGACAAGTGCTTCAACTTTACATTTTTCCCTGCTTTCTCATATTTTTCTATCAAATTAAACAGCGCCTCTAACGCTGAGTGATCTGACACACGAGATTCTAAGAAATCAATTTCAACATTGTCTGGATCATTTTTTATATCAAACTTGCTATTAAACGCTTGAATGCTCCCGAAAAACAATGGACCAAAAATTTCATACACTTTTGTACCGTCATCTTTCATTCGCTTACGTGCTCTAATCTTCTTGGCATTTTCCCACGCAAATGCTAATGCTGAAATAATCACTCCAACAAATACCGCTATTGCTAAATCATAAACTACGGTAACTGCAGATACTATAATTAACACTGCTGCATCTGATTTTGGTATTTTCTTTAAAATCCTGAAACTTGACCAAGCAAATGTTTCAATAACCATCATAAACATCACCCCTACTAATGCCGCAATTGGCACCATTTCTATATACTTATCAGCAAACAAAATAAATGACAACAATGTCACCGCCATCATAATTCCTGACAAACGACCACGTCCGCCACTATTAACATTAATTACCGTTTGACCAATCATACCGCAACCACCAGTTCCGCCAAACAAACCACTAACAATATTTCCAGCACCTTGTGCCACACATTCTCTATTTCCTTTCCCTCTAGTTTCTGTCAATTCATCAACCAAATTCATTGTCATAAGAGTTTCTATTAACCCTACTGATGCCGCTAAAAACGCGAATGGTAAAATGAATGTAAACGTATCTAAATTAAAAGGTAAATTTTGCCACAGCTCCATATTTGGCGTTGGGAATTCTCCTTTCAAACCAGTTCCTCCTCCTTCAATAATATACGACCCTACAGTACTTACGTCTAAACCTGTAAACACCACTATCAACGTAGTTATTAATATTGCTGTTAATGCAGCTGGCAACTTTTTAGTCAATTTAGGTAAGCCCCAAATGATTCCCATAGTTAATAAAACCAAACCAAGCATCGTATATAATTCTGCACCATGCATATATTCGTTTACATATTCTTTAACTCCAGTAGCAGACACTTGTAATTTTTTATGGGTAAACATTTTCACCTGAGCCCAGAAAATCACTATTGACAATCCATTAACAAACCCCATCATTACAGGATGTGGTATTAACCTAACAAATTTCCCTAATTTAAATACTCCTGCCAACACCTGAATGATTCCCATTAAAATCACACAAGCCATTAAATAGAATATTCCCATATTCTCCACAGGCTGATCAAACAACATTCCTTTTGCATGTCCTTCTGAAATCATCGATACAAAAATAACTGCTACAGCTCCAGCAGCTCCAGAAATTAATCCTGGTCTACCGCCAAAAATAGCCGTAATTAACCCTATCATAAATGCACCAGACAATGCCATTAATGGATTAATTTGCGCCACAAAAGCAAAAGCTACAACTTCTGGTATCATTGCTAATGATACAGTCATACCTGCCAAAATATCATTTTTTACGTTTTGCGAATGTTTTTGTATTAATGCGTTCATATTTTAAAACTTTTATTTTCAACCAATTACCCACTCAGTAACCCGTTTTATTTAAGCGTGCAAAAATAGTGTTATTTATAAACTAAACAACCTTAATACTGGATTGATTCGGATTTTTGATTAATTTTAATCTTAATTTAAACTCGCAATTCATTTATTCGCTATTTACAATATGAAAAACACCATTTATTTAATCGTTTTATGTCTTATGTTTTCGTCTTGTAAAGAAGACTCTTCCCCTAAAAATTTTGAAACTCTTTTTGAAATATCTCAAGGAAAAGAAACGCCAACTTACCACCAAGTTATTCAGTTTTATCAGAGTTTAGCAGATACTTTTCCTGAAATAAACATAGAAGCAATAGGCGAAACTGATTCTGGAGAACCTTTACATTTAGTGTGGTACAATGCGAATAGTGATTTTAACAATACCTCAAATGCTAAAATCTTAATTAATAACGGCATACACCCAGGTGAATCTGATGGTATTGACGCTACTATGTTACTGTTTAGAAATTTGGCTCAAGGCAAAATCACACCTCCTCAAAACACGACTATAGCTACGATACCTATATATAATGTAGGAGGAAGTTTAAACAGAAACTCTACCACAAGAACAAATCAAAACGGACCCAAAGAATACGGCTTTAGAGGTAATGCAAGGAATTTTGACTTAAATAGAGACTTTATAAAATCAGATACAAAAAACGCTAAAACGTTTGCTAAAATTTTTCATAAAGTAAATCCTGATGTATTTATTGACAACCATGTAAGCAATGGTGCCGATTACCAATACACATTAACGCATTTATTTACTCAGCACAACAAATTAGGTGGTAAATTAGGCAGTTATTTACACGAGACATTGATGCCTAGTTTAGAACATGATTTAAACTCTAAAAACATCCCTATAACGCCTTATGTAAATGTTTGGGGAACTACTCCTGAGTCTGGTTGGTCACAATTTATGGATTATCCAAGATATTCTACTGGCTACACCACGCTATTTAATACACTTGGAATGATGGTTGAAACTCACATGTTAAAACCATATAAACAACGAGTAGAGCAAACCTATGAATTGATGCATTCAATGATAACCTTAACAGATACAGATTATAAAACCATTAAAAACTTAAGACAAGAACAATTAGAGTTATACCAACCAACCAGCACATACACATTAGATTGGAAAATCGATTCTACCAAAACAACCACTCTAAACTTTAAAGGCTATGAAGGCCAATACATTGACAGTAAAGTGACCACAGGAAAACGTTTGTTTTATGATCGACAAAAACCGTACACAAAAGCTATTTCATATTATAATTATATGACACCAAAACACTCGGTTACCATACCAAAAGCATATATTATACCTAAAAATTGGCATAGAGTCATAGATTTCCTTAAAATTAACCAGGTACAACTTATGCCTTTACCAAAAGATTCTACCATAACAGTTGAAACCTATAAAATTGAAGACTTTAATACTACGCGTACACCTTTTGAAGGGCATTACACACACAATAATACTAAAGCAAGTTCAATAACAGAAAACCTAAAATTCAGACAAGGAGATTTTATTGTTTCTACAAAACAACCAAGCGTGAGGTATTTATTAGCAACTCTAGAGCCTGAAGCACCAGATTCGTTTTTTAACTGGAATTATTTCGATACTATTTTACAGCAAAAAGAACATTTCTCACCTTATGTTTTTGAAGATAAAGCCGAGCAAATTTTAAAACACAACCCAAAACTTCAACAAGAGTTCAACACCAAATTACTTGACAGCTCGTTTGCTAAAAACCCGTATTTACAATTAGATTGGTTACATAAAAAAAGTGAGCATTATGAAAAAGCCCACTTGACATACCCTATTTACCGTATCAATTAAACTGTTTTCAAGTAGTCTTCAGTCAACAATACAACATTAGCGTATGAGTTGGTTAAGGCTGCTTTGGCCTGCTCATGAGTTTTCCAAACAGCCTTAGTAATTCCCTCTTCCAACTGAGGAGTAAGCTCTCCTGAAAAATTTGTTTTCATTAAATACCAATGAGTTATTTTCAGGTTATATTTTCCTTTATTTCTATAAATATGATAGGTTTCTTGTAAAAACTTATCAATAGACAAATTTTTCACACCGGTTTCCTCCTCTACTTCACGCAATGACGTTGTTTCAATATCCTCACCACTTTCTGCGCGACCTTTAGGTAAATCCCATTTTTTATTTCGTTCAATAAACAACAGCTCCTCTTTGTCGTTTTTCACCAATCCGCCGCCAGCATGTATATACCCTAAACGTTCTTTAAACAAGGACAACAACTTTTTCTCTTTAGGGTGGTATAAGTACACTTCATTAAAATCGTTTCTTTGCAACTTCCTTATCACATAATCTATATCTACACTTTTTAAAAGAAATACTTTAAAACCAGACTCTTTTACAACTGTACTTGTTAAAATAATTGGTCTGTCATTAACGAAAATTTTATACATCTTAAGGAGTCTAATTGAGGATTCAATCCGATAAAGTTACGCTATTTTTAAATTCATACGCAATTATAATCTAAAAAAAATGTAGTTTTGCAGCATGATTATAGACAAAAACACCGCTAAAAAAACTGCAGAATTACTACTGCAAATTAACGCCATTAAATTGCAACCTAATACCCCATTCACATGGGCATCTGGATGGCAATCACCAATATATTGTGACAACAGAATTACTCTGTCTTTTCCGGAAGTAAGAACGTTTCTAAAACAACAATTAGCAAAACAAGTTGTTGCCATATACGGAAAACCAGATGTTATTGCCGGAGTTGCCACTGGAGCTATCGCTATTGGAGCTTTAGTAGCCGAAGAATTAAACATTCCTTTTGTATATGTAAGACCCGAAGCAAAAAAGCACGGGAGGCAAAACCAAATAGAAGGGCATTTAGATTCAGGTAAATCAGTAGTTGTTATTGAAGATTTAATCAGCACGGGAGGCAGTAGTTTAAAAGCTGTTGAGGCACTTAAAGCTCATGGTGCCGATGTTAAAGGAATGCTTGCCTTATTCACTTACGGCTTTAATGTCGCTACAGAAAACTTTAACCAAGCCAATGTTACATTACATACATTAAGTAATTATGATAATTTAATTGAGCAGGCTCTAGAAACTAATTACATTTCTTCAGATGCTATAAATACTTTAAAAGAATGGAAGGCAAATCCATCTGAATGGAATACTATTTGCTAATACTATCTAAACTAAAAAAACATGAACATAGAAGGAAAAAAAATAGTCATCAACAAATCAAAAGCTGAAATTATTTCATTTTTAACTAAAATGGAGAATTTTGAACAGTTAATGCCTGCTGACACAAAATTTGAAGTATTAGGTGATGATATCTTTTTATTTGGATTAAAAGGGATGCCTGAAATTAAATTAAAACTTAAAAACCATTCAGATAACCAAGTTGTTTTAGGCGCGGCAAGTGACAAGTTACCATTTACACTTACTGCAAACTTAAATGAAGTTGAGGCTCAAAAAACAGAAACTAACTTATCGTTTGAAGGACAGTTTAATGCCATGATGGCTATGATGGTTAAAGGTCCTATCACTAAATTTGTTGGTCAATTATCAGAAAAATTAGAACAAATTTAATACAGCAGTTTAACTTCTTTTAGCTTAAACTGTTTTAAAACATCATCTTCAACAAGAACTTGTAATTCACCTGTTGACGTGACGTTTTTTATAAAACCTGAAAATCTAACACCTTCAATATTTTCAAATGTTGAAGGTTTGTTTTTTCTAAACAAATGTGTTTCATAAACTGCATGCAAACTATCGTATTGCGCTTGACGCAATATGGCAATCTGGGTCTGCAATTCTGCAACAATTAAAATCAACAATTCTTCTAAATTAATTTCCTTTCCTAATATAGATTTTAAGGATGACGCCCTGTACTCTGAATTAAATTTCGTTTGATTTACATTAACACCTATTCCGATAATAGAATGAGTTTTAACTGAAGATTTAACACTATTTTCAATTAAAATACCTGACAGCTTTTTACAACCTGACAAAATATCATTTGGCCATTTTACACTCAATTGCGGCAACATATATTTCTGTAATACACGAAGTACAGCAATAGAAACTGCACAATTCAAGTAAAAATGGCGCTGCAAATCTATAAACGATGTATCAACAAACACACTAAACGTTAGGTTTTCAGACTTATTAGACTCCCAAACCGTTCCTAACTGACCTTTCCCTTTAGTTTGATGTTCAGCAAACACAACAGTGAAATCATCTAAAGTCTGTTGCCCTGACAACTCTTTTAAATAGTCATTTGTTGATGGTACGGTATGAAGTTTGATGATTTTGATAGTACAAATGTAAAACTTATAATAAATCTAACTGTTATACCGCAAAAAAAGAATATTTTTGCTATTTCAAACTATAATTGATGACTGAAAAACATAAAAATACAGACGCTTTAATTACTATGATTCTTAAAGGAATTGAAGAAGTTAAAGGAAATGATATTG
The DNA here is from genome assembly GCA_049609325.1 of Flavobacteriaceae bacterium. GTDB lineage: Bacteria > Bacteroidota > Bacteroidia > Flavobacteriales > Flavobacteriaceae. Next base: position 54,092 of record JBMYYK010000007.1, on the reverse strand, counting down.
ACATCTTAGACCTAAGAGAAATCGATAATACTGCTTGCAATTATTTTATTATTTGCAATGGTAACACAAATACCCAAGTAAACGCTATTGTTGGCTCTATTCAAAAAATAGTTAGTAAGGAACTTAAAGAGAAGCCTTGGCATATTGAAGGTACAGAAAACGCCGAATGGGTGTTAATGGATTATGTTAATGTTGTTGTTCACGTATTTCAAAAACACATTAGAGAATACTATGATATAGAAGGCTTATGGGGTGACGCAAAAATCACTTCTATACCTACCAACTATTAATTAACACAAGACGTATGTCAGAAAACAATAAAAACACACCAAAGAAAATTAAATTCAACGCGTTTTGGATTTATGGTATCATTTCTTTAGTACTGCTTTTTTTTATTTTAAATTCTAACTCATCAACTGAAAATGAAGTTAGTTTTTCAAAATTTAAAGAATATGTACCTCAAAACGACATTAAAGAAATAGTTATAGTACCAAACATGAGATTAGCTCATGTGTTCTTAACTGATGAAGCTTTAAAGAAAGACACTTACAAAGAGTATGCCTCTCAAAAGAGTTTGTCGTTTATTGGTAAAGTGCCTAATTTTTCAGTTCAATATCTGGATCTTCAAAACTTTGAAAATTACCTTGTTGAACAAAAAGAAGCCAAAAACTTAAGCTTCACCATTGACGTAAAACAGCAAGATAATACCGTTAGTGATTTCATTATTGGTTTACTACCATTCATACTAATTATTGGATTGTGGTTATTTTTTATGAAACGTATGTCTGGTGGACAAGGCGGAGGCCCTGGCGGACAAATATTTAACATTGGTAAGTCTAAAGCTAAATTGTTTGATCAAAAAGCAGACATTAAAACCACATTTAAGGACGTTGCTGGTTTAGAAGGCGCAAAAGAAGAGGTTGAAGAAATTGTAGATTTTCTTAAGAACCCGAAAAAATACACATCTCTAGGAGGTAAAATACCTAAAGGAGCGTTATTAGTTGGGCCTCCTGGAACTGGAAAAACATTATTAGCTAAAGCTGTAGCTGGAGAAGCTAAAGTTCCATTCTTTTCATTATCTGGGTCAGATTTCGTTGAAATGTTTGTTGGAGTTGGAGCTTCAAGGGTACGTGACTTGTTTAAACAAGCTAAAGAAAAATCACCAGCTATTATTTTTATTGATGAAATAGATGCCATTGGTAGAGCTAGAGGTAAAAACGCAATGTCTGGTAGTAATGACGAACGTGAAAATACGTTAAACCAATTACTTACTGAAATGGATGGTTTTGGAACTAATGACAATGTTATTGTTTTAGCTGCAACCAACAGAGCAGATATATTAGACAAAGCTTTAATGCGTGCTGGAAGGTTTGATCGTCAAATTTATGTAGACCTACCGGATATTAGAGAACGTAAAGAGATTTTTGAAGTACACTTAAAACCTTTAAAAATTCAAAAAGGATTAAACACTAAATTCTTATCTAAACAAACTCCAGGGTTTTCTGGAGCAGATATTGCCAATGTATGTAATGAAGCGGCATTAATTGCTGCACGAAACGGCAAAGAAGAAATAGACAAACAAGACTTTTTAGACGCCGTAGATAGGATTGTAGGTGGACTAGAGAAGAAAAATAAAATTATCACACCTTCTGAAAAGAAAGCTATAGCCTATCATGAAGCTGGTCATGCTACCGTTAGCTGGATGCTTGAACATGCTGCACCGTTAGTAAAAGTTACTATTGTACCAAGAGGGAAAGCTTTAGGTGCTGCGTGGTATTTACCTGAAGAACGTATGATTGTACGTCCTGAGCAAATGCTTGATGAAATGTGTGCCACACTTGGAGGCCGTGCCGCAGAAAAAATCATATTCAACAAAATATCTACAGGAGCTTTAAGTGACCTTGAAAAGGTTACAAAACAAGCTAGAGGTATGGTAACCGTATATGGTTTAAGTGACAAAATAGGAAACTTAACTTACTATGATTCTTCTGGTCAAAGTGATAACGGATTCACTAAACCGTACAGTGAAAAAACTGCTGAACTAATTGACGCTGAAATATCTGAAATAGTTGAAAAACAATATGCTAGAGCAATAGAACTTTTAGACAGCCACAAAGATAAATTAACTGAACTTGCAGAAGTGCTGCTTGAAAAAGAAGTTATATTTAGAGACGACTTAGAAAAGATTTTCGGAAAAAGACCTTTTCAAACTGAAGCTAAGGTTAACGGACTAGAAGAAGAGTAATCACCTTATGAAAAACTTAATTTAAATCAAATTTAAATTAAGTTTTTTTCATATATTTGAGTTAATAACCCCAAAATCACATTCTCTATATATGGGGATTTTTAAAAATATTTTTGGTAAAAAGAAAACGCAATCATCACCAAAGGAAGATGACAAAGGCAAATATATGCCTGAAGAAAGCTTACCGGTTGATGAGTTATTCACTGTAAACTTCATGAAAAATGGTGGTAAATTTATTTACTGTGATTCAATGGATGAAGTTTATGACAATTTTGACCATATTTTAAACGAGAATAATTGGCAGAGTAAAAGTGTACTTTGCTATGACTCTAGCTTAAAACAAAACTTCAAACATTTCAAGCTTGATTTTAACACGCAAGCAACCTCAGCTAGTTTCTTTTTAACAACTTGTGAAAGTTTAATAGCTGACAAAGGATCTATACTTATATCATCTAATCAAATTAAAGAACAAAAATTAGATGATTTACCAGATAGTTTTGTGCTATTTGCTACCACAAGTCAACTAAAAGAAACCATTAGCGAAGGGTTAAGAGCTATAAAAAACAACCAACAAAAGCAAATACCTTCTAACATTACTACCTTAAAACATTTTCAATCTTCTAAAGAAAATGATTTTATGACCTACGGAACTAGCACAAAAAACCTATATTTGCTTCTTTTGGAAGATCTTTAGAATGAACGAAACGTTAACCCGATCCTTATCTGGATTAGTATACATTATAATACTTATATCAGCAATTTTTTATTCTGACAACGGATATACATTTGCTATATTAATGTTTGTGTTTTCAGGGATTACATGCTGGGAGTTTAACTCATTATTACACCTAAAAAGTTACCGTTCATACTTTCAGTTAATCGTATTAGCAGCATTTACATATATAACACTTGCAACTGATCTTACAGATAAAAATAATGCTACCAATGCCTTTTTTTTGTTTGCAATAACAACACTGGTTACTCACATCTATTTAACCTACAACTTATTCAAATTAAAAAAAGTTAATGATAATAATATTCTAAAACAGCAACTCCCCTTGCTTTATGTGTTAATTCCGTTTTCACTATTAACACTAACACCATCTATCATAAACAACAGCTACAATCCATACATCATATTTGGTATTCTTCTAATCATTTGGTCTAATGACACTTTTGCATATTTGGTTGGAAAAAACTTCGGAAAACACAAATTGTATGAAAAAATATCTCCTAAAAAAACCATTGAAGGTTTTATAGGGGGATTGTTTTTTGGAGTTATTGCTGCATTAATAATAGCCCTATTTACGCATAGCTTATCAATTACACATTGGATAGTATTAAGCATTATCATTAGCATAACAGGAACCATTGGCGATTTGGTTGCCTCAAAATTTAAACGCGAAGCAAATATAAAAGATAGTAGTAACTTAATTCCTGGGCACGGAGGGTTCTTGGACAGGCTAGATAGTTTAATATTTGTTTCATCATTCGTATATTTATATCTTCAATTCATTAATTATGTTTCATAAAGAAGGACACAAATCAATTTTAATTACATTATTCATTGTAGTTGCTATATTTTTATCTGCAGAATACATCACGAATAATCAAATCATTCAATACATTTTATACGGTGTAGCGTTTCTATTGTTAGTTATTATTTTGCAATTCTTTAGAAATCCAAAACGTTATACTAAACAGAATGACAATCATATCATTGCCCCAGTAGATGGTAAAGTTGTTGTTATTGAAGAAGTTTTTGAAAAAGAATACTTTCAAGACAAAAGATTACAAGTCTCTATTTTTATGTCACCAATTAATGTTCATGTTACCAGATATGCGTTAAGTGGTATCGTAAAATTTAGCAAATACCATCCTGGAAAATTTTTAGTAGCATGGCATCCTAAGGCCTCTGAAGAAAACGAGCGTACAACTATTGTAATAGAGAACCAAACTTTTGGAGAAGTACTTTACAGACAAATTGCTGGAGCATTAGCCAAACGTATTGTAAATTACGCCAAAGAGAACACTGCTGTAGTACAAGGTACTGATGCTGGATTCATTAAATTTGGCTCAAGAGTAGATTTATTTTTACCGCTAGACACAAAACTAAACATCAAATTGAACGACGTTGTAAAAGGCGGAGAAACTATAGTAGCAACTAATGAGTAATACCGATGCTTTACATATTAGGTTTTTAAAAGCATTTGATGCTGCAAATACTATGGATGATATTCTTATCCCAATAGATTTACGCCTACAGTTTTATGCGTATTACAAACAGGCAACAATAAACTCTTCTAGCTTTTATTCGCCAAATGATCCAGATCAAATAAGAAACGCTTTTAAAATGAATGCTATTTTACAAGTTAAGGATATGACTCCTGACGAAGCTAAACAAGCATACATTGACCTGGTAAATGCAACAATAATAAAATATAACGTATCAATTGATTTAGTTTAAATTAGTTTTAATCACAAATAATCATTTTATCATGAAAACACTAATAGCATCTACACTTTTCTGTTCACTAGCTTTTTTCTCTTGCAAAAAAGAAAATTCAAACACTACACCTACAATACCTCAACAGGAAACAACTAAGCAAACTAATTACAGTATTGATAGCGAAGCCACTGAAATACACTGGACTGCCTACAAAACTACCGACAAAAAGGCTGTAGAAGGTGTTTTTACAAAATTAAACATTACAGAATCTACCCCAAGTATTACTAAACAAGATGTTTTTAAAAACTTAACGTTTGAGATACCTGTTTCAAGCTTCTTTTCAAATAATGACGTTAGAGACAATAAAATAAAAACATTGTTTTTTGGAGTTATGGAAAATACAACTTTAATAACTGGTACATTTTCTAAAATTGATGGCAATAACGTTAATGGTCATTTAACAATGAATTTAAATATGAACAACAATACGGTTAATGTTCCACTAACTTATTCTATTAACAATAACATTATTACTTTAAACGGAACAATAAACAATCTATTGGACTGGAAAATGAAACAAGCATTTGATTCCTTACACAAATCTTGTGAATTATTACACACTGGTGAAGATGGAATCAGTAAAACATGGCAAGATGTTGCCATCGGTGCTACTGTTGTTTTAAAACACTAGCCTCTCTCAATTATTCCTTACAAAAACCTGAAACCAACACCCAAACCTTTTCACATTAACACATTTTATTTATTAAATATACCGGCCCAATAATTATACTGTTAATTTATTGAGAATATAGCAACAATGACGTAGATTTACTACATAATTAAAAATCGTGTTTTATGAAAAAGTTTATTTTATTATTAGGAATTATTACAATTTCATTTGTTTTTACAAGCAACATTAAAGACAATGGACAAGCTGAAGAGAAAATTACTATTTGTCATATCCCTCCAGGTAATCCAGACAATGCTCATCCAATCACAATTAGTGTAAACGCGTGGCCTGCTCATGAAGCACACGGTGATGTGATAGGTGACTGTAGTAAACCAAGTGAAATAGAGATCGTAACAAAAGGACCCGAGAACTAAAAAACTAAAAAATCTGGATTAATTCCAGATTTTTTTTTACACAAACACATTTAACCTGATTTTATTAACAACTCAACAAGTATTTTGTTAATAATTTTAATTCATTAACTACAATCTCTACTTTTAAGTTATAGTAACCCCAAATACAATGAATTATGAAAAAGTACATTTTCTTATTCGGTGTAACACTTACAACATTTATACTTAGTAGTACTACGACAAAAAATCAAACTACTGGAGAAAAAATTATGATTAGACATGTTTCACCAACTAACAACAAAAAAGTGCAAACAATTAAAATTAATGTCAACAAACTTCAGTCACATTTAGAACATGGTGACACGATTGTAAAACCACAATAATCACTAAAAAAGGCAGTAGTTAAACTACTGCCTTTTTTAATACTCGTTATAAAACTAAAACTTACCCTAATGCGTTTAAACTCTCTTTTAGAGTTTCGATTTTAGCCAAAGCATCAGCTTCTTTCTTTCTTTCGCTTGCAATAACAGCTTCAGGTGCATTATTAACAAAACGCTCATTAGATAACTTCTTTTGTACCGATTTTAAGAACCCTTCAATATAAGTTAATTCTTCAGTTAACTTTTTAAGTTCTGCTTCAACATCAATAGCACCTTCAATAGGGATAAAATACTCGTTAGATTTCACTCTAAAACTTAGAGCCCCATCAACTTTGTCTGACACATAATTTAATTCAGACACATTCCCCATTTTTTTAATCACAGCGTCAAATCTGTTAGACTCCTTCTCATTATTTAAAATTGAAAACTTTATAGCATCTTTAAACGATATATTCTTCTCTTTTCTAATTGCTCTAATTCCAGACACAACTTCAGCAGCTATTTCAAAGTCTTTTAATATTGATGCGTCAACAGATGATTTATTAGGGTAAGTAGACACAATTAACGCGTCATCAGCTTTTCTATCAGCAATTTGATGCCAAAGCTCTTCTGTAATAAAAGGCATAAATGGATGCAATAATTTTAAATTATTTTCAAACATTTCTATGACTTTATCAAATGTTGTTTTGTCTATTGGCTGCTTATATCCAGGTTTTATCATTTCTAATAACCATGAGCAGAAATCGTCCCAAATCAATTTATACACAGTCATTAAAGCGTCAGACAACCTGTATTTAGAAAAATGATCTTCTACTTCAAGAAAGGCGTTTTGAAATTTAGATTCGTACCAATCTAAAGCAATTTTACTCGCTTCCGTTTGTTCTACATCACTACTAACTTCCCAACCACTAACTAATTTATAGGCATTGAATATTTTATTACTGAACGCTTTTCCTTGCTGTAGCTTAGATTCATCAAACAACAAATCTGTACCTGCTCCAGAACTTAATAGCATCATACCCGCACGTACTGCATCTGCGCTATAGTCTTCTATTAGTTTCAATGCATCTGGAGAATTACCTAAAGATTTAGACATTTTTCGTCCTTGTTTATCACGTACAATTCCGGTGAAATACACATTTTCAAAAGGTTTCTCATCTTTAAATTCGTATCCGGCAAAAATCATTCTTGCTACCCAGAAAAATATAATATCCGGCCCAGTTACTAAATCATTAGTAGGATAGTAATATTTAATTTCCTCATTATCAGGATTTCTAATACCATCAAAAACAGATATTGGCCATAACCATGATGAAAACCAAGTATCTAAAGCATCATCATCTTGACGTAAATCAGATAATGTAAGTGAGGCATTTCCTGTTTTAGTTTTCGCCAATTTTAAAGCTTTTTCGATAGTTTCAGCCACAACAAAATCGTCTTTTGCATCGCCAAAATAATACGCAGGAATTTGTTGTCCCCACCATAATTGACGAGAGACATTCCAATCCCTAATATTTTCTAACCAATGACGGTAGGTGTTTTCTATCTTTTTTGGATACAACTTAATATCTTGATCTTCTAAAACTGATTTCAACGCTGGTTTTACCAACTCGTCCATTTTTAAGAACCACTGATCTGACAACCTCGGCTCAATAACCGCTTTAGTACGCTCAGAAGTTCCCACTTTATTTAAATGATTCTCTACTTTTGGCAAAGCACCTAATTCTTCTAATTCTTTAGAAATTTCTTTACGAACCACAAATCTATCTTTTCCTTGGTAATGCAAACCGAAACTATTTAAGGTCGCATCTTCATTAAAGATATCGATAACTTCTAAGTTGTGTTTATCACCTAAAGATTTGTCATTAACATCATGTGCTGGCGTCACTTTTAAACACCCTGTTCCGAATTCTAAATCAACATAATCATCTTCAATGATAGGAATAACACGATTACAAATTGGCACTATGGCTTTTTTGCCTTTCAAATGTGTATAACGCTCATCATTTGGGTTAATACAGATTGCAGAATCTCCAAGTATAGTTTCCGGGCGAGTTGTTGCTACAGTTAACACCTCATCTGACCCTTCTATTTTATAATTAATATGATACAACTTCCCTTGTTGTTCTACATACTCTACCTCTTCATCAGATAATGTTGTTTTCGCTTCCGGATCCCAGTTTACCATACGATAACCACGATATATCATGCCTTTGTTGTATAAATCAACAAAAGATTTGATAACAGCTTCAGACATATCGTCATCTAAAGTGAACTTTGTCCTATCCCAATCACAAGAACATCCTAACTTTTTTAGCTGTTCTAAAATCACTCCTCCATATTCATTAGTCCAATCCCAAGCGTGTTTTAAAAACTCATCACGAGACAAATCGTTTTTATCAACCCCCTGTTCTTTCAACTTCGCAACAACTTTTGCTTCTGTAGCAATAGACGCATGATCTGTTCCAGGAACCCAACACGCATTCTTTCCTTGCAAACGAGCACGACGAATTAACACATCTTGTATCGTGTTATTCAACATATGTCCCATGTGCAAAACACCAGTAACGTTTGGTGGCGGAATTACAATAGTATACGGTTCTCTGTCGTCTGGAGTTGAATGAAAATAATTATTTTTCATCCAATAGGCATACCACTTTTCTTCTACTGCTTTAGCATTGTATTTTCCTGAATCACTCATTTTGGTCTGATTTTTGAACTTTAATCAGCAAAAGTAATTATTAAGGAGGTATTTAAAAAGGATTTAATACTTTCTTTAAGTTCTTTTTAAATGCCAAAATATAAAATCACTATATTTGATTTTATGTTTTAATTTTCGTGAAACTTGTGTTCTTCATTTGCATAGAACACCTAACATAATTTAACAATGAAAAAACTATTTACATTACTGTTTTTAAGTGTTATAAGCATATCTGTATATGCGCAAGAAACTGCTGCAAAAATTGAGTTCAAAAACAACACTATTGACTACGGTAAAATTGAAAACGGTAGTAACGGAATTCGTGTATTTGAATTTACAAATACAGGTAACGCTCCATTGGTAATTACCAAAGTAAAATCTAGTTGTGGCTGTACAGTACCCAAAAAACCTACTGCCCCAATAGCACCTGGAAAAAAAGGGCAAATAGAAGTGAAGTATGACACTAAAAGAACTGGATTCATTAGAAAAACCATTACCGTAACATCAAATGCAACGAATGTAAAAAACGGTGTGTCTTATCTAAAAATTAAAGGTGAAGTTAAAAAAATTGACCATAGCAGTGTCCTTGAAAAAAAAGAGAACACTACAAAATCTATTATGAATCAATAGAGAAAAACACTTTATAAAAAAACAGCAGTAGTTTAATTTTGAACTACTGCTGTTTTTTTTAATGGTGATTTTAACAAAAAGGTCTTTTCAAAAACTTGATCCCCTCTTTGAAATTTAATTTTCACTTTTTTATCATCTTCATCATAAAAAAAGGAATTTAATGTTTTTAAATTATACTTATATGTTTTGTTATCGTTAACCTCTAATAAAACATCGCCTTTTAAAAATCCTGCAATAGCAGCTGGAGATCCCTCAGTGACATGATCTATCACAAATTCTGGAGTCAATAAATAATTTAAATCTACAAAAGATATGAAGTTATTATCTTTTAAACTTTGTATCAGCTTATTGTTCTTATTTTTTGCTTTAGCCTCACCATCTTGCCGTATAACAATACCGGACTTGTTATAGTAAAAAGGATCATTAATAAACTTATTAGGTTTCATATACACTTTGGAGTTTGAGTAATCAAACACTAAAGTAAAACGCTTGAGCAGATCACCTCCAATGCTACCTGCACGCTCAGAAAAATTTTTCAACTCTTTTGGCAACATATCCATTTGCGGATAAGATATCTTTACATCATTAAAAACTTCGCCAACAAACCCTAACTCTCTAACTTTACTTCTTTTGCCATATACCTCTCCTGAAACCGTCATTCCTAAATAATCATCATAGTAGCCAAAAAAGTTAGTTGAAGCCGTATCTTCTTTAAACACCCACAGTCCATCACTCATTCCAGAATCTAGTAAAAAATTTTCCAAACCATCTCCTTGCAATTTTGCCTTAACATAAGGTTTACCTTTAGAAAGCTTCATGTCTACCTCTTTATAGCGTTTCCATTTATTCTTAAAAACTCCTTTTTCATATACTTTTATGTACTGATGATCATAAGCCAACTCTACGATAAAATCTTTAAAAAAATGATAGCCTAAAATCCCGTGTATTTCCTCACCAATATATGCTGACAAATTAGATTCTTGGTTAAACGCAACATACACTAAATGGTCATAACTTTTAATTTTATCACCTATCTCTAAAACATTATGTTTAGATTTTAATGCCTTAACTTTTACGTCATTGGCCCCTTTTATATTGAATACCTTAGCGCTATTTAAAGCCAAAGAATCGACCTTACTAACGTTAAACAGAATAGTTTCTTTCACACCTGTGTCTAGCAAAAATGACAACTCAGTTCCGTTGACTTTAACAGGAATAATCATCAAATTACTCACTAAGTTCACATCAACCTTGGCCGTTTTCTTTTTACTAGTAAATGTAAAATTAGATTGCGCTTTCAAACAACTACTAAACAAGAAAAATAAACTTACTACATATGTGTTTATAAAAATCTTCATAAACAAAAGTTACAATTTTATAACATAACTTCGTTTTTTTTAACACTAATTAACGTAATACAAACCTTAAGAAATTAGAATAAAAATGTGTAATTTTGACCGCAATAAAATACAATAACATGCCACAAATATCTACTAAAGGTCATGCAATGCCGCAATCACCAATAAGAAAGTTGGTGCCTTTTGCTGAAAACGCAAAAAAGCAAGGAACAAAAGTTTACCATTTAAACATTGGTCAACCAGACATCAAAACCCCTCAAGTAGCACTTGATGCAATAAAAAACAATACTTTAGATGTTTTAGCATATTCTCGCTCAGAGGGATCTGAAGAATACCGTACTAAAATTGCGCAGTATTACAGCAAGCACAATGTTGATGTTACTCATAATGACATTATTGTAACTACAGGTGGATCTGAAGCTTTACTATTTACATTTGGTAGTATTATGGATGCCGGAGATGAAGTCATCATTCCTGAGCCGTTTTATGCAAATTACAACGGATTTTCAACCGCATCTGGCATTAAAGTTGTACCTGTCATGTCTAGTATTGACAATGGTTTCGCTTTACCAGCAATAGAAGAATTTGAAAAATTAATTACCAAAAATACAAAGGCAATTTTAATCTGTAATCCTGGTAACCCTACCGGATATTTATACAGTAAGGAGGAAATTAAAAAATTAGCAGACATTGTTAAAAAACACGATTTATTCCTGATTGCTGATGAAGTATATAGAGAGTTTGCCTACGATGGATTAACCCATCATTCTGTTTTAGCAGAAGAACACCTAGATGAACACACAATAGTTATCGATTCTGTATCAAAACGCTATAGCATGTGTGGTGCACGTATTGGTTGTATTGTGTCAAGAAACAAAGAATTTATGGCGACAGCACTTAAGTTTGCTCAAGCGAGATTAAGTCCGCCAACATACGCACAAATAGCATCTGAAGCCGCTTTAGACACACCTCAAAGTTATTTTGATGATGTGATAGAAGAATACACATCTCGTAGAAACACTCTAATAGCTGAGTTACAAAAAATTGAGGGCGTAAAAGTAGCAACACCAAAAGGTGCGTTCTATTGTATTGCTGAACTTCCTATTGACAATGCTGATGACTTTGCGCAATGGCTACTTGAAAAATTCAGTCTAAACGGTGAAACAATCATGGTTGCTCCTGCTGCAGGATTTTACTCAACACCAGGAGTTGGACTAAATCAAATTAGAATTGCATATGTCTTAAAAAACGAAGACCTAATTGCATCTGCTAATATTTTAAAAGAAGCATTAACTGCATATAAAAACCAATAATTATTTTGAACGTAAGTCATAACATTTCACTCAAAAACTACAATACGTTCAATATTGAAGTCTTTGCTGAAAATTTTGTAGAAGCCACATCAGTTGCACATTTAAAAGACATCATACAACTTGATTATCCAGAAATGTTTTTACTGGGTGGTGGAAGCAATATGTTACTGACAAAAAATATTACCGAGTCTTTAGTTGTACATGTCAACATTAAAGGTAAAGAAGTAATCCGTCAAGATGATAACGACGTATATATTAAAGCTCATGCTGGTGAAAACTGGCATGAGTTTATATTATGGTGTTTATCTTACAACTACGGTGGACTAGAAAATATGTCCTTGATTCCTGGTAATGTTGGTACAGCCCCAATACAAAACATTGGTGCATATGGTAAAGAGTTAAAAGATAATTTTGTATCCTGTGAAGCTCTTGAAATTGTTACAGGAAAATTACGAACGTTTTCTAAGGATGAGTGTCAATTTGGCTATAGAAATTCTATTTTTAAAAATGAATTAAAAAACAAATACATCATCACATCTGTAACTTTTAAACTGACAACCCAAGACCATATTACAAACACATCATACGGAGCTATAGAAACAGAATTGGCTTCAAAAAATATCACATCACCTACACTTACTGATATTTCTAATGCCGTAATTTCAATTAGACAATCAAAACTACCTGACCCTAATCAACTAGGAAATAGCGGGAGCTTTTTTAAAAATCCAATTGTCCCGAATAGTGTATTTGATACATTTATCTCGAAATTTCCAGATGCTCCTAGCTACCCCGCATCTGACACACATACCAAAATTCCAGCAGGTTGGTTAATTGAGCAAGCAGGCTTTAAAGGCAAGCGATTTGGAGACGCAGGAGTACATAAACATCAAGCTTTAGTATTAGTTAACTATAACAATGCAACAGGGCAAGACATTTGGGATTTAGCCATGCGAATTAAAAAAGTGGTGTTTGAAAAGTTTGGAATTAACATAAATCCAGAAGTCAATATCTATTAATCCTGATTTTTTATCATTATTTTTATCGCTCAAACGTTATCAATAATGAAACTATTACATTTATTCCTATGTCTGCCATTACTGGCTTTGAGTCAAAATGGCCTATTTGATCATCAAGAACATTACACACGTCAAGACACCTTACGAGGTAGTATAACACCCGAACGCGCTTGGTGGAATGTAACCCATTATGATTTAGCTGTTGAAGTGTTCCCTAAAACAAAAACATTAAAAGGGAAAAATAAAATTTCATTTGAGGTTTTAGACAACTATCATCGTATGCAAATAGATTTGCAAGAGCCTATGCGTATCACCAAGGTTATTCACCATAACAATTTAATTGACCAAACATTAACATTTGAACGAGAAGGAAATGTGTATTGGATTGATTTTCCTAGCGCTTTACAAAAAGACACGCATCATGCCATATCAATAGCTTTTGAAGGACAACCTACTGAAAGTAAAAATCCACCATGGTCAGGTGGTATCACATGGCGAAAAGATGAAAACGGCATTGATTTTATTGCTTCATCAAACCAAGGTATAGGAGCAAGTATTTGGTGGCCAAATAAAGATCATGACTATGACGAGCCTGATAATGGTGCACTAATTTCTGTAACGGTTCCTGAGCACTTAACAAATGTATCTAACGGAAGGTTAATAGAGACTATTCATCTAAAAGACAACCAGAAAAAATTATACCGTTGGGAAGTGAAAAACCCAATAAACAATTACGGTGTTAATATTAACATTGGTGATTATGTGCATTTTTCTGAAATATATCAGGGCGAAAAAGGGCCTTTAGATTGTGATTACTGGGTTTTAAAAAATAACTTAAACAAAGCTAAAGAGCAATTTAAACAAGCCAAAATGACTTTAGAAGCCTTTGAACATTGGTTTGGCCCTTACCCGTTTTACGAAGACAGTTATAAACTTGTAGAAGCGCCGTACTTGGGTATGGAACATCAAAGCTCTGTTACTTATGGTAATAAATATCGAAATGGATATTTAGGAACAGATTTAAGTAGAACAGGAATCGGTTTAAAATTTGACTTTATCATTGTACACGAAAGTGGTCATGAGTGGTTTGCTAATAATATTACAAATAAAGATGTTGCAGATATGTGGATACATGAAAGTTTCACTGCATATTCTGAAAGTCTTTTTATTGACTATCATTTTTCTACCAAAGAAGCCGAAGACTATGTGATTGGAACACGAGCCTCAATACAAAACGATAAACCATTAATTGGCGTCTATAATGTAAACCAAGAAGGTTCTGGCGACATGTATTACAAAGGAGCCAACATGCTACACACTTTAAGACAAATCATTAATAATGATGACAAATGGCGACAAATATTACGCGGCTTAAACTCTGAGTTTTACCATCAACAAGTTACTACAAAACAAGTTGAAGATTATATTAGCAACAACCTAAATTTAGACCTAAAAGGCTTTTTTGATCAATACTTAAGAACTATAAACATTCCGGTATTTGAATATAAAATCAAGAAGAACAAATTGTGTTTTAAATTCAATAATGTCGTTGATCATTTCAATATTCCTGTAAAAGTTAAAATTAATAACGAAGATGTTTGGTTAAATACCTCAAACAAATTCAACACGTATAAGGCAACTGAAAACATTAAATCTGTTACAGTAGATGACAACTTTTACATGACACATAAACAACTCTAAAATTATAACACTAAACGTGACACATAAGGGTTCAATTTTTTGAACCCTTTTATTTTTATGATTACCTTTGTAGCAAACACATACAAATGAAACTTTTTTTATTAACTATAGGATTATTAGCGCTTGGAGTATTAGGTATCGCCATTAAACTTTGGGCTAAAAAAGATGGTAAATTTTCTGGTACTTGTGCTAGTCAAAATCCGGTTTTAAACAAGTCTGGTGAACCATGCGGATTTTGCGGTAAACCGGCTGATGAATTTGACTCCTGTACAGAACCTCAACACAATAACTAACCCTTCAATATAAGCTGTAAAAACTTATGTTTACAATTTTATTGTACCTTTTCATTGCTGTATCGGCAATATTGATTTCATATTACTTACTAGGATTTAGTTTTTTTGCTTTCACAAAAAACAGACCTACATCTGGTTCTACTCCACCTATTTCAGTTATAATATGTGCTAAAAATGAAGCAGACAACTTACAGCAATTCCTCCCTGATGTAATCAATCAAGACTACCCAGAATATGAAGTGGTTTTAATTAATGATGCGTCGTATGACAACACACTAGATGTCATGGAACATTTTCAGGACAATTACAAGCATGTAAAAATTGTAAATGTTGAAAATAACGAAGCCTTTTGGGGTAATAAAAAATACGCTCTTACTTTAGGTATAAAAGCCAGTACTTATGACCATTTGTTATTTTGTGATGCCGATTGCAAACCAAAATCAAACAACTGGATTAAAACTATGAGTGCCCATTTTTCTAAACAAACAACTTTTGTGTTAGGCTATGGCGCTTACCAAAAGAAAGCATATTCTTTATTAAATGCTTTAATCCGATTTGAAACTTTGTTAACTGCTATTCAGTATTTTTCATATGCAAAAGTTGGAAATCCGTATATGGGCGTTGGCAGGAACTTGGCATACCATAAATCTGAATTTTTCAAGCACAATGGTTTTATGAGTCATATGCAAGTTAAATCTGGTGATGATGATTTGTTTATCAATGAAGCGGCTACGAAACACACCACTCACATTGAATATTCTGAAGAAAGTCATACAGTATCTATTCCTCCTAAAACATTTACTGAATGGTTTCAACAAAAAAGAAGGCATATTTCTACAGCGAAACATTATAAGTTTAAAGACCAATTTTTGTTAGGCACATTTTATATAAGTCAGTTTTTATTTTGGGGATTATTTATTGCCTTAATATCTACTCTATTCCAATGGGAAATGGTTTTAGCAGTTTTCAGCATAAAACTATTATTACAATATGTAGTCTATGGGTTTTCAGCAAAAAAACTGAATGAGCAAAATTTAATTATTGCAATCCCTTTTCTTGAAATCATTTTAATTATATTTCAATTCACTATTTTTATTACGAATAAGATTTCAAAACCAAATCATTGGAAGTAGATCGCGATACCATATTGTTCCATATTACAGAAGCTAAATCTGGCAAGCAAAGCGCGTTTAATTTTTTATTAGATACGTTTTGGAAAGAAGTGTATGGATTTCAGTTAAAACGCACTCAAAACGAAATTGAAGCAGAAGACATCACTATCCAAACCTTTTCTAAAGCATTTCATAAAATTGATTTGTTTGACGAATCGTATAAATTTAGCACGTGGCTAATAACTATTTCTAAAAACATTCATTACGATTATTTGCGAAAAAACAAATCTTCTATAACCGGAAAAACTACCAATGAAGATCGTGACTATATGCATCATATTGTAGATGACACCCCAACAATTGAAGACAAAATAATTACCGAACAAAACCTAGCTCAACTTTTAAAAGATGTTAAAAAGCTAAAACCTCACTACCAAGAAGTGATTCAGCTGCGCTACTTTCAAGAGATGAGTTATAAAGAAATTGCTCAAGTTATTAATGAACCCATGAGCAATGTAAAAGTTAAGCTTTTAAGAGCACGTAAATTACTTGCAGAAATCATCGCAAAAAACAAGTAACGCTATTTGTTTTCATACATTTATATTAGCTACAACTTCATCCTTTAAATTAGGATTTTCTCTTTATCTTTGCTAGCTCATAAACATCCTAAATCATGAATACAGAACATTCACATGTATTACCACCAAAAGGAAAACCAAAATGGTTAAAAGTAAAATTACCGGTTGGTAAAAAATATACAGAATTACGTGGCTTAGTAGACAAGTATAAACTAAACACTATCTGTACTTCTGGAAGCTGCCCAAACATGGGAGAATGTTGGGGAGAAGGAACTGCCACATTTATGATTTTAGGAAACATTTGCACGCGCTCTTGTGGTTTTTGCGGCGTTAAAACTGGTAGACCAGAAACTGTAGATTGGGATGAACCAGAAAAAGTAGCACGTTCAATAAAGTTGATGAAGATTAAACATGCCGTTTTAACTTCTGTTGATAGAGACGACTTGAAAGACATGGGAACTATCATCTGGACGGAAACAGTTAAAGCTATCCGAAGAATGAATCCTGAGACAACTTTAGAAACTTTAATCCCCGATTTCCAAGGTATTGAAAAACATCTTGACAAAATGATTGAAGTGGCGCCTGAAGTTATTTCTCATAACATGGAAACCGTAAAACGATTAACTCGTGAAGTGCGCATACAAGCTAAATACGAACGCAGTTTAGAAGTGTTACGTTATTTAAAAGCTAACGGACAACGTCGCACTAAAACTGGTATAATGCTAGGACTTGGTGAAACCAAAGAAGAAGTGATAGAAACCTTACATGACATTAAAAAAGCTAATGTTGATGTGGTTACAATTGGACAATATTTACAACCAAGTAAAAACCACTTACCAGTACAACGATTTGTTACACCAGATGAATTTGCTGAATATGAACAAATCGGTAAAGAACTTGGGTTTAGACATGTAGAAAGTGGCGCGTTGGTACGCTCATCATACAAAGCTCATAAGCATATTTTATAATTACATTGGCTCAGAAAATAAACATCGCTATAAACGGATTTGGAAGAATAGGCCGCAACCTATTCAGATTACTTATAACAAATCCTAACATCAATGTTGTAGCCATAAATGATTTAGCAGATGCACAAACACTAGCGCATCTGCTAAAATATGATAGTATTCATGGAGCAATTACTAACACTATCACACACAGCTCTAATGCATTAATTGTTGATGGTAACAACATTTCTCTTACCAATTTTTCAACTCTTGAAGACATCAATTGGTCAAATCACTCTATTGATGTTGTTGTAGAAAGTACTGGAAAGTTTAAAACCTCACAAGAACTTCAACACCACATTTTAAATGGAGCTAAGAAAGTTATACTTGCGGTTCCTCCATTGTCTGATGATATCAAAATGGTGGTTCTTGGGGTTAATGAACATATTTTAGACGGCAGTGAAACCATCGTTTCTAATGCGTCTTGTACAACCAACAATGCCGCTCCTATGATTAAAATTATAGATGAGTTATGCGGAATTGAACAAGCGTACATCACAACTGTACACTCATTCACAACAGACCAGAGTTTACACGATCAGCCCCATCGAGATTTAAGACGTGCAAGGGCAGCCACACAATCAATTATTCCAACCACAACCGGAGCTGCAAAAGCGTTAACACATATTTTCCCAGAATTATCAAATGCAATTGGAGGCTGTGGTATTAGAGTTCCTGTTCCTGATGGTTCATTAACTGATATTACGTTTAATGTTAAGAAAGAAGTCAGTATTGATATGATTAATGACGCCTTTAAAACTGCCGCCAACTCTAGTTTAAAAGGTATATTAGACTACACAGAAGATCCTATTGTATCTGTAGATATTATTGGAAACCCGCATTCATGTACATTTGACTCGCAACTGACATCCGTAATAAAAAAAATGGTAAAAATTGTGGGGTGGTATGACAATGAAACCGGATACAGCAACCGTTTAGTTGATTTGATTTATCTGCTCAACAAATAAATACTCTCATTAACGTATTTCACTATTAGATTACCCCAAAAATTGTATCTTTATTACCTATGAAGACACATTTTAAACTGTTAGTATTTTTATGCTTTATTGTCAGTTCTGGCATAACCTCAGCACAATCTGAAACTGATACTGAGGAGCAAATATTTATCCATTTAGAACGCGCAAGAGACCTTAAAGATATTCTTGATTACAAAGAAGCTTTAATACATTGTAACAATGCCTTAGAATTGGCTATACAAACTGAAGACCAAGAAAATGAAGCCACCGCATATCGAATCATCGGAAGTATCTTACTACTTGATAATGATTTAGAAGGCGCTTTATTAAAACTCAATCAAGCGTCTAAAATACAAAGTAGTAATCATTATAATGAAGAACTTGCAATTACACGTAACGTTCAAGGGTTAGTACATACTGAGCTAGGAAACTACAATCAAGCGCTGAACTATTTTGACAGTGGGTTACAAATTTACAGATCTTTACAACTCTTTAGTAACGGAACTGATATTTTAAAAAACAAGGGGAAATTATATTTAAAAAAAGGCGATTTTAAAGTTGCCAATGACATTTTCAACCAAGCACATAAAGATGCGCAAAAATTTGCCCGAGAGTCAACAAAAGCAGAAATTTTACTATACAACTCAAAAGCTCTAAACGGATTAGATGAAAAGTTTGAGGCCATTAAAAACTGTACAGATGCCATTGAAATGGGGATTGCTAATAATTACCCATGGATTATTACTGAAGGCTATAAAACGCTAAGTGAAATACATGAAGACAATGGCAATCCAACAAAAGCTATTAAAGCACTAAAAACATACAATAGCATTAGGGACAGTATTTATAATGTTAGAAGTGACCGACTAACCCAAGAAGAAATTGCCAAGTTAAACTTTGCCGATCAAGACCGTCGTATTGAACAACAAAATTTAATCATACAGCAAAAAGAAGAAAAACTACAACAGAATAGAATTTTGACTTTCTTGGGGTTAGCTTTTTTAATTCTATTTTTCTCATTTATTGTATTTCTTATAAACAACAATCAAAAGAGAAAAAAGGCAAATCTATTACTACAAAACACCAATTACCAGTTAACAAAAGCCAAAGAAGAAGCAGAGAAAGCAACACAAACCAAAGCTAATTTCCTGTCTACAATTACACATGAATTGAGAACACCTTTGTATACAGTTACAGGACTTACCGATTTGCTATTAGAAGAAGACCCAACCGACGCTCAAAAAGGCTATTTAAAATCACTTCGTTTTTCAGGAGATTATCTATTAAATTTCATCAATGATATTTTAGATGTTAATAAAATTGAAGCGCAAAAAATTGAACTAGAACGCATACCATTCAGTTTAAAAAAACTGGCTACAGAAGTATTACTTACTCAAAATAAAGCGGCTGTTGACAACAATACTAAACTGCATTTAAATTTTGAGGATAACATTCCAGACATGGTGCTTGGAGATTCTTTACGCATGTCACAAATACTTATAAATTTGGTAAGTAATGCAATTAAGTTTACAAAAAATGGAGCGGTACATTTAAATGTAACTAAAACTCAATTAAAAGATTCTTCAATAGAATTATTAATTGAAGTTAAAGACAACGGTATTGGTATTTCTTATGACAAACAAGATGAAATTTTTGAGAGTTTTTCTCAAGGGTCTGTACAAATTAACCGTAAATATGGAGGGACAGGTTTAGGACTAACTATTGTAAAAAACCTATTAGAACTTATGGGTAGTAAAATTGAATTAAGAAGTCAACCTAACATAGGTACAACTTTCTTCTTCACCATAACATTTCCTCTTGCGCAAATTAATAGTACAGATAAGCTCCAAAACAATGACATACTTCCTGAAGAGTTAAGTAAAGTATTAAAACATAAAAGCATTTTATTAGTAGATGATGTAAAAGTGAATCAACTGATCACACAAAAAACTTTAATGAAAAAAGGCATCAACTGTACCACAGCAGATAATGGTGAAATGGCAGTTGAAAAAGCAAAACAACAAAAATTTGATTTGATACTAATGGATATTCATATGCCTGGTATTGGTGGTATTGAAGCCACGAAGCAAATTAGAGAATTTAATAGCACTATCCCAATAATTGCTTTAACGGCTATTACTATTGAAAAAGAAGATCTCTTAGAATTTAACAGTACAGGATTTAATGATATTTTATCTAAACCTTTTAAATCTGACACCTTTTTTCAAAAAATATATTTACAACTTGTAAAATAGTGGCACACTTCTTGAAATATGTACTACGAGTAAGTTTTTCAAGGTTTTTAAAAAAACCTAAATTGATTAGTTTTATAAGAGGTCTGGGGTTAGGCCTCTTATTTTTTTACAAAAGATCTAATTGCATCTTGAAAATCTAACTCATCAGATATAAATTCGGTAACTATTGGCAAATAGTATACGTTTTTAATTTTATCCTTTAAACGCATGTAATCCTTTTCAGTAGTTAAAATCAACCTTTTTTTTGATAGTTCCTCTAACTGCTTATCAGTAAAGTTATGATGATCTTTATACGCTAAATGTTCAAATTGCAACTGTTTGCTTTTTAAATACTCTACTAAAGGTTTGGGGTTTGCAATACCTGTAACCAATGTGACATTTTCAGAGACTAAATCATTTAAGTTTATTTCTTTATCCCCAATTACCTCATTTCCGTAACCGATAGATGTAAAAAACACCTTTTGAGCAACATTCAACTTTTTAATGACTACTTGTTGTTCTGATGCAGACAAATTATTAGGGCATTTGGTAACAACAATAACATCAGCACGAGAAGCCCCTCGTTTAGATTCTCTTAAATTCCCCGCAGGCAACAAAAGGTCATCAACAAACAGGTCATTGTATTTAGTGAGCAACACATAAAACCCTGCAGTCACTTTTCTGTGCTGAAAAGCATCGTCTAACAAAATCACATCTGGATTGACTAATTTTTGTAGTTGCTGAATTCCATGTTGCCTATTTGCATCTACTGCAACGGCAATTTTAGGGAAGTTGGAATGAAACTGCATCGGTTCATCACCAATCTCTTCAGCTGTAGAATTTGAATGCGCTAAAACAAAACCTTCAGATTGTCGTTTGTAACCTCTACTCAATGTTGCTAACTGCCCTTCTGGCAACAATAACCGAATCAAATATTCTATCATTGGAGATTTACCTGTTCCTCCAACTGATAAATTACCAACAGCAATTATAGGAATATTGTACGATACACTTTTAAAAACACCTGTATCATAACAGAAATTTCTTACTCGTGTTACAACATCATAAACAATTGCAAAGGGGTATAATAACTTTCTTAGCTTACTCACTATACGAAAGTAAACTTTCTATACTGCACTGGCAAATGATAAATATGTATCTTTGATTATCTGAATAAAATAATCGTAAAAATATGCTCATAAAAGACGTCATCACTCACATGGAAAGCTTAGCTCCTTTGGCTTATGCTGAAGGATTTGATAATGTAGGCTTACTTGTTGGTGATAAAAATACTGCCTTAACAGGAATATTAATCACCCATGATACATTAGAAGAAGTTGTTGATGAAGCTATTGCAAAAAATTGCAACTTAATTGTAAGCTTCCATCCTATCATATTTTCTGGAATTAAAAAATTTAACGGACAAGATTATGTTAATCGTGTAGTGATAAAAGCCATTAAACACGATATTGCCATATACGCTACTCATACTGCTCTAGATAATGTTCAACAAGGCGTCAACAAAACTATTTGCGATAAGCTGAATTTAATTAATCGTGAAATTTTAATTCCAAAAAAAGAATTTATTTTGAAGCTCACCACTTATGTCCCACTAGATGATGCAGAAACTCTACGCAAAGCGTTATTTAATGCAGGGGCTGGTAATATTGGAAATTACAGTAATTGCAGCTTCAATATAACTGGCGAAGGCACGTTTAAAGGTAACCAAAACTCCAATCCGTCTGTAGGTGAAAAAGGAAAATTACATACCGAAAAAGAAGTTCAGCTTAACATGACTTTTGAGCAACATCTTGAGCAAACCATACTTCATGAACTATTTACAAATCATCCGTATGAAGAAGTCGCTTATGAAATTACTAAATTAAAAAACTCATATCAGAAAATTGGTTTAGGAATGGTTGGCGAGTTAGAAACAGAAATTGATGAAAACGACTTTTTAGAACTTTTAAAAGATCAAATGAATACCCAATGTGTTAGGCACTCTGCTTTAACAGGCAAACCAATTAAAAAAGTTGCCGTTTTAGGAGGCTCTGGAGCTTCAGCTATAGCAAATGCAAAAAGCTCTGGAGCAGATGCCTATGTGACTTCAGACTTGAAATACCACGATTTTTATCAGGCTGAAAATCATATTTTATTATGCGACATTGGACATTATGAGAGTGAACAATACACAAAATCGCTTTTATATGAGTTTCTTAGTAAAAAATTACCTAATTTTGCAATCGTTTTATCAGGTATTAATACTAATCCAGTCAATTATTTTTAAGATATGGCAAAGAAAAAAGAAATTTCAGTAGAAGAAAAATTAAGAGCATTATACAACTTGCAATTAATAGACTCTCGTATTGATGAAATTAGAAATGTACGTGGAGAACTTCCTTTAGAAGTTGAAGATTTAGAAGACGAAGTAGCTGGATTAAGCTTAAGAGTTGAAAATTTTAACAATGATATTGAAGCACTTAACACTCAAATTAAAGCAAAATTAAATGCTATTGAGGAGTCTAAGGAATTAATGAAAAAATACACTAAGCAACAAGAAAACGTACGTAACAACAGAGAGTATAATTCTTTAGCTAAAGAAATTGAGTTTCAAGAATTAGAAATTGAATTAGCTGAAAAGCATATCAAAGAATTTAAAGCGCAAATTGCTCATAAAACAGAAGTTATTGAACAAGCTCAAGAGCGTTTAACTGATAAACAAGCACACTTAGAGCACAAGAAAAATGCTTTAAATGAAATCATTTCTGAAACAGAAAAAGAAGAAGAAGCTTTATTAGAGAAATCTGCTAAATATCAGAAGCAAATTGAAGAGCGTTTAATACTAGCTTATAACCGTATTAGAACTAATGTAAAAAACGGATTAGCAATTGTAGCTATTGAACGTGGTGCAGCCGGAGGATCATATTTCACTATACCACCACAGGTACAAGTAGAAATTGCAGGACGTAGAAAAATTATCACTGATGAACATTCTGGACGTATTTTAGTAGATGCAGAATTGGCAGCTGAGCAAAAAGCTAAAATGGAAAAAATGTTTGCAAAGTTATAAGCACATCAAAAAAGTATATACCATAAGGCTGTCTGTTTTTTACAAGGCAGCTTTTTTTTTGAATTATGGAAAAACAAAAACTCACTAGAATCAACAAATACCTAAGTGAAGTTGGGTATTGCTCACGCAGAGCTGCGGATAAACTTATTGATCAAGGACGCGTCACAATTAACGGGGCTGTACCAGAAATGGGAACTAAAATTGGTGCTAATGATGAAGTTAGAGTGGATGGAAAGCTGATTTCAGAATCAAATGAAAAACCTGTATACCTAGCCTTTAACAAACCAGTTGGTATTGTTTGCACTACAGATACTAGGGTAGAAAAAGACAACATCATTGACTACATTAATTACCCTACAAGAATATTTCCTATCGGGCGATTAGATAAACCAAGTGAAGGTTTAATTTTTCTTACTAACGATGGCGATATCGTCAATAAAATATTACGCGCAAGAAACAATCATGAAAAAGAATATTTGGTAACTGTAGATAAACCCATCACCAAAGAATTTATTCAAAAAATGAGTAGCGGTGTACCTATTTTAGATACCGTTACACGCAATTGCGAAGTAGAGCAAGTCAGTAAATACATCTTTAAAATTATATTGACTCAAGGGTTGAACAGACAAATACGACGCATGTGTGAATACTTAAATTACGAAGTTACCAAGCTTAAACGGGTGCGAATTATGAATATTTCTTTAGACGTCCCGGTTGGAAAGTGGAGAGACTTAACTCCTACTGAACTTGAAGAAATTAACCGTTTGGTTAGCGATTCTTCAAAAACAAACTAATAAAAAAGCTCCTAAAATTAAGGAGCTTTTTTATTATCGTTTATGAGTTAGCTCTATGACGTTCTCTAGCCAACAATGTGTTTTTCAACAACATGGCAATAGTCATTGGTCCTACTCCACCAGGAACAGGTGTAATATGACTTGCTTTTTTAGATACATTATCAAAATCTACATCGCCTTTTATGACGTAACCGCGTTTTGCATTTTCATCTGGCACTCTAGAAATTCCTACATCAATAACTACAGCATCGTCTTTTACCATTTCTGCTTTAAGAAAATCAGGAATTCCTAAAGCCATAATAATGATATCTGCTTGACTGATAATTTGTGTGATATTTTTGGTATGGCTGTGTGTTAACGTTACAGTTGAGTTTCCTGGCCAACCTTTACGTCCCATTAAAATACTCATTGGTCGCCCTACAATATGACTTCTTCCAACCACTACAGTATGCTTTCCTTTAGTATCTACTTTATAACGTTCTAATAACTCTAAAATACCAAATGGCGTAGCAGGGATAAACGTACTCATATCTAAAGCCATTTTTCCAAAATTTGTTGGATGAAACCCATCTACATCTTTATCAGGATGTATTGCCATTAGTATTTTTTGATCGTCAATTTGTTTAGGTAATGGTAATTGTACAATAAACCCATCAATAGCATCATTTTGATTAAGTTCTTCTATCTTATCTAACAACTCCACTTCACTTACCGTATTTGGCAATTGTATCAGTGTAGATTCAAACCCAACGCGCTCACAAGCTCTAACTTTACTACCAACGTAAGTTAAACTTGCGCCGTCAGTACCAACAATAACTGCAGCTAAATGTGGAACTTTCTCCCCATTGTCTTTCATTTTTGACACTTCACGAGCTATCTCATCTTTAATGTCATTACTTGTTTTTTTACCGTCTAGTAAAATCATTTGTGTGTTGTATTTATGTTACGTTTCTTAATTGCGTAACAATTGATAATTGTGTTGTTGTATTTATAAAATAAAAAAGCCGCCAAAAATTTGGCAGCATTTTGTTATCTCATTCCTTTCATCATTTGCATCATCTTCTTTCCGCCTCCGCCTTGCATCATTTTCATCATCTTACTCATTTGGTTGAATTGCTTTAGCAGTTGATTAACCTCTTGAACAGACCTCCCTGACCCTTTTGCAATACGCTTTTTTCTATTGGCGTTAATCACTGATGGTTTAGTTCGTTCACCTGGCGTCATTGAATAAATAATCGCTTCAATATGTTTGAAGGCATCATCATCTATATCCATACCTTTCATGGCTTTAGAAGCACCAGGAATCATTCCCATTAAATCCTTCATATTACCCATTTTCTTCACCTGTTGTATCTGGCTTAAAAAATCGTCAAATCCGAATTGATTTTTTGCAATTTTCTTTTGTAATTTTCTAGCTTCTGCCTCGTCAAATTGCTCTTGCGCTCTTTCTACTAAAGACACCACATCTCCCATTCCAAGGATACGATCTGCCATACGAGATGGATGGAACACATCAATAGCTTCCATCTTTTCTCCTGTACCAATAAACTTAATAGGTTTATTAACTACCGATTTAATAGATATTGCAGCTCCTCCTCGAGTATCACCATCTAACTTTGTTAAAATAACCCCGTCAAAGTTCAGTACATCATTAAAGGCTTTTGCAGTATTAACAGCATCTTGACCAGTCATAGAATCTACTACAAACAACGTCTCTTGAGGTTGAATAGCTGAGTGGATATTAGATATCTCCGTCATCATTTCTTCATCAACAGCCAAACGTCCTGCGGTATCAATAATAACCACATTATGTCCGTTAGCTTTTGCATGGGCAATACCTGCTTGTGCAATAGCTACAGGATTTGTATTGCCTTTATCAGAATATACATCAACCTTAATTTGATCTCCTACTACATGAAGTTGATCTACTGCAGCAGGGCGATACACATCACAAGCTACTAATAATGGTTGCTTAGATTTTTTACTTTTTAAATAGTTAGCCAGTTTACCAGAAAATGTTGTTTTACCAGACCCTTGCAAACCAGACATTAAAATAACAGTTGGAGCTCCTGATAAGTTAATTCCTTCAGTTTCGCCTCCCATTAATTCAGTTAACTCATCTTTTACCAACTTAACCATTAACTGACCAGGTTGCAGGGTTGTTAATACATCTG
This sequence comes from Flavobacteriaceae bacterium, assembly GCA_049609325.1. Classification (GTDB taxonomy): domain Bacteria; phylum Bacteroidota; class Bacteroidia; order Flavobacteriales; family Flavobacteriaceae. The sequence goes on along the minus strand of JBMYYK010000007.1, from coordinate 26,974 downwards.
CTCCTATAGCCTTGTCTTTAACACGTTTGGTAAACTCTTTAGCTATTTTAAAATTGACATCGGCGTCTAATAATGCTCTACGAACTTCTTTTAGCGTTTCAGCAACATTAACTTCTGTAATACTTCCATGCCCTTTAAGTACATGTAAGGCTTTATCTAATTTTTCACTTAAATTATTAAACATATATCAATAGTGTTTTAGTCAAAATAACTCTCAAAGATTTGAGAATTGCAAAATTACATAAAATGCAGTGAGTTACAAAAGTTATTATTGAAGAATACCTGACGTTTCTAAAATGAAAATTTGAAGATATTAAACATAAAACTGATAATTCGTAACACTTTTCAAAACCTTCTAAAAAAACAATTGTCTGGCTCAATAAAACCAGACAATTGCTATTCATAGATTAATTTGCTTTAGAGAAAACTACATTCTTTCAGGAACTGTTATTCCTAGGAGCTTAAATGCTGATTTTATAACATTTCCTACTGTTTGAGACAATTGCACTCTAAATACTTTTTCCTCTTCAGTGTCTGCCCCAAATATTGATACATTTTGAAAGAATGAATTGTATGCCTTAACTAACTCATAAGTGTAATTTGCTATTAAAGCTGGACTTTGGTTAGTTGCCGCCATTTGAATAGTTTCAGGGAACAACATCATTTGTTTAATCAATTCTTTCTCTTTGTCATGTAACACAACATTTGCATGATTTGTCAAATCAAAATCTGCTTTTCTTAGTATCGCTTGTATTCTAGCATACGTGTATTGGATAAACGGCCCCGTATTCCCTTGAAAATCTACTGATGCTGCTGGATCAAATAAAATTCGTTTTTTAGGATCTACTTTTAATATGAAGTATTTTAGCGCCCCTAAACCAATAGTTTTATACACTTCGTTTTTTTGCTCTTCTGTATAGCCATCAAGTTTTCCTAACTCTACAGATATGTCCTTAGAAGTCGCAATCATTTCTTGCATTAAATCATCTGCATCAACAACAGTACCTTCTCTACTTTTCATTTTACCAGATGGTAAATCTACCATACCATAACTCAAGTGATGCAAATTATCTGCCCAAGAATACCCGAGTTTTTTCAAAATTAAAAACAAGACTTTAAAGTGATAATCTTGCTCATTCCCTACTGTGTATATCATTCCTGACACATCTGGATTATCTTTAATACGTTGTATAGCCGTACCTATATCTTGAGTCATATACACCGCCGTACCATCAGAACGCAGTACAAGTTTTTCATCAAGACCTTCATCGGTTAAATCACACCAAACAGAACCATCTTCTTTTTTAAAAAACACCCCTTTTTCAAGTCCTTCTAAAATATTGTCTTTCCCTAACAAATAGGTATTGCTTTCATAATAATAAGAATCAAAGTCTACCCCTATGTTTTTATAGGTAACTTCAAAACCATCATACACCCATTGGTTCATTTTTTTCCAAAGAGCAATAACCGTTTCATCACCTGATTCCCATTTACGTAGCATTTCTTGAGCTTCAAGAATTAATGGCGCCTGCTTTTTAGCGTCTTCTTCTGTTAAACCTGTATCTACAAGATGTGCTATTTCTTTTTTATATTCTTGGTCAAATTTCACATAGTAATTCCCTACAAGTTTATCTCCCTTTAAACCCGTAGTTTCTGGAGTTTCTCCACCTCCAAATTTTTCCCATGCCAACATACTTTTACAAATATGTATACCTCTGTCATTAATTACTTGAGTTTTATATACTTTCTTTCCTGAGGCTTTAATAATTTCGGAAACAGAATACCCTAACAACACATTTCTCACGTGTCCTAAATGCAATGGTTTATTTGTGTTAGGCGAAGAATATTCAACCATTACCGCTTCGTCACCTGGCGACACAAAACCGTAATTATCGGTTGTTTGTATGGTATTAAATACATTTAAATAGTAAGCTTCAGATATGACTATATTCAAGAATCCTTTTACCACATTGAATCCATCAACTTCATCTACATTAGCCACTAAATATTCTCCAAGTGCCTCGCCTATTTGCACCGGGTTGCCTTTCACAACTCTTAACATAGGAAATACTACTACTGTAACATCTCCTTCAAATTCTTTACGAGTTGCCTGAAATTCTACGTTTGGTAATTCTGCATTATAAATTGCGTTGAATGCTTCTTTTACTTTTAATGATAGTGTGTCTTGAATTGTCATTACTTCGTTTTTATAAGTTGCAAAGATAAGCCTTGCTGGATATATACAATATTTTTACCCTAACAATTATTCATTTACACTTTCGTAAATTGTTTTCAACTTAACTTCATATAACTACAATTTTACAACTCAAAAATACATTTTATCGATATTATACGCATTTCATAGAAAATTATTGACTTAAAACTTGAAGTCTATTATTAATTAATTTCTATTTCATTCATTTGCACAAAATTTACAGCGTGGAATTATTTTTATACATTTTTGGAGCTCTTTTTTCTGTAATGAACCCTTTAGGAACGGTTCCTATTTTTGTGAGTTTAACTGAAGGCGACACAAAATCAGAAATTAACAAAACATCTTTATTAGCAAGTATTAATGTATTTGTGATACTGGTTATATCTTTTTTTATAGGAAAATATGTTTTGGCATTTTTTGGCATTAGCTTGAATGCTCTTAAAGTAGCCGGAGGATTAGTTATTGCAACGTCGGGTTTTGCGCTTTTAAAAGGTGAATTTTCAAAAAACCGTGGAATGAATAAAGAGCGTAAAAAAGCGGCTCATGAGCGTGAACGCATCTCTTTAACCCCATTAGCAATTCCTATGATGGCAGGACCTGGTTCTATTTCCTTATTAATTAGTTTAAATGAAGAATTCAACAATTCTTCTCAGATATTTACGACTTTGTTTGCAGTTCTTATTGTATGTATTATTTGCTACATCATGTTACGCAGCTCACAATACATAGTACGAGTGTTAGGTGCCAATGGGATAAACTCCATTTCGAGAATTATTGGTTTTATCGTAATTGCACTCGGTATAGAATACTTTTGGGCTGGGGTATCAGAATTCATCAAAACCATTATTTAAATACAAAAAAGCTCTAAATTATAATTTAGAGCTTTTTTATGTTTTAATATCACCGCTATTGAATTGGCAGAAACACTTCTGCTAACATACAACGCGCACTTCCTCCTCCTTGTGTTTCTATTGTAGTTAAATCACTATGTAATATATCACAATGTAGTGTTATATCAGTAATTTGCTGATCTGTTAAACTGGAATATGCTGATGTGCTCATTACCAAAAATTTCTTAGCCGCAGTTCCGTTAACCAATAACATATTACCAGCAAAAGCATTAACCTGATCTTCAGATATTGTAATCACTTTTTTCCCACTAGTTTTAAGATGCGTAACTACATTTTTACGCTCTTTTTTATCATCAATTGCATCTAAACAAATCACAGCAAAATCATCAGCAATACACATCATTACATTTGTATGATAAATTGCCTTACGTTTGTCATTAATAGTTTGTGCTGCATTGAATAGTACTGGAGTGTACTCAAAATCTTCGCAGAACTCTATAAATAAATCTTCATCAGATCTAGGAGACAAAGCACAGTACGCTTTTTTATTCACCCTATCTAACACCATACTACCAGTACCTTCTAAGAAAACTGCTTCGTCTTCAGCAGCTGAATAATCTATAACGTCATTTATAACGAATCCGTGTTTTTCAACTTCCTCTAACACATCTTCTCGTCTTTCATTTCGGCGATTTTCAGCAAACATCGGATAAACTGCTACCGTTCCGTTTTCATGAAATGAAATCCAGTTATTAGGAAAAATAGAATCTGGTGTATCAAATTCATCCGTATCATTAACAACAATAACGTTCACACCATTATTCTGAAGCAATACCGCCAAAGTGTCAAACTCTTGCTGTGCTTTATGGTTTATTGTATCATCAGACAAATTATCTTCATCAGTTTGATAATGATTATTGACACGTGTTTGTTCATTCCCCCTAAAACAAATTGGGCGAATCATTACAATTGTATTTGTAGATTGACTCAAATTACAACGTGTGTTTTAATGTTTTTGTTACAGCATCTAACACTTCAAATGCCGTTTCTGCCATTTTATTCCCTTTAAAATCTAATAACGGATTCACCTCTACAAACTCTACAGAAGCAATTTTGTTAGATGCGATTAACTGGTTGAAAATTTCAATTATTTCATATTGATCAAAACCTTTAGGTACAGGCGTTCCTGTACCATACGAGATCATGTCACAATCCATACTATCAACATCAAATGAAATGTATATCATATCACAATCACTCAAGGATTCTAAGGTTTCCTGCACACAAACCTCTAATCCTCTATAACGCACTTCATGCACCATATAGTTCTTAATACCTAGTGCTTCTATTTGTTTGTCTTCTGGCTCTTCAGTATCTCTAACACCAAAATACACCACATCACTTGCAAGAACTTTTGCCCCTTCACAACCAATATTTTTCATTCCTGTCCAATACTCTTCAGTTTCTGCAGGGACATCATTTATCTTGCACGCCATATTATCTTCTGATAACGCTGCAGCTAACGGCATACCATGAATATTTCCAGAAGGCGATGTGTAAGGCGAATGTATATCTGCATGGGCATCAATCCACACTACACCTAAACGCTTATTAGGATTCGCCGCTTTAATACCAGAAATAGTACCCAAAGCTGAAGAATGATCTCCTGAAAGTACTAGTGGAAAATTCCCGTTTTCTATATTACTCTGCACTGAATTACTTAAACGTGTGCATTGCTCAAAAACACTCTTTATACGCTTAGCAAACGAGTTGTTTACTTTATTGTATATCGATTCATTTTCTGTTTCTAGATCCTCATATTCAAACTGATTGAAATAATCATTACGTTGATTGATTGCTGCTATTTCTATAGCATCAACTCCCATATCAGAACCACGAGTTCCAGCTCCAATATCTGACCTATTTTTAATTAACTTGATTGGTTTTTTCATAATTGATGTAATGCTAAAAAAGCGTGAAAAACTACTGTAAATCACGCTTTTTATAAACTATAGTTTATATTTTATCTATTTTCTATTGGAGTAAAATCTCTTAAATTCTTTCCAGTGTAAATCTGTCTTGGACGTCCGATTGGCTCTTTACGTAAACGCATTTCTCTCCATTGTGCTATCCAACCTGGTAAACGACCTAAAGCAAACATTGGTGTAAACATTTCTGTAGGAATACCTAAAGCTCTGTATATAATTCCTGAATAGAAATCTACGTTTGGATATAATTTTCTATCAACAAAATACGAATCAGATAGAGCTTCTTGCTCTAAACCTTTAGCGATATCTAAGATCGGATCTTTAACTCCTAAATCACCTAAAACTTCATCTGCAGCTACCTTAATAATTTTTGCTCTTGGATCGAAGTTCTTGTAAACTCTATGTCCGAATCCCATTAAACGGAATGGATCCTGCTTATCTTTAGCTTTACCCATGTATTTTTTAGTATCCCCGCCATCAGCTTTAATACCTTCTAACATTTCAATTACAGCTTGGTTAGCCCCACCATGTAATGGTCCCCATAAGGCAGAAATTCCAGCCGATAATGATGCATATAAACCAGCGTGAGAAGACCCTACTATTCTTACTGTAGAAGTTGAACAGTTTTGTTCATGATCAGCATGTAAGATTAATAATTTATCAATTGCGTTATTGATGATTGGGTTTGATGGGTATTCTTTATTTGGTTTGTTAAACATCATTTTCATGAAGTTTTCAACATACCCTAATGAATCATCGCCATAATCAAGTGGTAAACCTTGTTTCTTTCTGTGCGCCCAAGCAGTAAGTACTGGGAACTTTCCTAAAACGGTAACAATAGCCTTATACATGTCTTCTTCTGAATCAACATTTACAGAAGACGGATTGAAAGCAATTAATGCACTTGTTAAAGATGATAACACTCCCATTGGATGTGCTGTCTTTGGGAACCCATCTAAAATTTTCTTCACATCTTCATCAACATGAGCTTCTGCTTTAATATCTGCATCAAATTTTGTCAACTGTTCAGTAGTTGGCAACTCACCAAAAATTAACAAATAAGCCACTTCTAAGAAACTTGCTTTTTCAGCCAACTCCTCAATAGAATAACCTCTATATCTTAAAATTCCTTTTTCACCATCTAAAAATGTAATTTCACTTGCACATGACCCAGTATTTTTATACCCAGGATCAATAGTAATTACACCGTCAGAAGCACCTCTTAATGCTTTGATGTCAATTGCTATTTCGTTTTCAGTCCCTACAATTACTGGAAATTCAAGTTTTTTTCCGTTTACTTCTAAAGTTGCTTTCTCTGTCATGGTTACGTTCTATCGATTATATTAGTTCTTTAAGTTGCACAATTTACGAAAAACCGCCTTAAAAACCGAACTATTAAGACATAAAAAAAGGTGTGAAATTAATTTAAATTTCACACCTAAAATGCATTTAAAAAGAAGAGCAATCTATCCTACCTTAAATGCTTTATTTTGAGGAAAATACGCCACACTACCTAATTCTTCTTCAATACGTAGTAACTGGTTGTATTTCGCCATTCTGTCTGAACGAGAAGCCGATCCTGTTTTGATTTGACCGCAATTTAGAGCCACTGCTAAATCTGCAATAGTATTGTCTTCAGTTTCACCAGAACGGTGTGACATTACCGAAGTATACCCTGCATTATGCGCCATATTTACTGCAGCAATTGTTTCTGTTAACGTTCCTATTTGATTAACCTTAATCAGAATTGAATTTGCCGTATTGTTTGCTATTCCTTTAGCCAAACGCTCAACATTTGTAACAAATAAGTCATCACCAACTAATTGAACAGCATCGCCTACTTTATCTGTTAAACACTTCCAACCATTCCAGTCATTTTCATCCATTCCATCCTCAATTGATATAATCGGATATTTCTCACACAATTCAGCTAAGTAAGATGCTTGCTCTTCAGAAGTTCTTATAGCCCCTTTATCGCCTTCAAACTTAGTGTAATCATACTTGCCATTTACATAAAATTCTGCCGCAGCACAATCTAAAGCAATCATAATTTCGTCACCAAAAGTATAGCCTGCATTTTCTACAGCTAATTTTATAGAATCAAGAGCATCTTCAGTTCCGTTTAATGTTGGTGCAAAACCACCTTCATCACCAACAGCAGTACTTAAGTTTCTGTCATGCAACACCTTCTTTAAATTATGGAATATTTCTGATCCCATTTGCATTGCTTGAGCAAAGTTTTTTGCTTTAACAGGCATAATCATAAACTCTTGAAACGCAATTGGCGCATCACTATGAGAACCTCCATTGATGATATTCATCATTGGCACTGGTAATGTATTAGCAGACACACCACCAACATAACGATACAATGGCATTCCCAATTCATGAGCAGCAGCTTTAGCAACAGCTAAAGACACTCCTAAAATTGCATTAGCTCCTAATTTTGATTTATTAGCTGTACCGTCTAAATCATTCATTAATTGATCGATTGCATTTTGTTCAAACACAGATATACCTAATAACTCTGATGCTATAATTGAGTTAACGTTATCTACTGCAGTTTGAACTCCTTTACCCATATAAGCTTTACCTCCGTCTCTAAGCTCAACAGCTTCATGTTCACCAGTAGAAGCTCCAGAAGGCACCATTGCGCGTCCCATAGCTCCGTTTTCTGTTAACACATCAACTTCTACAGTTGGGTTTCCTCTTGAATCAAAAATTTGTCTTGCGTGTACGTTAATAATAATACTCATAGTCTTATGTTTTGTATATTAATAAAAAACAATCCTCGTAAACGCATAGTTTATGAGGATGTTGTTTTATGATTTAGTTTTTTGCTTTTTTAATATTTTCCACAAATTGATCGAATAAATATTCTGAATCATGTGGTCCTGGACTTGCTTCTGGGTGGTATTGAACAGAAAAACAATTCTTGTTTTTCATACGCAATCCAGCAACTGTTTTATCATTTAAGTGGATATGAGAAATTTCAACTTCACTATTTGCTTCAGCCTCTTCTCTATTTACAGCAAAACCATGGTTTTGAGAAGTAATTTCACCTTTACCTGTTGCTATATTCATTACCGGGTGATTGATTCCTCTGTGTCCATTATGCATCTTAAATGTAGATATACCGTTTGCAATAGCAATAACTTGATGTCCTAAGCAGATTCCAAATAACGGTAAATCTCTTTTAATAATCTCTTTAGCTACAGCTTGAGCTTCTACCAATGGTTCAGGGTCTCCAGGTCCGTTAGACAAGAAATACCCATCTGGATTCCAAGACGCCATATCTTCAAATGTTGCGTTGTACGGATACACTTTGATATACACATCACGCGAAGCAATGTTTCTTAAAATATTTTTCTTAATACCAATATCTAGGGCTGCTACCTTATACGTAGCATTTTCATCGCCGTAAAAATAAGGTTCTTTAGTTGACACTTTTGACGCCAGCTCTAAACCATTCATGTTAGGACTTTCAGCAAGTTGCTTTTTCAATTCATCAATGTTATCTACATCTGTAGACATTACAGCATTCATTGCCCCATTGTCTCTAATATAAGACACTAAAGCTCTAGTATCTACATCAGAGATTGCAAATAAATTGTTATCTGCAAGAAATTCTTCTAATGATCTATCTGCGATATCACGAGAAAAATCATAGCTAAAATTCTTACAAATTAATCCAGCTATTTTAATTCCTTCAGATTCGTTTTCTACAGTTGCAGTACCGTAATTACCAATATGCGTATTAGTAGTCACCATTAGTTGTCCGAAATATGAAGGGTCTGTAAAAATTTCTTGATACCCTGTCATACCTGTGTTAAAACAAACTTCACCAAATGAAGTCCCCTCTTTATCAGCGACAGATTTTCCGTGAAAAATTGTTCCGTCTGCTAGCAGTAATATTGCTTTTCTTCTAGCTTGATATTTCATTACCGATTGTTGTTTAGTTGTGTAATTAGTTGCGCAAAAATAATATAAAAAAAAAGGATAAACTAAAAAAGTTTACCCTTTAAACAACTATAGAGATTTATAATAATTAAACACTCTTATAAGATGCTTTTCATTTTTTACAGAAAGCTTATTTTCTTTAATAAACTTTTTAATCTCAGACTCCTTATCACTCAGTAAAGATAATATCGTTTTTGTTTTTAGCTTAAACTCGTTTAAACCATCTTTTTCTATAAAATAAGACGACTCAACAACCATTTTATCTTTTCCAACTTTCTGTTGTGTCATTGGATTAAATGACGCTTCTTTCACTACCCCTTTATATAACTTTAATAATCTTGTGTCGTTCTTAGCAAAAACCACTTCATAAAATTTATTAGAAACTTTAACAAAGTCTTTATTAGCAAGTTTAACTTTTAAAATTCCAGAATTATTAAACATGAATACAGAATCACGAGATATACTTTGTACACCTTTAGACTCTTTAGATAAATTTGCAGCAAATCTGTTTAAACGCGCATTAAAGTTCATAAACGGCACTACGTATTGCTTTCCGTCAATAGAAGTCACCACTGCTCTTTGACTCCATGACATATAAACATATTCTGACCCATCAATACCATTATCGATAGTCTTTGAAGTTATCCATGCACCGTTTGAAGAGTTATTCAACAAGCTTTCATTTCCACCACCATTACCTATCGAAAACCCAACACGATTTGACTGTGTTTGACTAAAACCTGTTAACGAAATTAACAAGGTTGATAAATAGATTAATTTTTTCATAATAATAACATTTGTTAATTCATAAAAAAAGGAGATAAAACACTGGCTTTATCTCCTTTAAGTTATGAACATTGATTCATATTTATTCTTCTTCTTGAGTAGCTTGAGTTTCTACTGCTGCAGGAGCTGCTTTTTTAGATCTACTTCTACGAGTAGATTTTTTAGCTTCTTTTTTACCAGCATTGTAAATCTCGTTGTAATCTACTAACTCGATCATAGCCATATCAGCGTTATCCCCTAAACGGTTTCCTAACTTAATGATACGTGTATAACCTCCTGGACGATCACCAACCTTTACAGCTACATCTCTGAATAATTCAGTTACAGCTTCTTTTTGTCTTAATTTAGCGAATACTAAACGACGGTTATGTGTAGTATCGTTTTTAGATTTTGTCACTAAAGGCTCAACAAATTGCTTTAACGCTTTAGCTTTAGCAACAGTTGTGTTAATACGTTTGTGCTCAATTAAAGAACAAGCCATATTAGCTAACATTGCAACTCTGTGCGCTTTTTTTCTACCTAAGTGGTTTACTTTTTTACCGTGTCTCATTGTTTTTGGTATTTACATCATCTTGCTACAACCCATTATTGAGGAGCAAAATATGATGAATTAATCTTTATCTAATTTGTATTTTGATAAATCCATTCCGAACGTTAAGTTCTTAGCCGCAACCAACTCATCTAGTTCAGTTAACGATTTTTTACCGAAGTTACGGAACTTCATTAAGTCATTTTTATTGAATGACACTAAATCTCCTAAAGTATCAACTTCAGCAGCTTTTAAACAGTTTAATGCACGTACAGAAAGATCCATATCAACAAGCTTAGTCTTAAGCAATTGTCTCATATGTAATGATTCCTCATCATATGTTTCAGTTTGTGCAATTTCATCAGCTTCTAATGTAATACGCTCATCAGAGAATAACATGAAGTGGTGAATTAAAATTCTAGCTGCATCTGTTAATGCATCTTTTGGATGAATAGAACCGTCTGATTGAATTTCAAATACTAATTTTTCATAATCAGTTTTTTGTTCAACACGGTAGTTTTCTATCTTGTAAGACACATTTTTAATAGGTGTGTAAATTGAATCCACAAAAATTGTCCCTAAAGGCGCATTTGCCTTTTTGTTTTCTTCAGCAGGTACATATCCTCTACCTTTTTCGATAGTAATTTCCATATCGATATTTACTTTAGGATCTAAGTTACAGATTACTAAATCTGTATTTAACACTTGGAAACCTGAAATAAACTTTTGAAAATCACCAGCAGTGATTTGTTTTTTACCTGATAATGAAATAGAAACTGTTTCATTATCAACATCTTCTATTTGCTGCTTAAAACGAACTTGCTTTAAGTTTAAGATGATTTCTGTAACATCTTCTACAACTCCAGAAATGGTAGAAAATTCATGCTCTACACCTTCAATACGAGTTGAAGTGATTGCAAAACCTTCTAAAGAAGATAATAATACTCTTCTTAAAGCATTCCCTACTGTTAAACCATAACCAGGCTCTAATGGTCTAAACTCGAATTTTCCTTCGAATTCAGAAGAGTTGATCATGATAACCTTATCTGGTTTTTGAAAATTTAAAATTGCCATTTTGTTCTTCTTTTAATTGTTATTTGGTTGCGCGGTTTAAAAGTGTGAAGAAATACTAATAAACCCTTTGGCCAAATCTCAATGTGATTAATTATTATTTAGAGTATAATTCTACGATTAATTGCTCTTTAATGTTTTCTGGAATTTGTAAACGTACTGGCACGGCAACAAAAGTTCCTTCTTTTGTAGCTGAGTTCCATGTAATCCATTCGTATACATTACTTGAGTTTGCTAAAGAGTTTTCGATAGCTACTAAAGATTTTGATTTTTCTCTTACTCCAACAACATCTCCTGCTTTTAAAGAGTAAGAAGGTATATTACAGATTTCACCGTTTACAGTAATATGTCTGTGAGATACTAATTGACGTGCACCATTTCTAGTAGGAGATACTCCCATTCTATACACAACGTTATCTAATCTTGATTCACATAATTGTAATAAAACCTCACCTGTAATTCCTTTAGAAGCAGATGCTTTTTTAAACAAGTTAGAGAATTGACGCTCTAAAATACCATATGTATATTTAGCTTTTTGTTTTTCAGCTAATTGTATTGCGTATTCAGATTTTTTACCTCTTCTACGGTTATTACCATGCTGACCTGGAGGATAATTTCTTTTCTCAAAAGATTTATCATCTCCGAAAATTGCTTCACCAAATTTACGAGCAATTTTAGTTTTTGGACCTGTATATCTTGCCATTTTTAAATTATTTAGAGAGGGATTATGAATTAAGGCTTAACTATCCTTCGATAATCGTAGTATCCTCTCAGTTATTATTAATTAAATATATAAAAGAACAGAAACATAACTAATGTTATGCTTCTGTTTTAATATTAAAAAGTGATTAAACTCTTCTTCTTTTAGGAGGTCTACAACCGTTATGAGCTGTAGGAGTTACATCAATAATTTCTGTAACATCAATTCCTGCATTATGTAAAGATCTGATTGCAGACTCACGTCCGTTACCTGGTCCTTTTACATAAACTTTAACTTTTCTTAAACCTGCTTCATGAGCAACTTTAGCACAATCTTCGGCTGCAGTTTGAGCTGCATAAGGTGTATTCTTTTTAGAACCTCTAAAACCCATTTTACCAGCAGAAGACCAAGCTATAACATCTCCTTTTTTATTTGTCAAAGAGATAATGATGTTATTGAATGATGATGAAACGTGAGCCTCACCAACTGCCTCAACAACAACCTTTCTTTTCTTAGCACTTTTAGTTGACTTTGCCATAATTATTATGCTTTTTTCTTGTTAGCTACTGTTTTTCTTCTACCTTTTCTAGTTCTAGAGTTATTCTTAGTTCGTTGTCCTCTTAATGGTAAACCAACTCTATGACGAATACCTCTGTTACAACCGATATCCATTAAACGTTTAATGTTTAATTGAATTTCAGTACGTAATTCACCTTCAATTGTGTACTCTCCAATTGCTTCACGAATGTTACCGATTTCTTCATCAGTCCAATCTGAAACTTTTGTATCTTCACTTACTCCCGCTTTTGCTAAAGCTTCTTTAGCTCTAGTAGAACCTACACCAAAAATGTAAGTTAATGCGATTACACCCCTTTTATGTTTTGGGATATCAACACCTGCAATTCTAGCCATTACCCTTGTCTTTGTTTAAATCTAGGATTCTTTTTATTAATAACGTACAATCTACCTTTACGACGTACGATTTTGCACTCTGCACTTCTTTTTTTAACTGATGCTCTTACTTTCATCTCTTTGTTTTTAAATTGAAATTGAAGATCACTCCTCTAATTTCAGTGTTTCGTAACAATTATTTAATTTTACGAGAGTGCAAAACTAAATAATTGTTAGATATATTAATAATTTTTATGCAATTATTTTAATATCTGTATGTGATTCTAGCTTTTGATAAATCATAAGGACTCATTTCAAGCTTTACTTTATCACCAGGTAACAACTTAATATAATGCATACGCATCTTACCTGAGATATGAGCTGTTACAATGTGACCATTTTCCAACTCAACACGAAACATTGCATTAGACAATGCTTCTATAATACTTCCGTCTTGCTCGATTGCTTGTTGCTTTGCCATAGTTACGCTACTGCTTTTCTGTTTTTACCAGTTTCCATTAAACCATCATAGTGCTTATTTAGTAAGTATGAATTAACTTGTTGCATTGTATCCATTGCAACACCTACTAAAATTAGCAGAGACGTTCCTCCATAAAATAATGCCCAACCTTGTTGAATATCCATCAACTTAATTACAATAGCAGGGAATACAGCAATTAATGCTAAAAATATTGATCCTGGTAATGTGATTTGAGACATGATTTTATCTAAATAATCCGCAGTTTCAGTTCCTGGTTTAATACCCGGAATAAAACCATTACTACGCTTTAAGTCATCAGCCATTTTATTTGTAGGCACTGTAATTGCAGTATAGAAATATGTGAATATGATAATTAACAATGCAAACACAACGTTATACCATAATCCAAACATATTTGTAAATTCAGTTTTCAAAAACTGTGCAAACGCCCCCTCACCAAATGCCTCACCTACTACAGCAGGCACAAACATAATAGCTTGAGCAAATATAATTGGCATTACACCAGAAGCATTCAACTTTAATGGTAAAAATTGTCTTGCACCTTCTTCGTAACCTCCAACAGCAGAACGTCTAGCATACTGCACTGGCACTTGCCTAACTGCTAAAACTAGCATTATAGACAGTAATATGATTACTAACCAAACAATCACTTCAATTAAAATCATGATTGCTCCACCATTAGAAGCATCACCTGAAAACCTTGAAGCAATTTCTTGCATGAAAGAAGCAGGAAGGCTGGCAATAATCCCTACCATAATAAGCAGGGAAATACCATTACCAATACCTTTATCTGTAATTTTTTCACCTAACCACATTGCAAAAACACAACCGGTAACTAAGATCACTATAGAAGACACCCAAAACATTCCTCCTCTTCCAAAAACAAAAGCAGCTTCTGGAACACCTAAACTTGGTAAACTTCCTAAGTAAAATGGCGCTTGAACAACACAAATAGCAATGGTTAACCAACGCGTGATTTGTGTAATTTTCTTTTGACCACTTGCACCTTCTTTTTGTAATTTTTGAAGATAAGGAATAGCTATTGTCATTAATTGAACAACAATAGAAGCAGAGATATAAGGCATAATACCTAATGCGAATACTGAAGCTTTAGATAAAGCTCCTCCTGTAAATGCGTTAATTAAGGCTAAAAAACCTCCATCGTCGAATTTATCGCTTAAGCCAGTTAATTGACTTACATCTATACCTGGTAAAACAATTTGAGCTCCAAATCTATAAGCTAATAATAAACTTAAAGTGATAAGAATTTTATTTCTTAACTCTTCAATTTGCCAAACTCCTTGTATTGATTCTATAATTTTCTTCATGAAATATTCTTATAAAGTCACAGCACTACCACCTGCAGCTTCAATAGCAGCTTTTGCCGTAGCAGTAAACTTATGAACAGAAATTGTTAATTTTGCTTTTAATTCACCTCCACCTAAGATTTTTACTAAATCGTTTTTACCAACAACTCTGTTAGCAACTAACACGTCTAAATCTACAGTATCAGTAATTTTTCCAGCATCTACCAATCCTTGTAAAGTATCCAAGTTTACACCTGCATATTCTTTACGGTTGATATTTGTGAAACCAAACTTAGGAACACGTCTTTGTAAAGGCATTTGACCACCTTCAAAACCAATCTTTCTAGAATATCCAGATCTTGATTTAGCTCCTTTATGTCCTCTAGCAGCAGTACCACCTTTTCCAGATCCTTGACCTCTACCAAGTCTCTTAGAATTGTTATTTACTGAACCTTCGGCTGGTTTTAAATTACTTAAATCCATTGTTATAAATGTTTTAATTAAGCTTCTGTAACAGAAACTAAATGTTGAACTTTGTTTACCATACCAACTATTGCTGGTGTAGCATCATGCTCTTTGGTTTGATTCATTTTTTTAAGACCAAGAGCTTCTAATGTTCTCTTTTGTCTTTCTGGTCTACCAATAGCACTTTTTACTAATGTTACTTTTATTTTTGCCATCTCTACTCTGATTAACCTTTAAACAATTTCTCTAAAGAAATACCTCTTTGTTTTGCAACAACTTTAGCATCTCTTAATTGTAATAAAGCATCAAAAGTTGCTTTTACAACATTGTGAGGGTTTGATGATCCTTGAGACTTTGATAATACATCATGTACACCAACAGCTTCAAGTACGTGACGCATAGCACCACCAGCAATAACTCCTGTACCAGGAGCAGCCGGGATTATGTTCACTCTTGCTCCACCAAACTTACCTTTTTGCTCATGTGGCAATGTTCCTTTAATTAAAGGAATACGCACTAAGTTTTTCTTAGCATCTTCAATAGCTTTAGCGATAGCACTGGCAACATCTTTAGATTTCCCTAAACCATGACCAACTACACCATTCTCGTCTCCAACTACAACTATAGCCGAAAAACCAAATGCTCTACCACCTTTTGTTACTTTAGTAACACGTTGCACACCTACTAAACGATCTTTTAAATCAAGACCTGTAGGTTTAACTAGTTCTGCGTTTTTATACTTTTGAAACATAATTTCTTAAAATTTTAATCCACCTTCTCTAGCTCCTTCAGCTAATGACTTGATTCTACCGTGGTATAAAGCACCTCCTCTATCAAAAGAAATAGTAGACACTCCTGCACTAATAGCTTTTTCAGCAACTGACTTACCAACTAAAGTGGCGATTTCAGACTTAGATCCTTTTTCAGAACTAATTCCTTTATCTCTTGAAGAAGCGGCAACAATTGTTTTTCCAGTTACGTCATCAATTACTTGTGCGTAAATTTCTTTATTACTTCTGAAAACAGCCAATCTTGGACGTTCAGCAGTACCAGAAACAACCTTTCTAATTCTGTTGTGAATTCTTGCTCTTCTAGCGTTTTTTGATAATTTCATTTGTTAATTTTTAGCTTTTTAACAGTTCCACTTAATTTGCAATCTCAGTAGTATTAAAATTTAACGTGAAAATTACTACTTAGCTTACTAATTAAGCTTTGCTTTAAAAATTATTAAGCCGATTTACCAGCTTTTCTTCTTAACACCTCTCCAACAAACTTAACACCTTTTCCTTTGTAAGGTTCTGGCTTACGGTAAGAACGGATTTTAGCCGCTACTTGACCTACTAATTGCTTATCAGCAGACGTTAATTTTATAATTGGATTTTTACCTTTTTCAGATACTGTTTCAACTTTAACTTCAGGAGCTATATCCATAACAATGTTATGAGAAAACCCTAAAGCAATATCAAGCTTGTTACCTTGGTTACTCGCTCTGTACCCTACTCCAACTAATTCCAATTCTTTAGTAAAACCTTTAGACACACCTTCAACCATGTTAAAGATCAAAGCTCTATACAACCCATGTTTAGCTCTATGATCCTTAGACTCTGATGAACGCTCTAAAGTAATTACTCCTTCTTCTATTTTAACAGCTACATCTTTGATTTCCTGAGTTAATTCACCCATTTTCCCTTTTACTGTAACCTGTCCGTCTTTTACATCAACTGTAACTCCTGCAGGGATTACAATTGGACTTTTACCTATTCTTGACATTTCTTCTTGTCTTTAAATATTAGTAAACTAAACAAAGAACTTCTCCTCCAACATTCTCTCTACGAGCTTGCTTAACTGTCATAACTCCTTTAGAAGTAGACACGATTGCAGTACCTAAACCATTTAAGACTCTTGGTAAATCTGAAGAACTAGAATACTTACGTAAACCAGGCTTACTTACTCTTTGAATTTTTCTAATTACAGGTTGCTTGTTTTCATCATACTTTAAGGCTATTTTAATAGAACCTTGTGCTGTTGAATCATCAAACTTGTAACTTAAAATATAACCTTGATCAAATAAGATCTTAGTTATTTCTTTTTTCAAGTTAGACGCAGGAATCTCAACCACTCTATGGTTAGCTCTTACGGCATTTCTAACTCTTGTTAAATAATCCGAAATTGGATCTGTATACATATGTACTTAATTTACGGTCTTGGTTTTCGGCAGTTACACAACTGCCGAACCTTAGACCAATTTATAAACTTATATTACCAGCTAGCTTTCTTAACACCAGGTATTAACCCTTGGTTAGCCATTTCTCTGAATGTTACACGAGAAATACCGAACTGACGCATGTAACCTTTAGGTCTACCTGTTAATTTACATCTGTTATGTAAACGTACTGGTGATGCGTTTTTTGGCAATTTTTGCAATGCTTCATAATCTCCAGCTTCTTTTAAAGCTTTACGTTTAGCAGCATATTTTGCAACCAATTTTTGTCTTTTGACCTCACGGGCCTTCATTGATTCTTTAGCCATAATTTAGTTCTTTTTAAAAGGTAAAC
Source organism: Flavobacteriaceae bacterium (assembly GCA_049609325.1). GTDB lineage: Bacteria > Bacteroidota > Bacteroidia > Flavobacteriales > Flavobacteriaceae. The sequence goes on along the minus strand of JBMYYK010000007.1, from coordinate 9,154 downwards.
CTAATTGTGTTAACAATGATTTTGCTTCTTTATCAGTATTAGCCGAAGTTGCAAAAGTAATATTCATTCCTGAAATTTTATTAACTTTATCAATATTTATTTCTGGAAAAATAATTTGCTCAGTAACCCCTAAACTATAGTTACCTCTTCCGTCAAATCCAGTAGCTTTAATTCCACCGAAATCTCTAACTCTAGGTAATGATGCAGTTACTAATCTATCTAAGAACTCATACATTCTTTCTCCTCTTAACGTAACCTTTACACCAATTGGCATTCCTTTACGTAATTTGAAAGATGCAACATCCTTTTTAGACATTGTAGCAACAGCTTGTTGTCCTGAAATTTTAGTTATTTCCTCAATCGCGTGATCTATTAATTTCTTGTCAGAAACTGCAGCACCTACACCCTTAGAAATAACAATTTTTTCTAATTTAGGCACTTCCATCACGTTATTGTAACTGTATTCTTCTGTAAGAGCAGCAACAATTCTGTCCTTATACTCTTGTTTTAATCTTGAAACGTAAGCCATAACTAAATTACTTCATTAGATTTTTTAGAAATCCTTACCTTATCTTTTCCTTCTCCTTTATAACCTACTCTGGTAGTTTTACCATCAGCCGTTAATAAAGATAAGTTTGAGATTTGGATAGGCGCTTCTTTTTTTACGATCCCTCCTTGCGGATTAGCAGCGTTAGGCTTCACATGCTTAGAAACCATGTTAACACCCTCAACGATTGCTTTGTTTTTTTCACGAAGAACTTTAGTCACTTTACCTTCAGTACCTTTATGGTCTCCAGCAATAACTCTAACTGTATCTCCTGATTTAATCTTTAACTTTGTCATCTTTACAAATGTATTAAAGCACTTCTGGTGCTAATGATACAATCTTCATAAATCCTTTATCACGAAGTTCTCTTGAAACTGGACCGAAAACACGTGTTCCACGCATTTCTCCAGTTGGGTTTAACAACACACATGCATTATCATCAAAACGGATATACGACCCATCAGGTCTTCTAATTTCCTTTTTAACTCTAACTACAACAGCTGTAGAAACCTGTCCTTTTTTAACACTACCGTTTGGAGTAACATCCTTAATTGTAACAACAATTTTATCTCCAACAGAAGCATACCTTCTTTTAGTCCCACCAAGAACACGGATAGTTAACACTTCCTTTGCTCCGGTATTATCTGCAACTTTAAGTCTTGATTCTTGTTGTACCATTATTTTGCTCTTTCAATTATTTCTACTAATCTCCAACATTTGGATTTACTCATAGGTCTTGTTTCCATGATCTTTACAGTATCTCCAATATTACAGTCGTTTGTTTCATCGTGCGCAACATATTTTTTTGTTTTCAACACGAATTTACCGTACATAGGGTGCTTTACTTTCTTCACTTCAGAAACCACGATTGATTTCGTCATTTTGTTACTAGTAACAACCCCTATTCTTTCTTTTCTTAAATTTCTTTTTTCCATCTTTCAGTAGAATGCAATTATTATATCGCTCTTTTAGTTAGCTCTGTTGCCACTCTAGCTACTGATCTTCTTACTGCACGCAATTGTAACGGATTATCCAAAGGCTGGATAGCGTGAGCCATTTGTAGTTCAGTATAACTTTTCTTAAGTTCCTCAAGTTTTCCTTGAAGTTCAACTGTAGACAGTTCTTTTATCTCTGATTGTTTCATGATCATCTTAAAATTTACAATTACGCTTGGTAATCTCTTGCTACAATAAACTTAGTTTTAACAGGAAGTTTTTGTGCTGCTAAACGCAATGCTTCTTTAGCAACCTCCATTGGCACTCCACCAACTTCAAAAATTAATCTTCCTGGTTTCACAACTGCTGCCCAGTATTCAACTGAACCTTTACCTTTACCCATACGTACTTCAAGAGGTTTCTTTGTAATAGGCTTGTCTGGAAAAATTTTAATCCAAAGTTGCCCTTCTCTTTTCATATAACGTGTAGCAGCAATACGCGCAGCTTCAATCTGACGTGCAGTGATAAATTTAGAGTCTAGTGATTTGATACCAAACATACCATTTGAAAGTTGATGACCTCTTTCAGAGTTCCCTTTCATACGGCCTTTTTGCACTTTACGATACTTTGTTCTTTTTGGCTGTAACATCTTGTTTTTTGTCTTTTAATTACTTTCTACGGCGTGATTTATTGTTTCCACCGCGTCCAGCACCTTTCCCACCAGATTGCTTCTTAGACAACCCTACTAATGGAGAAAGATCTCTTTTACCATAAACTTCACCTTTCATGATCCACACTTTCACACCTAATCTACCATAAGTAGTGTGTGACTCAACAAGTGCATAATCAATGTCAGCTCTAAATGTAGATAAAGGAATACGACCATCTTTAAAAGCCTCCGAACGTGCCATTTCAGCACCATTCAAACGACCAGAAATCTGAATTTTAATCCCTTCACAATTCATTCTCATAGCAGCTTGTATAGCCATTTTAATAGCACGCTTATAAGAAATTCTGTTTTCTATTTGACGTGCAATACTACTACCTACTAAGAATGCATCTAATTCAGGACGCTTGATTTCAAAGATGTTAATTTGTACTTCTTTACCAGTAATCTTCTTAAGCTCTTCTTTTAACTTGTCTACCTCTTGACCACCTTTACCAATAATGATACCAGGTCTAGCAGTAGTGATAGTAACGGTTACAAGTTTAAGAGTTCTTTCGATAATTACCCTTGAAACACTAGCTTTAGATAGACGCGCATGAATATACTTACGAATCTTATCGTCTTCGGCAAGTTTATCACCGTAGTCATTACCTCCATACCAGTTAGATTCCCATCCTCTGATAATACCAAGGCGATTTCCGATTGGATTTGTTTTTTGTCCCATATCTATCTTAACTTTGTGTATTATTATTTGATCCTAACACTAATGTTACATGGTTAGATCTTTTTCTTATTCTGTGTGCACGACCTTGTGGAGCTGGACGTAAGCGCTTTAACATAGCACCACCATCAACTCTAATTTCTTTCACAAATAAATCTGCATCTTCTAAACTTGCATCTTCGTTTTTCGCTTGCCAGTTAGCAATTGCAGAAACTAATAATGTTTCTAAACGACGTGACGCTTCTTTAGAACTGAATCTTAAAATATGAAGCGCTTTCTCTACTTTTTCACCTCTTACTAAATCCGCAACTAAACGCATTTTTCTTGGCGAAGTAGGACAGTTGTTCAACTTTGCAAAAGCTGTTTGCTTTTTCTCAGCCTTAATTCTATCGGCCATTTCTCTTTTACGAACTCCCATAGCTTCTATTTTTTACCTTTATTTTTTGCACCAGCGTGACCTCTAAACGAGCGTGTTGGTGAAAATTCTCCTAACTTATGACCTACCATGTTTTCAGTACAGAAAACCGGTACAAACTGACGACCATTATGCACAGCTATAGTTTGACCTACGAAATCAGGCGAAATCATTGAAGCTCTAGACCAAGTTTTAATAACTGACTTTTTTCCAGACTCAATGTTTGCTTGAACTTTCTTTTCTAAACTATGGTGAATAAACGGTCCTTTTTTTAATGAACGTGCCATATCTTATTATTTCTTTCTACGTTCTACAATGTACTTATTACTCGCTTTCGTTTTAGAACGGGTTCTAAATCCTTTAGCAGGAATACCATTCTTAGAACGAGGGTGACCTCCAGAAGATTTACCTTCTCCACCACCCATTGGGTGATCAACAGGGTTCATTACTACTGGTCTCACACGTGGTCTTCTTCCTAACCATCTGCTTCTACCAGCTTTACCTGAAACAAGTAATTGGTGATCAGAGTTAGAAACTACACCGATAACCGCTAAACAGTCAACCAACAACATTCTAGTTTCACCAGAAGGTAATTTAACTGTTGCGTATTTACCATCTCTCGCCATTAACTGAGCAAATGCACCAGCAGAACGAGCCATTACAGCTCCTTGCCCTGGACGCAATTCGATACACGAAATAATAGTTCCTAAAGGAATATTCGCTAACTTCATAGCGTTTCCAATTTCCGGAGCCACATTGTCTCCAGAAACAATTTTTTGCCCAACCTGAAGTCCATTTTGAGCAATTACATATCTTTTTTCTCCATCTGCGTATTGTACTAACGCGATGAACGCAGTTCTGTTAGGATCATACTGTATTGACATTACTTCCGCAGCGTCATTAAATCGCTCTCTTTTGAAATCGACAATACGGTATCTTCTCTTATGACCTCCACCTTTATGGCGCATAGTCATTTTTCCTTGACTGTTTCTACCACCAGTTCTTTTTATCGGAGCAAGCAAGCTTTTCTCCGGCTTATCAGTAGTGATGGCGTCAAACCCATTTACTACTCTAAAACGCTGTCCTGGCGTGATTGGTTTTAATTTTCTAACTGACATCTTTTGTCTTTAGTTACATGTTAGCGTAAAAGTCAATAACATCTCCTTCAGCTAACTGCACCATCGCTTTTTTATAAGCTCCAGTTTTTGCAGTTATCATTCCAGTTTTGGTATGACGATTACTTCTTTCTACTCTTACGTTAATTGTGCGAACTTTTTCAACAGAAACACCATAAGCAGCCTCAACTGCTTTTTTAACCTCTACCTTATTCGCATTCTTTTTTACAAGAAAAGTAAAACAGTTGTTTACCTCACTTGCCATTGTTGCTTTCTCTGTAATTACAGGCTTAATTAAGATACTCATGTCTCTAATTATTTACTTAAATTCGACACAACACCCTCTACTGAACTCTCAAAAATAACAACACTACTCGCATTCATAATTGCGTAAGTACTTAATTCTGAGCTAGTTACAGCTTTTGAGCGTTTTAAATTACGTGACGACAAATATACATTTTTATTTGACTCACCCAACACAAACAAAGACTTTTTGTCTGTTAACCCTAAAGAACTCAATAAGTTCTTGAAGTTTTTTGTGCTTGGTGCATCAAAACTCACATCTTCTAAAACAACAACATTACTTGTTTTAGCCTTCATGCTTAATGCAGATTTTCTCGCTAAACGCTTCACATTTTTATTTAATTTGAAACCATAGTTTCTAGGTCTTGGACCAAACATACGTCCACCACCTCTAAAAACACCAGACTTGATACTTCCCGCACGAGCTGTACCAGTTCCTTTTTGTTTTTTAATTTTTCTTGTACTTCCTGCAATCTCCCCTCTTTCTTTTGCCTTATGCGTTCCTTGACGTTGGTTAGCCAAATACTGCTTAACATCTAAATAAATAGAGTGATTATGAGGTTCTACAGCAAAAACAGAATCAGAAAGCTCTATGCTTCTCCCTGTTTCTTTTCCGTTGATATCTAAAACTGCTACTTTCATTACTTCTCAATAGTTACATAAGCGTTTTTGTGACCAGGAATAGCTCCTTTTACAACAAGTAAGTTCTTTTCAGCAACTACTTTTAAAACTCTTAAATTTTGAACTTTAATTTGATCTCCACCCATTCTTCCTGCCATACGCATTCCTTTGAATACTCTTGCAGGGTAAGAAGCAGCTCCAATAGAACCAGGCGCTCTTAAACGGTTATGTTGACCGTGAGTAGCTTGACCTACACCACCAAAACCGTGTCTTTTTACAACACCTTGAAATCCTTTACCTTTAGATGTTCCAGTAACATCTACGAACTCACCTTCTACGAAGTGTTCTACAGTAATTGAATCACCTAATTTATACTCTTCTTCAAATCCTTGAAATTCGACAACTTTATACTTAGGAGAAGTTCCTGCTTTTTTAAAGTGACCATTAGCCGCTTTAGTAGCACGTTTTTCTGCCTTGTCATCGAAACCAAGTTGAAGTGCTTCATAGCCATCAACCTCATTGGTTCTGACTTGGGTAACAACGCATGGCCCAGCTTGAATAACAGTACAAGGAATGTTTTTTCCGTTCTCGTCAAATAAGCTAGTCATACCGATTTTTTTTCCGATTAACCCAGACATAATTAATTATTAATTTAAAATTTATAAATAGGAACTCAGGACACGAAATCCTGAGTTCATTTAACTCTTTATTCTAGTGTTTATCACACTTTAATTTCTACTTCTACTCCACTTGGCAACTCTAACTTCATTAACGCATCAATCGTTTTTGAAGAAGAACTGTAAATGTCTAATAATCTTTTAAAAGAGCTTAATTGAAATTGCTCTCTAGATTTTTTATTTACGTGAGGTGAACGCAACACTGTAAATATTTTTTTATGAGTAGGTAAAGGAATAGGACCAACAACAACTGCACCGGTACTCTTTACTGTTTTTACGATTTTCTCAGCAGATTTATCTACCAACATGTGATCGTAAGACTTTAATTTTATTCTAATTTTTTGACTCATTGTTCTTAAAATTAATCATTAACACCTTTTGCAGCAGCAATTACTTCATCTGAAATATTAGATGGTGTTGCAGCATAGTGAGAAAATTCCATAGTAGATGTTGCTCTACCTGAAGACAACGTACGTAAAGATGTTACATAACCAAACATTTCCGATAAAGGAACATTTGCCTTAACTACTTTAGAACCTGCACGGTCACCCATGTCATTAACCTGACCTCTACGACGGTTCAAGTCACCAACAATATCACCCATGTTTTCTTCTGGAGTAAGCACTTCTAATTTCATAATTGGCTCCATAATTACAGCTTTAGCAGCTTTAGCAGCAGCTTTAAACCCTAATTTAGCCGCTAATTCGAACGATAATTGATCCGAATCAACGTCATGGTAAGAACCATCAGTTAATGTTACTTTCATAGCATCTACTTCATATCCTGCTAAAGGACCTGCAGCCATAGCCATTTTGAATCCTTTTTCAACAGAAGGGACAAATTCCTTAGGAATGTTACCACCTTTAATTTCAGAAACAAATTCTAATCCTGATTTTCCTTCTTCAGCAGGCTCGATAGTAAATACGATATCTGCGAATTTACCACGACCACCAGACTGCTTCTTGTACACTTCTCTATGCTCTGCTCTTGCAGTAATAGCTTCTTTGTACTCAACCTGTGGCTGACCTTCATTAACCTCTACTTTAAACTCACGCTTTAAACGGTCAACAATAATATCTAAGTGAAGCTCACCCATACCAGAAATAATAGTCTGACCTGAAGCTTCATCAGTTTTAACAGTAAACGTAGGATCTTCTTCTGCTAATTTACCTAAAGCCATACCTAACTTATCAACGTCAGCTTTTGTTTTAGGCTCAACAGCGATACCAATTACAGGATCTGGGAAATCCATAGATTCTAATACTATTGGATGCTTTTCAGCAGACATAGTATCTCCTGTTTTAATATCTTTAAATCCTACAGCAGCTCCAATATCTCCAGCCTCGATAAAGTCGATAGCGTTTTGCTTATTAGAGTGCATTTGATAGATACGAGAAATACGCTCTTTCTTACCTGAACGGTTGTTTAAGATATACGAACCAGCATCTAAACGACCTGAGTACGCACGGAAGAATGCTAAACGCCCTACAAAAGGATCTGTAGCAATTTTAAACGCTAATGCAGCAAAAGGGTCTTTTGCATCTGGCTTACGAGTTTCCTCTTCACCTGTATCAGGGTTTGTTCCAACAATATTATCTCTATCTAATGGAGAAGGTAAATAACGACATACAGCATCTAATAAAAACTGCACCCCTTTATTTTTAAATGAAGATCCACATACCATTGGTATAATAGACATATCCATTACAGCAGCTCTAAGTGCAGCATGCACTTCTTCTTCTGTAATAGAATCTTCATCCTCCATATATTTTTCTAAAAGATTTTCGTCATAAGCAGCAACCTCTTCGATTAACTTACCACGTAATTCTCTAGCTTCTTCTTTTAACTCATCTGGAATTTCAACAACATCAAAAGTAGATCCGTAATTATCATCATGCCATACAATAGCACGGTTCTTTACTAAATCAACAATACCTTTAAAATCCATCTCATCACCAATATTCAATACAATTGGCACTGCATTAGACTTTAACATGTCTTTTACTTGCTGACAAACTGCTAAAAAGTTTGCTCCTTGACGGTCCATTTTGTTAACAAACCCAATACGAGGCACTTTATAGTTATCTGCAAGTCTCCAGTTAGTTTCAGATTGCGGCTCAACTCCATCAACAGCAGAGAATAAGAACACTAACCCATCTAAAACACGTAATGAACGGTTTACCTCTACAGTAAAGTCAACGTGACCAGGAGTATCAATAATATTAAAATGATATCCTTTAGCATCAGACGTTGGCGCTCCGTTTTCAGTAGGAAACTGCCAAGTACAAGTAGTTGCTGCAGAAGTAATTGTAATACCTCTTTCAGCTTCTTGCTCCATCCAGTCCATCGTAGACGCACCATCATGCACCTCACCAATTTTATGAGACACACCCGTATAAAAAAGAATACGTTCAGTTGTTGTAGTTTTTCCTGCATCAATATGTGCAGCAATACCTATATTTCTTGTGTATTTTAAATCTCTAGCCATGTCTTAAAATCTAAAGTGAGAGAACGCTTTGTTAGCCTCTGCCATTTTATGTGTATCAATTCTTTTCTTAACAGCAGCACCCTCTTCTTTAGCCGCAGCTAAAACTTCGTTTGCTAACTTTAAAGCCATAGTTTTCTCGTTTCTTTTACGAGTATAACCAATTAACCATTTCATAGCCATAGAAACTTTTCTATCAGCTCTAATTGGTCTTGGTATCTGGTACGTTGCACCCCCAACTCTACGACTACGCACTTCTACGTGAGGCATAACGTTAGATAACGCTTCTTTCCAAATTTCTAAAGCAGACTTCTCATCATCTGTTTTCTTTTCTTCTACGATATCCATTGCATCGTAAAAAATCTTAAAAGCAACCGACTTCTTCCCATCCCACATTAAGTTGTTCACAAAACGTGTCACCAATTGGTCATTAAACCTTGGATCCGGTAAAAGTGGTCTTTTTTTAGCCTTTCTTTTTCTCATGTCTTAACATTAAAGTTTTTAAAATTACTTCTTTGGGCGTTTTGCACCGTACTTAGAACGACGTTGTGTTCTTCCTTCAACACCTGCGGTATCTAAGGCTCCACGAACAACGTGATATCTAACTCCTGGCAAATCTTTTACCCTTCCACCTCTAACTAATACTATCGAGTGCTCCTGTAAATTGT
>JBMYYK010000006.1:0-71007 GCA_049609325.1 Flavobacteriaceae bacterium | reverse complement strand
CTATTCATCAATTATTTACCACATCAAATTTTGCTCCAAAAAGTTGGTTGGTTGGATTTTACACTGGAGGCTTAAATCATCAAGTTGAACACCACTTATACTCAAACATTAGCCATATTCACTATAAAAAAATAGCAAAGATCGTCAAAGAAACTGCCTTAGAATTCAGTTTACCTTACAACGAATATAAAACTATGGGACGCGCCATTATAGAACACTACAATCAGTTGGATGTTCTTGGTCGTAAACCAAGTGTTGCTTAAACATACTATTAACTTAAAAAAATCCATGTTGTCTAGTACCTCATGGATTTTTAACTTATACAGAAGAAACTAACCACATGAAGCCACTTTCAGACAGAATTAATAGCTTGCCAATTTCACAAACTTTAGCCATGGCAGCTAAAACAAGAGAATTGCGCGCAGAAGGAAAAGATGTAATTGGTTTAAGTTTAGGAGAACCAGACTTTAACACACCCGATTTCATTAAAGATGCGGCAATACAAGCTATAAATGACAACTACAACTCTTACACACCAGTTGAAGGTTATCAAGATTTAAAAGAAGCTATCTGCAGAAAATTTAAACGTGACAACAATCTCGATTATTCTCCAAACCAAATTGTAGTGTCTACCGGAGCCAAACAATCAATTGCAAATGTAGCAATGGTACTACTAAATCCTGGTGATGAAGTTTTACTACCTGCACCTTATTGGGTAAGCTACTCTGCTATTGCAACACTTGCTGAAGCCACTTACAAAGAAATCCCTTCATCTATTGACACGGATTTTAAAATTACACCTCAGCAATTAGAAGATGCAATTACACCTAAAACTAAGCTGATTTTTTTCAATTCACCAAACAATCCAAGTGGCGCTAAATACAGTGAAGAAGAGTATTTAGCCCTTGCGAAAGTTTTAGAAAAATACCCAGGCATCTATATCATTTCTGACGAAATTTATGAACATATCAATTATGAAGGCAGTAATTTTAGTCTTGCACGAATTCCTAGTTTATATGACAGAACTATTACCATAAACGGTGTAGCTAAAGCTTTTGCCATGACCGGCTGGAGGATTGGTTACATAGGAGCCCCTGAGTGGATTGCCAAAGCTTGTACTAAAATGCAAGGTCAGATCACTTCTGGCGCCAATTGTATTGCTCAACGCGCAACAATCACTGCGCTTGACGCTCCCGTTAGTAACATCCAATATATGGTAGATGAATTTCAGTCTAGAAGAGATATTATTATTGACTTATTAAATGACATTGAAGGTATAAAAACAAACACCCCTAAAGGTGCATTTTACATTTTCCCTGATATCTCTTACTTTTTTGGAAAAACACTAAAAGGCAAAACAATCAATAATGCTTCAGATTTCGCTCTGTATATTTTAGAAGAAGCTCATGTAGCCACAGTAACTGGCGATGCTTTTGGAGCTCCTAACTGCATCAGAATATCATATGCCGCAAGTGAAGAGCAACTTCGAGAAGCGCTTAAAAGAATTAAAAATGCTTTAAGCTAACACTTATTCTCTAATAAAATTTCACCTCACAACTTAATAGTTGTGAGGTTTTTAATATCATTGACTATGGGATACAATATAGTTTTAATAGAACCCGAAATACCTAACAACACAGGAAACATTGGGCGATTGAGCTTGGCAACAGGCTCTAACCTACACCTAGTAAAACCATTTGGCTTTGAAATTAACGACACAAGATTAAAACGTGCAGGATTAGATTATTGGAAACACATCAATCTTTTTGTATATGAGAGTATTGATGAGTTTTTTGAAATTCACAAAGACAAAGACATGGCATTCTTGTCAAGTCATGGCACACAAAGCTACTATGACATCAACTTTAAAGATGACTTGTTTTTAGTTTTCGGTAAAGAATCCAAAGGACTTCCAGAGAGCATCACAAAAACTTATCCAGACAAGCTCTATAAAATCCCTCTTTTTAGCGATAAAATTAGAAGCATAAACTTAGCTAATGCTGTAGGTATTGTAACCTATGAAGGCATCAGGCAATTAGGCTAATTATCTGTTTCTCCAAAAGAATGGCGTAAATACTATCAGTACGGTAAACAATTCTAACCTACCCAACAGCATCAAGAACGCACACCACCATTTAGCTAAAGCTGGTAAATGCCCAAAATTTGCTAACGGATTTAAACTTCCAAAGGCTGGCCCTACATTTCCTAAACTTGATACCGCACCTCCAATAGCAGTTTCAAAATCTAAACCTAATATTCCTAAGCCTAAAGCACCAACGATAAACAGTAACATAAATAGTATAAAAAAGGCTAAGACATTAAATACAATTTCTTTAGACACCGCCTTAGAATTGTATCGCACTGGTATTACTGCATTCGGGTGTAGCGTGCGTTTAAACTCTAACAATCCGTTTTTAATCATTACTAAATGACGTACTACTTTTACCCCACCCGATGTTGATCCTGCAGACCCTCCAACAAACATCAACCCGAAAAAGAATACCGATAAAAATGGTGTCCAACTACTAAAATCTGCAGTAACAAATCCTGTTGTTGTCACCACTGAAATAACTTGAAATAAGGCATGCCTGAATGAACTCTCAAAACTTCCCAATACTTGAGGGTGGTAATCGGTTATAGGAACATCTGCTCTATAAAAAACCACCAATGCACACATTATAGAAAACAATACTGTAAAGATGGCGTAAAACTTAAACTCCTCATCTTTAATCACTTTCTGCACCTTTCCTTTAAACGCAAAATAACTCAATACAAAGTTTGTTCCTGCTAAAAACATAAAAAAGATGATGATATATTGTACAACTGGTGCATTATTCCAATGTGCAACAGATGCGTTTTTTGTTGAAAATCCTCCAGTAGACAAGGTTGCCATTGAATGGTTTATTGCATCAAACAATGACATTCCGGCCAATTTCAACAGAATGGTTTCAGCTATGGTATAACCAAAATAAATTAACCACAAACGCTTAGCTGTATCTGTAATTCGCGGATGCAGCTTATCTGCACTTGGGCCTGGTGCCTCAGCAGCAAATAGCTGCATTCCTCCAATTCCTAGCAAAGGTAAAATTGCTACTGCTAATACAATAATACCCATACCGCCAATCCAATGCGTCATACTTCTCCAAAAGAGTACCCCTTCTGGCATAGCTTCAATATCATTCAATATTGAAGCTCCCGTGGTTGTATACCCAGACATGGTTTCAAAAAAAGCATCTGTAAAATTGGGTATTGCTTGAGTATAGAGATAGGGTAAAGTCCCAGAAAACGCCAGTAATAACCATCCGAATGTTACTACAATATACCCCTCTCGTTTTTTTAATTCTTTCTTATGTTCACGAGTAATAAACATTAATACTGCTCCGCAGGCAAAAGCTGTAAGACCTGATAAAAGTATATCTAATGTCACACCGTCTTTACACAACAAACTCACCAAAGCAGCCACAAGCATGAATCCGCCATTAAAGAGCAGAACAAGCCCCATAATATGGATGATAATTTTGGTGTTAAGTTTTTTCACGAACTAGCTGATTAAAATATTACAGGAATAAATTTTCTACTTTAGAAATTGCTCTTGGCAAACAACAAACTACAACTTTATCTTTAGGTTGAATTTTGAAATTTCCTAGTGCAATTAACCCTTCATCATTTCTAATTACACCTCCTATAATTGCAGATCTAGGGAAATCTAAATCTTTAATATATTTATTACATACTTTAGAGGTAGGTTTTACTTCAAACTCTAACAATTCAGCATTTAAATTGTTCAACTGTGTTAAGGCTACAACTTCCCCTTTTCGTATATATCTGAAAATAGCATTGGCCGCAATCAATTTTTTATTCACCAATGTATCAACCCCTATTGACTGTGACAATTGGAAATAATCAATATTTTCTACCAGGGCAACTGTTTTTTTAACACCCTTTGACTTTGCCATTAAACATGACATGATATTGGTTTCAGAATTTCCTGTTACCGCAACAAAAGCATCCATTTCTTCAATGTTCTCTTCTTCTAACAGCTCAACATTTCGTCCATCACCATTTATAATTAATGCCTTAGAAAGCTCATCAGCTAAATCAAATGCTTTATCTTTATTTTTCTCTACTAACTTCACTTTAAACTTATGGTTGCATAAGTTTTTGGTTGTTTTTTGACCTATTTTACTCCCTCCAAGCACCATAACATCTTTGATAGCCTCTTTTACTTTACCAGACAACCTGTACAATTCATCTACTCCACCAGGAGATGTTACAAAGTACACCTGATCATTTTCTTTAAATATGGTATCTCCCCTCGGAATTACAGTGTATTGTGTTCCGAAGCGCTGAATAGCTATTGGCACAAAGTGAATTTCTGGGAGTATTTCTGCAGCCTCTCTAACAGTTTTACCCACAAAAGACGCATGACGAGATAAGTTCAACCCTAACATTGTAAGCATTCCGCCCTCAAACTCGAAACGCTCATTAAACGCAGATTCATTTAATAGTGATTCGATTTCTGTAGCAGCAAGTGATTCTGGGGAAATTAGTTCATCAATCCCTAATTTCGAGAATTGCATCTCCTCTTTGTGTCTTATAAACTCTGTATTGGAAATTCGTGCAATAGTTTTCTTTACTCCTAATTGTTTTGCTAACACACAAACCGTAATGTTTGTTGTTTCTGATGACGTTACGGCAATCAATAAATCCGTATTAGCCACATTAGCATCTTTAAGTACTGCCAAGGACGTGGCATCCCCTTTTATAACTCTAATATCTAGGTGATTATCGGCATATGATAAACTTTCTCTATTACAATCGATTAAAGTAATATCCTGAGCTTCAAAGGATAATAATTTTGCCAAATGGAATCCTACTTCACCAGCACCAGCAATTATAATTTTCATCAGTATTAATTTTATCTTGGGATAAGTATAACTGTTGCTTTAGTTTATGAACAACCTTACAAAGATAAATTTATTTTCTCTGAAAATTCAAATTAAACAATAACTTTCAGTTGTTTAATCCGTTTAATACTTTGGCAGAAGCAAATTTTTAATTGTATTTTCGCAAAAAAAATCTTTGCATGTCTAAAAATGTGACACCATATAAAAACTCTGATCTTGGCAAAAAAGAGCAGGTCACCAAAATGTTTGACAACATCTCTAAAGAATACGACGGTTTAAATAGAGTCATTTCTTTTGGTATAGATCAAAAATGGCGCAAAAAAGTAACTCAACAAGTTGCTAGCATTTCACCTAACACCATTTTAGATATTGCTACAGGTACTGGAGATTTAGCCATTATGTTTGCAGAAAATATCAAAAATGCCAAAATTACTGGATTAGATATTTCTGAAGGTATGTTGGCTATTGGTAAGCAAAAAGTTGCTGACAAAAAATTAGACCAAAGAATTAATTTGATTATTGGCGATTCTGAACAATTACCTTTTGAAGACAATACGTTTGACGCTATAACAGTATCATTTGGTGTTAGAAATTTTGAGAACCTAGAAAAAGGCTTGTCAGAAATATTACGTGTGTTAAAACCTCAAGGTAAATTTGTGATTTTAGAAACCTCTGTTCCTACTAAATTTCCATTCAAACAAGGGTATCAATTTCACTCAAACATTTTACTACCATTAATTGGCAAGTTGTTTTCTAGAGATAAAAAAGCATACGGTTATTTATCTGAATCTGCTGCAAATTTCCCTTATGGTGAACAATTGAACAATATTTTAAGAAAAGTTGGGTTTATTAACGTGACGGATTACCCGCAAACATTTGGAGTAGCAACAATTTACACGTCTAGTAAGCAGTAAAGGCATTTGTAATGAAAAAACTTATCACCTGTATATTATTATTTGGTCTAACACAAGCGTCATTCGGCCAACTATTTAGTAAAGAACGCATCAAAAACAGAGAAAATTGGGATCAAAAAACACTAACCTATGGGTATTATCTTGGGTTTAACAGTTTAGATTTCAAGTTTCAATACAACACCGACAACCACAAAGATATTGCCGTAAAATCTGCTACTGGTTTCAATGTTGGACTAATTGGAAACCTACGCCTAACAGATCATTTTGACCTACGTTTTGAACCAGGTTTAAGCTTTTCTACAAGAATTTTAACTTATCCTGAAACCTACTCGACACCTGATGTTGACTTTTCAAGCTCAGCAAATTATGAACGTGAAGTAAAATCTACATACGTGTATTTACCTCTACTATTAAAAATAAGCACCAAACGTTTAAACAATTTCAAACCGTTTTTACTAGCCGGTGCATCTACAGCAATAAACTTATCTAGTAATGAAAAAAGTTTAGATGACAATTCATCTGGAAAATTCAGAATGTCTGCAAATCCGAGCTTTTTAGAATTAGGTTTTGGTATAGATTTCTATTTACCTTACTTCAAATTCACACCTTCTATACGCGGTGTGTTTGCAAACGGTAATGAATTAGTTGATGATGAAGACCCTAACAGCCCGTGGACAAGCAACATTAATCGTATGCAAACTCGTGGTTTTTTCATCAATTTTACGGTACAATAGTCTGACGTTTAAATTCACTTAACAGTATAGAAGTGGCCATAGCCACATTTAAACTTTCAGTCTGTTGCGTTTCACCAAACTTTGGTATAGTAAGCTTTCTACTGACTAAAGCTTCTATTTCATTTGAAATACCATTGGCTTCATTTCCGAGTACTAACACCCCTTTATTGGGAGTAATAGAAGATGTATAAAGATTTTCACCGTTCATAAATGTACCGTAAACAGGCACATCTATTTGATTTATCAGATAATCTTTCAAATTCACATACGTGACATTAACCCGCGTTAATGAGCCCATTGTAGCTTGTACAACCTTAGAATTATAACAATCAACCGTACCCAAATTACACACCAAATCAGTTACTCCAAACCAATCACACAAACGGATAATCGTACCTAAATTCCCTGGATCTCGCACGTTGTCTAATGCTACAATTAACTTTGACTCATCTATCGCTTTTGATGGTTCGATTTTAAACAGTGCTAAAGCCGAATTTGTGTTTTTAAAGAAACTGATGCGGCGTAGTTGTGACTCTGTTATTAGTGTTTGCTTATCTGATGACAGGTTTTCAAACCCAGAAAGTGTATACAAATGTTCCAACTCATACGATGAATTTAAAAACTCATTAATAGTCTTTATGCCTTCAACTACAAACAAACCGTGTTGTGTACGGTACTTTTTTTGTTTTAAACTCGTTATTAATGTAATTCTGCTTTTGCTTAACATTCAAATAATGTATTTTTGAATTTTATTGAAACACTTTCTATTGAAACATTTTTTAGCAAAAATATCATTTATTCTTGTAATTACTCAATTAATTACATCTTGTAGTGTGACTAAAAACTTAGAAGATGACGAATTTCTACTTGCTGAAAATAACATTACCGTTAACAATGAAAATAATTACAACGAAACTATTGACAATCTCATCAAGTTAAAACCCAATAGTAAGTTTTTAAAATACCCGCTGCGATTAGCCGTATATAATTTTGCCGACAAACATCCTGACTCATCATTTACAGCATGGTTAAAACGCAAGCCTAAACGAGAGGAACGCCTACACAATTTCTTATCAGAAAAACAAACAATTAAACTTCAACGCTCGTATAAAGGTATTAATGATTGGTTGAAAAAATCTGGAGAACCTCCAGCTATCATTGACTCTTCTGAAGTAATTTCAAGCATTGAAAACCTTACAAAATATTACAAACAAAATGGTTGGCGTGATGTGAATACTGATTTTGAAATTGATTATTTCAACAAACATAAAGGTCAAGTTAACTACGCTATAACTACTGGTCAGCCTTACATGATTGACTCCATTAGTACTCAAATAGAATCGACTGCTGTAGATTCTATTTACAGCAAACATCAAAACAACTCTTTTATTAAATTAAACACTCAATACAGAGACCAACATTTAATTAATGAGCGCGAACGCATCACCACAATTATGCGCAACTCGGGCTTGTATACTTTTGAAAAAGAAAGCATCTACTTTGAAAATGCTTATGATTCAATTAAAAAAACCAACTGGGTAGAAATTTTTATAGACGATAAAAAAATTAAAGATCACGACAGTACTTACAACGAGCCTTATAAAATGCATCGCATTAGTGAGGTAAATGTGTTTACTGATTACAAGTACAAAAACATCAATAAACCGATTAGTGACACTGTAACCTACAACAATCATCGTTTTTTTAGTTTTGACAAATTAAAATACAAACCTAAAGCACTATCAGACGTCATCTTTATACAGCCCAACACAATATATAAAGACAGTGATAAAGCTTTAACGTTAAATCAACTTAACAATCTAAAAGCGTTTAAGTACCCAAACATAAAATATATTGTAGATGAACGAGATTCAACAGGTACTAGTCTCATGGCGAATATCTTATTAACCCCTTTGAAAAAGTTTGAGTTAGAATATAATCTAGACGCTTTACACAACAACATTCAAAACATAGGGCTTTCACTAAGTACATCTATATTAGCACGAAATGTATTTAGAGGTGCAGAAAATCTTGAACTGGCATTTAGAGGATCTATTGGAGCGTCTAAAGATGCTGCAGATAGAGAAGATAGATTTTTTGATGTTAGAGAATTTGGAGCAGATTTAAAACTCTCGTTCCCAAGGATATTCTTTCCTATCAACACCTCTAGGCTGATACCTAAAGTCATGTCACCAACAACACGCATAAGTTTAGGTGCTAGTACTCAAACAAATATTGGACTTGACAAAACCACTTTTACAGGAGTCTTAAATTATGGTTGGTTCTCATCAAAAACAATTACTCACAGACTGGATTTATTCAACGCACAATTTGTTAGAAACCTAAACCCAGACAAGTATTTCAACATCTACTCTAACTCATACAATAATTTAAATGACATAGCACTAAACTCTACATACACTACAGAAAATTTAAGTATCCCAAACGGCACAAGTCAATTTATCTCAGATGTAGTTTCAGGCAATTTAGACCCAACAGTTGAAGCCTTAATTTCAGATAGAGACAAAAAAGAAATCAGAACCATTGAAGAACGTCGAGAACGCTTAACAGAAAACAACCTGATACTTACTACAAATTATTCGTTCATAAAAAACACCCGTAAAAACCTACTAGACAATCAATTTACACGATTTGGTGTAAAGCTGGAATTTGCTGGAAACACCCTATCAACTTTGTCTAACGCTTTAGGATTACAAAAAAACAGTGACGATCGTTATGAGCTATTCAATGTTGCATACTCACAATATGTGAAAACAGAGTTAGATCTTATAAAATACTGGGACTTATCAAACAACAACACGTTTGCCGTAAGGAGCTTTTTTGGTATTGCTATACCGTATGGCAACTCAAAATCTGTACCTTTCTCCAGAAGTTTCTTCGGAGGGGGGAGTAATGACAATAGAGGTTGGGATGCCTACAGCTTGGGCCCAGGGAGTAGTGGTGGTATCAACCAGTTTAATGAAGCAAATATGAAAATTGCCCTTAATGCCGAGTTGCGATACACCTTTTTTGGCGATTTAAAAGGTGCATTATTTGTTGATGCTGGTAATATTTGGAATGTATTTGATAATGTTGAAGATCCCGTATACACATTTGATTCGTTAAAAGATTTAAACGAACTTGCGATAGGTTCAGGTATTGGATTTCGTTATGATTTTAGCTTTTTTATCCTACGATTTGATATCGGTTTTAAAACCTATGAACCATATCTTAATGATAAAAAATGGTTTAAAAACTACAACTTCAAACATGCCGTTTATAATTTTGGTATAAATTATCCTTTTTAACATTATTTATTACATTTGTAATCTATTTTTAAGAAACAACAACAACGATGAATCACAATATAAAACCAGGAGTAGCAACCGGAAAAGACGTTCAAGCCATCTTTAATTACGCTAAAGACAAAGGCTTTGCTTTACCAGCAGTAAACGTAGTAGGCTCAGATAGTGTTAATGCTGTTATGGAAACTGCCGCTGCAGTTAAAGCGCCGGTAATCATTCAATTTTCAAACGGAGGTGCGCAATTTAATGCCGGTAAAGGACTGTCTAACGCCAATGAAAATGCTGCTATTTTAGGAGCTATCGCTGGAGCAAAACACGTGCACCTATTAGCTGAAGCTTATGGGGTGCCAGTAATTTTACACACTGATCATGCGGCAAAAAAATTACTACCATGGATAGACGGTTTATTAGAAGCTAGTGAAAAACATTTTGCAGAAACAGGTAAGCCATTATACAGCTCTCATATGATTGATTTATCTGAAGAGCCAATTGAAGAAAACATTGAAATTTGCAAACAATACCTTGAACGCATGAGCAAAATAGGTATGACTTTAGAAATTGAGTTAGGTATTACTGGTGGCGAAGAAGATGGAGTAGACAATACTGATGTTGATGTTTCAAAACTATACACGCAACCTGAAGAAGTTGCTTATGCTTATGAAGAGTTAATGAAAGTAAGTGATCAATTTACAATAGCTGCAGCCTTCGGAAATGTTCACGGGGTATACAAACCTGGTAATGTTGTATTAACGCCTAAAATATTAAAAAATTCTCAAGAGTATATTCAAGAGAAATTTAACACTGAAACAAACCCAATCAACTTTGTATTTCATGGTGGTTCTGGGTCAACAGTTGAAGAAATTAGAGAATCTATAGGTTACGGAGTTGTTAAAATGAACTTAGACACTGACATGCAATTCGCATTCACTCAAGGTGTTAGAGATTACATTTTAGACAAACAAGACTATATCAAAACACAAATTGGAAATCCAGAAGGAGACGAACTTCCAAACAAAAAATATTATGATCCGAGAAAATGGCTTAGAGAAGGTGAACAAACCTTTAAAGCTCGATTAACAAAATCATTCGAAGATCTGAACAATATCAATACACTATAAACTGTAACTACAGTTTACCTTAGCACTAAAAATTATGGCTTGGTTTAAAAGAAAAGAAAAAGGAATTCAAACCTCAACTGAGGAAAAGAAAGACACACCAAAAGGGTTGTGGTATAAATCGCCAACAGGAAAAATTGTTGACGCAGAAGAATTAGCAAATAACTTTTATGTAAGTCCAGAAGACGGATATCATGTAAGAGTTGGAAGTAATGAATATTTTGAAATTCTTTTTGATGACAACACTTTTACAGAATTAAACGAAAACTTAACTTCTAAAGATCCTTTAAAGTTTGAAGACAAAAAAAAGTATTCTGATCGTTTAAAAGATGCGAAAAAGAAAACTAATTTAAAAGATGCCGTTAGAACTGCAGTAGGAAAATCTAAAGGAAAAGATTTGGTTGTAGCTTGTATGGACTTCTCTTTTATTGGTGGCTCAATGGGATCTGTAGTTGGTGAAAAAATAGCTCGTGCAGCAGATCACTCTCTAAAAAACAATATCCCGTTTTTGATGATTTCAAAATCAGGAGGAGCCCGTATGATGGAAGCCGCATTATCATTAATGCAATTGGCTAAAACATCTGCCAAATTAGCGCAATTAGCTGAAGCTAAAATTCCGTACATCTCATTATGTACAGATCCAACCACTGGAGGAACAACAGCATCATTTGCAATGTTGGGTGACATCAATATCTCTGAACCTGGAGCACTTATTGGTTTTGCAGGACCAAG
Organism: Flavobacteriaceae bacterium; assembly: GCA_049609325.1. Lineage (GTDB taxonomy): Bacteria > Bacteroidota > Bacteroidia > Flavobacteriales > Flavobacteriaceae. The sequence continues at coordinate 59,300 of JBMYYK010000006.1, read as the reverse complement.
GGTTGTTAAAGACACTACAGGAAAAGAACTTCCTGAAGGTTTTCAAACAGCAGAGTTTGTTCAGGAACATGGTTTCTTAGATTTTATAACACCTCGAGCAGAATTGAAAGATAAACTTAATCTATATTTAGATTTAATCGGCAACAATAAAGTTCGTAAATAAAACCATTGTTAATCCGCATTTATATTCTATATTTGCAGCTTGATATGAAACACATATCTATTACATAACAATCATTTAAATAAATATTAGCATGTATTTAACTAAAGAAGCTAAAGCTGAACTTTTTGCAAAGCACGGAGGTGACGCCAAAAACACTGGATCTGCTGAAGGGCAAATTGCATTATTCACAGAAAGAATTAACCACTTAACTGAACACTTAAAAAAGAATCGTAAAGATTATAACACTGAGCGTTCATTAGTAAAATTAGTAGGTAAAAGAAGAGCTTTACTTGACTACTTAACGAAGAAAGATATCTTAAGATATCGTGCAATAGTTAAAGAATTAGGATTAAGAAAATAATCAAAAAAGAGAGGCTTTACGCCTCTCTTTTTCTTTTAAATCTAAACCACTAATTTAGATTTACATACAAAACGAAGAAGCGAAAATTATAGTTTTTCATTGGCTAACAACTACAACGACACAACAACCAATGTTTAATTAAGACTTAAAAAAATTATGATTCCAAAAGTTTTTAGAGAGGTCATTGACCTAGGTGACGGGAGAGAAATCTCAATCGAAACTGGTAAATTAGCAAAACAAGCGCACGGATCGGTTGTTGTACAAATGGGAAAAGCAATGCTATTGTGTACAGTAGTATCAAACTACAAACAAAGTGATGTTGACTTTTTACCATTAACAGTTGATTATAGAGAAAAATTTGCTGCAGCAGGACGTTACCCAGGCGGATTCTTCAAAAGAGAAGCAAGACCTAGTGACGGTGAAGTATTAACTATGCGTTTAGTAGACCGTGTGTTACGCCCGTTATTCCCTAAAGATTATCACGCAGAAACTCAAGTTATGATTCAGTTAATGTCTCATGATGATGATGTAATGCCTGATGCATTAGCTGGTTTAGCTGCATCTACAGTTATACAACTTTCTGATATTCCTTTTGAAACACCAATCTCTGAAGCGCGTGTAGCAAGAGTTAACGGAGAGTTTATCATCAACCCAAACAGAACTCAATTAGCAGAATCTGATATTGATATGATGATTGGTGCATCTGCAGATTCTGTAATGATGGTTGAAGGGGAAATGGACGAGATTTCTGAAGAAGAAATGGCAGATGCAATTAAATTTGCTCATGAAGCAATTAAAGTGCAATGTGCTGCTCAAGTCCGTTTAGCTGAAGCTTTCGGTAAAAAAGAAACTCGTGAATATGCTCCTGAAGCTTCAAATGAAGAGCTTGCTGAAAAAATACATGCATTAGCATACGACAAATGTTACGCCATTGCTAAAAAAGGAACCTCTAAAACAGAACGTTCTACAGCATTCGCTGAAGTTAAAGAAGACATTATCGCTTCATTTACTGAAGAAGAATTAGAAGAGTATGGAGATTTAGTTGGAAAATATTTCAACAAAGCACAAAAAACTGCTGTAAGAGAATTAACATTAGCTGAAGGATTACGTTTAGACGGACGTAAAACTACTGACATCAGACCAATATGGTGTGAGGTTGATTACTTACCTTCAACTCACGGATCATCAATATTTACTCGTGGAGAAACTCAAGCTTTAGCTACAGTAACTTTAGGAACTTCAAGAGAAGCTAACCAAATAGATATGCCAACACACCAAGGCGAAGAAACATTCTATTTACACTACAACTTCCCTCCTTTCTGTACTGGTGAAGCAAGACCTTTAAGAGGTACATCTCGTAGAGAAGTAGGACATGGTAACTTAGCGCAACGTGCCTTAAAAGGTATGATTCCTGATGACTGTCCGTACACTGTAAGAGTTGTATCTGAAGTATTAGAATCTAACGGTTCTTCATCTATGGCTACAGTTTGTGCGGGTACAATGGCAATTATGGACGCCGGAGTAAAAATGAAAAAACCTGTATCTGGTATTGCAATGGGATTAATCTCAGATGGTGATCGTTATGCCGTATTATCAGATATCTTAGGAGATGAGGATCACTTAGGAGACATGGACTTTAAAGTTACTGGAACGGCTGACGGTATTACTGCTTGTCAAATGGATATCAAAGTAAAAGGCTTATCATACGAAATTTTAGTGAACGCACTAAAACAAGCTCGTGACGGACGTTTACACATCTTAAGTAAATTAACTGATACGATTGCTGCTCCAGCTGATGATGTGAAATCTCACGCACCTAAAATGGTTACCAGAACAATTGCTAATGAATATATTGGCGCATTAATTGGACCTGGCGGAAAAGTAATTCAAGAATTACAAAAAGAAACTAATACAACTATTGTCATTAACGAAGACCCTGTTACCGAAGAAGGTATTGTTGAAATTTTAGGAACAGGACAAGAAGGTATTGATGCTGTATTAGCAAAAATTGACTCTATCACTTTCAAACCTCAAGTAGGTAGCGTTTATGAAGTAAAAGTTGTTAAAATGCTTGATTTTGGTGCAGTAGTAGAATACGTTGAAGCCCCAGGTAATGAAGTATTATTACACGTGAGTGAACTTGCATGGTCACGTACAGAAAATGTATCTGATGTTGTAAACATGGGAGATGTATTTGATGTAAAATACTTTGGTAGAGACCCAAAAACTAGAAAAGAAAAGGTGTCTAAAAAAGCATTATTACCTAGACCTCCGAGAGAAAATAAAAAACCAGCTGCTAAAAAAGAAGCTTAGTTTTTTTATCAATATAATTCTTTAAAGCGCCTCGAAAATTCGAGGCGCTTTTTTTATACACAAAAAAAACTGTACCTTAACCCTATATAATAGAGTATGAGCAAGATAAACTCTCAAAACCTTAGAATCATGAAAAAGATAAGTCTAATATTTGCCGTAATTATCATATTTACAAGTTGTAATAATGACAATACAATACTACCAACTGCTGGAGATTACAATCCACAAGAATTTTCAAAATCAGAAGAAGCCAATAAAATTGCTGAAGAAATCAACTCCATAGTCACCAAAGATTATGAAGAAGATGCTGAAAACAGAAGAACTACAAGTAATAACCCGTACTTACCAGATTGTGTTACCAGAACTTACACTTCTAATGGCACCGACCACACAGTAGAGTTTGATTTTGGAAGCACTGCCTGTGTTATGCCAAATGGTAATGCCATAACTGGAAAAATACGTTATACCTATACTGGAGATATCTTAGCAGACACTAAAGTAATTACATACACATTAATTGATTTCACATTTAACTCCATTGAGGTTGAAGGAAGTGACCTTATTGACCATATCAGATCAAATACAAATGGTAATCCACAATCAACAATACATGTCGACTTAACACTCACATGGCCTAGTGGTTTAGTTGGTGAACGCACTGGTACAATTTTAAGAGAATGGATTGAAGGAAGCGACAGTTTATTAGACTGGACTGATGATGTATTTTTGGTATCAGGAAATTGGAGCACAACCTTTGATAATGGTAACACATACAGCGCTAACATCATTTCTGACTTAAGACGCGAATTGACATGCTGGTATTTTGTAAGCGGTGTAATAGATTTTAATTATAACGGTTTACTTTTTACAGGAGATTACGGCGAGGGCACATGTGACAATAACGCCACACTACAATTCTCAAATGGTGCAATTGTACATATTGAACTTTAAATTAAAAAACCTCATATAGCCTATGAGGTTTTATTTTTACACACCATATACACTTAACTAACAACACATTATACATTAAATGTTTTTTTTATTCAAAATATTGTAACAAAAACTACAATTATAACGTATAACTAATTGCGTAGGCACAATAACATTAATAAAAATCAGGAGGACATTCTATGAGACAACTTAAAATCACCAAGCAGGTTACCAACAGAGAAACCGCATCTTTAGATAAATACTTACAAGAAATAGGTAAAGTTGATTTAATAACTGCTGATGAAGAAGTTGAATTAGCACAACGCATAAAAGCTGGTGATCAAGTGGCATTAGAAAAATTAACTAAAGCCAACTTACGTTTTGTTGTATCTGTAGCAAAACAATACCAAAATCAAGGATTAACCTTACCAGATTTAATTAACGAAGGTAATTTAGGACTCATAAAAGCCGCACAACGTTTTGATGAAACTCGTGGATTCAAATTCATTTCATACGCTGTTTGGTGGATTCGTCAATCAATTCTACAAGCTTTAGCTGAACAATCTAGAATTGTACGTTTACCTTTAAATAAAATTGGGTCTATTAATAAAATTAATAAAACCTATGCCTTTTTAGAGCAAGCGCATGAACGTATTCCTTCTGCTGAAGAGATTGCTAAGGAATTAGATATGACTATTAATGACGTTAAGGAATCAATGAAAAATTCTGGTCGTCATGTCTCTATGGACGCACCTTTAGTTGAAGGTGAAGATTCAAACTTATATGATGTTTTACGTTCTGGAGAATCACCAAATCCAGATAGAACGCTATTACACGAATCACTACGAACAGAAATCACAAGAGCACTACAAACTTTAACACCACGTGAAGCTGATGTTATAAGTTTATATTTTGGTTTAGGTGACCAACACCCTATGACTCTTGAAGAAATTGGAGAAACGTTTGACTTAACAAGAGAGCGTGTACGTCAGATTAAAGAAAAAGCTATTAGACGTTTAAAACACACATCAAGAAGTAAAATATTAAAAACCTATTTAGGCTAATCTCCTAATAACGGTAACGACAGTATTAGTATAGAGGCGCAAGCCAATAACAGACTGTTCGTTTTTTGATTGATGATGAAACTCCGGCTGATTACCGGAGTTTTTTTTGTTTAAAACACGTACATTTGCAACACTAAACAACACACAACATGAATTCAAAATTAATAGCACCTTCAGTATTAGCTGCAGATTTCGGAAATTTACAGCGCGATGTAGAAATGATCAATCAAAGTGATGCAGATTGGTTTCACATTGATATTATGGATGGTGTATTTGTACCAAACATCTCTTTTGGGATGCCTGTGCTACAAGCCATTTCAAAACACGCTAACAAAACAATCGACACGCATTTAATGATTGTTGATCCTGACAGATACATTCAGACATTTGCTGATTTAGGCACTGATGTACTCACTGTACATTATGAAGCTTGCACGCATTTACACAGAACTTTACAAGCCATTAAGAGCGCTGGAATGCAAGCCGGTGTTGCCCTAAACCCTCATACGAATATTAATGTTTTAGAAGACACCATTAATGACATTGATTTGGTTTGTATCATGAGTGTAAACCCAGGATTTGGTGGACAATCATTTATTGAAAACACTTATAATAAAGTAAAACAGTTGAAAGCTTTAATTACACGCAAAGGAGCTTCTACAAAAATTGAAATTGACGGTGGTGTAACTGACCAAAACGCGAAACAACTTGTAGAAGCTGGTGCTGATGTTTTAGTGGCCGGAAGTTTTGTATTCAAATCTGAAGACCAAAAAAGTACGATTAAAAACTTAAAACAATTGGCAAATTCTTAATACGAATTTGTTTCTGTATTAATATCCAGCAAATCTAAAATTAAACATTTGCTGGATTTTTTTATACAGTTTAGGAAACTGACGCTTAAACTCTTTTGGCGACTCTATAAAATTCTCCACAACAACTGCCAAAAATTCAAACTCATTGGTAAAAGCATATTCTCTAATAAATCCTGAATTCTGGAGTTTACCATTACTCAAGTCACTTCGCAATAAACTTATCAATTCAGAAAACCCATCTGAAAACACCACTGAAGCCGTATCACCTCTTTGCATACTATTAAAATGTATGGCATGAGTAAATTCATGAATTCCTAAATTTAAATTATCATCATCAATTCTAAATCCTTCTTCAAAGTCTTTCCATGATAATACAAGTGTTTTTAATTTCGGATTAAATTCTCCTTTGTGATAACGGTCGTCTGTAGTAGAATAAAACTCTTCAGGATATACTAAAATACGTGCTATAATTGGTAATAAATATTTCCGCATACCAAAAGTCAGCATTACTGCTGTTGCAGAAATTAACAACTTTTTATCTTCTGTAAATTGAAAGCCTTCTCTTGCAATAAACTCTTTATCTTCCATAAAGCACACCAAACGATGCTCGAATCGCTTTTTGTTTTTCAACGAAAGATTTTCATAGAACTTGAAATTATGCCGCAACACATACTTCTGCTGATCATTTAACTGCTTTTTCCTTAAGTAAAAATGCACCCATGCAGGGCGTTTAAACACATTCAAATACAAAAGGTCGATTAATTTTAAAAACAGCACACCTACAAATAGTGCCAAGCCAATAGTCATTGCCCCTATAAAGAGTAGTGTTATATATGATTCTTCTTCTGCCATATAATAAATATCTCTAGCAAGATACTATATAGAGCTAACATTACAATAATTAATCTTTAAACAATTCTGTCTTCTGCAAACAGCGTTACTTTTTTCACACTGACTCAGTAATTATCCACATTTTTTAATATTTTAGAGACGTTTTATAACCAACAACAAAATACCATGAAAAAAATCATCACACTTATAGCACTATTCTTTTGTTCAATGAGCGCAACAGCACAAATTACTGAAGTTAAACTAGAGGTTAAAGAGACTGTTCAAATTTCTAAAATCAGTCTTCTTGGAAACCTTATCGGACAACTTAATAAAAACACTAATAGCGATTTTTATACGGTTTCATATAAAGATTTTAAAAACACTGATAAAAACGACATCAAAACGTTTGCTATTGGAAATAAAGAAACTGTAAAACAATTTAGAGACATCATGTTAACTATGATTGCAAATAAGACTAATGAAAAACGTATCACATTAGAAGGCAATACAATTTCATTTAAAAGAAAATCTAACAGTGTTGAAACTCTTATAACCAACGCTAAAGGAGAAACTTCTAAAATGAAATGGATAACTCCAAAACACATCAACATGCTATTTCCGGAAAGCAAACTGAATTAATGATTCAGCGTATTGATCACACCAATATCTATGTAGCTAAGGCTATATATGATATATTTCAAGTGTCATATGCAGTAGAGGCAGAGCTTTTAAACACCACTAACTTTCCTCCTTTACAACGTCAAACTCATGAATTTTTAACTAGTCTAAATTCATTTTATGGTTACTATATAAACGATGTATTAGTTGCAGTAACAGAAATAAAACCCCATGATTCTTCTACACATATACAAAGTTTGGTGGTACATCCTGAATATTTTAAGCAGGGTATAGCTCAAAAATTAATCTCATTTGTTTTTGATTCTTACAACTCAAAATTATTCACTGTAGAAACTGGTAAAGATAATTTTCCAGCATGTCAATTATATCAAAAAGTGGGATTTCTAAAAACCAAAACTTGGCTCACCGAACATGATATTATGAAGGTTCGTTTTGAGAAACTAATTAAACGATAATACTTTATCTGTAAAGCTAACAAAACACAAACGCCTTAACTACTACATATTAGTTGTTAAGGCGTTTATATTTTGTGACCTCGAGAGGATTCGAACCTCCAACCCTCAGAGCCGAAATCTGATATTCTATCCAGTTGAACTACGAGGCCTTGAGTAGTTTTCTAACTACATTAACTGTTGTTTTACAATAACAGAAATAGTTTTTCCATCTGCCTGGCCAGCTACTTGTTTATTCACTTCAGCCATAACTTTCCCCATGTCTTTCATTCCTTCTGCCTCTAAAGTTTCTATAGCTTGACTTACAACTTTTTCTATCTCTTCTTCAGATAATTGCTCAGGTAAAAATTGCGCGATTACTTCTGCTTGTGCCAATTCAGGCTCTGCCAAATCTGCTCTATTTTGTTCTGCAAATATAGCAGCACTATCCTTACGTTGCTTAACCAATTTCTGTATCAACTTAATTTCCTCAGCCTCAGTTAATCCTTCATTAGAGCCAGAAGCCGTTTGCGCCAATAACAATTCTGCTTTTACAGCTCGTAATGATGTTAATACTACTTGATCTTTAGCTTTCATAGCTTCTTTCATTTTAGCCATGACATCTGCTTGTAATCCCATTATATATCGTATTTATTGTGTTTAATTATGTGCGTAAAGATATAAAAATAAAATCCGAAATAGTCCTAGGACCATTTCGGATTTACTACTAATTATGGCACTAATTAGTCTACATTATCATGTAGGAATGAATTATTAGTTCGTAATTGAATATCATCATTACTATCAAAACCAATACTTGTACGTGATATTTTATGATTCACTGCTGAATTTTCAGCTAAATCTATTCCCATGCGCTTATACGCAGGTTCTTTTTCAATTTCGTCTACGTTGTTATTATGACGAAATTTATAATTGAATTCCTTAAGCTTTTTACGTCTTGCATCAGCACGAAGTTTTAAGCTATCAGAAATTGGTGAACTGAACGGATCAACCTCTACAGCAGTAGGTTCTTCATTTACAATTGCAGTATCTTTTTGTTCTACAGAAGAAATCACAAAGTCATTTGTTCCTGATAGCGTTTCAGTAACAACTTGTTGTGGTGTTTCTTCTTCAAGTTCAGAGCAATCTAAACTATAACGTGTAATACCTTCTTCATTTTGCTCAGTTACAGGCACAACACTTATTGGGCCGTTTACATCTATTGAAGCGATATCTTCCTCTACCAATTCATGAACAATTTTTTCCGGTTCACTTACAGCAGACACCAGTTCAAATAGATCATCGTTTGTTACAGCAGGAGCATCAAAAGTAAATAGTTCTTGCTCTGTCTCTTCTATTTCAAGAGTTTCTTCTGCAGCATTAGTCACGTCAGTAATCACGAACTCTTCTTCATTATTAATCACAGGAACAGACACCTCTTCAAAGGTAACATCAATATCTTTAATCAGTTCTGAAGTTGGCACCAAAGCAGTAAACTCTTCTTTCACCGTGATTTCATCAATCACTTCATCATCAAAAAGCGTATGTGTTATTACTGGCTCAACTTTTTCTACTGGAGTTTCTATCGATTTTGGCAATTCAATATCAGAAATCACATTTTTAGCAGAAAGCACCTGAGTTGCAGTTTGATTAGCCTCTAAAGTATGAATGATTTTTTTAGCTTCTGTATTAACAATATCATCTTGCTGATCGGCATCAAAACCAGTAGCAATTATCGTTACAGATATCTCACTTCCTAGCTTTTCATCTTCACCAACCCCCATTATAATATTAGCACCATTACCAGCTTCACTTTGAATGTGCTCGTTTATTTCACCAATTTCATCAATGGTAATTTCTTCTGCGCCAGAAATAATTAACAACAATACGTTTTTAGCTCCGGTAATTTTATTATCATTCAATAATGGTGAATCTAGCGCTTTAAATATCGCTTCATTAGCTCTATTTGCTCCAGATGCCGTTGCAGACCCCATAATTGCACTACCACTCTCTGACAGTACAGTTCTTGCATCTCTAAGGTCAATATTTTGCATGTAGTGATGCGTGATAACTTCTGCTATTCCTTTTGCAGCTGTCGCTAACACTTCATCAGCTTTTGCGAATCCGGCTTTAAAACCTAAATTCCCATACACTTCACGCAACTTATTATTGTTTATAACAATTAGAGAGTCAACTTCTTTTCTTAGTTTTTCTACTCCTATTTGCGCTTGTTCATTACGCATTTTTCCTTCAAATTGAAACGGTACAGTAACAATCCCTACGGTTAACACGTCCAATTCTTTTGCCATTTTTGCAATGATTGGCGCAGCTCCAGTTCCTGTTCCTCCTCCCATTCCAGCAGTAATAAACACCATTTTTGTATTGGTGTCAAGCATGGTTCTTATATCTTCAAAACTCTCTATCGCTGCTTGCTCTCCAACATCAGGATTAGCTCCAGCACCAAGTCCTTCAGTTAAAGACACCCCTAGTTGAATTTTGTTTGGTATCGGACTATTGTCCAACGCTTGTGAATCTGTATTACAGATCACAAAGTCAACACCTTTAATACCAGACTGAAACATGTGATTAATGGCATTACTACCACCACCACCAACTCCAATAACTTTTATGACATTTGATTGATTTTTTGGTAAATCAAATGAAATTCCCCCAAATTCTGTGTTACTACTCATAAATTGCTTAATTCTATTCTTGTAATACTTTGTTTACAGCACCAACTACTCTGCGCTATCTAAAAATTGTTTTATCCTATCTGAAATACTCACAAAAATGCTTTTCTTAACATTATCTTGCTCTTCAGTATCCGGCTCCTCACCACTTGGACCATCTGGCGGCGAAATTTCACCTTCAACTACTTTTGAAGGTGATTCTTTTTCTTCTTTTGGCTCGTTAAACTCAGGTGTTTCTGGCTGTGTTTTAGCCTGTACTTCAACGGCATTCATAACCAACCCTACTGCTGTAGCATATAACGGACTCGTTGTTTTTTCTTCAGACGCTCCAGCCAAATGCTCATTCGGATAACCAATTCTGGTATCCATACCTGTAATATATTCTGTTAATTGCTTGATATGTTTTAACTGTGATCCTCCACCTGTTAAAACAATACCTGCAATAAGTTTTTTCTTTTGTTCTTCATGACCATAATTTTTAATCTCAGCAAAAACCTGTTCGATAATTTCAACCACTCTAGCATGAATGATTTTTGAAAGATTTTTTAATGATATTTCTTTTGGTTCACGTCCGCGTAATCCTGGAATTGATACAATTTCATTGTCTTTATTTTCTCCTGGCCATGCAGAACCAAATTTTACTTTTAAAAGTTCTGCTTGTTTTTCAATTATTGAACAACCTTCTTTTATATCTTCAGTTATCACATTACCTCCAAAAGGGATAACCGCTGTATGACGAATGATTCCGTCTTTAAATATTGCCAAATCAGTAGTTCCTCCTCCAATATCAATTAATGCAACTCCAGCTTCTTTTTCTTCTTGACTTAGTACTGCATTTGCAGACGATAATGGTTCTAATGTGATCCCTGCCAATCCTAATCCAGCATTTGTTACACATCTTCCAATGTTTCTAATAGATGCAATTTGCCCAACTACCACATGAAAATTAGCTTCTAATCTACCACCATACATTCCACGAGGCTCCTTAATTTCTGCTTGACCATCAATTTTAAACTCTTGTGGTAACACATGAATAATTTCTTCACCAGGTAACATGACCAACTTATGCACTTGATTTATCAAGGCTTCAATATCACTTTCGTCAATAACTTCATCAGAATTAGCTCTAGTAATATAATCACTATGCTGAATACTTCTAATATGCTGACCAGCAATACCCACTACAACATCTTCAATTTTCATACCTGAAGACATTTCAGCTTCTTGTACAGCTTGTTGGATTGACTGAATAGTTTGAGTGATGTTATTTACAACACCTCTATGTACACCAAGACTTTTGGTTTTCCCTATCCCAAGAACTTCCAATTTATTGTACTCATTTTCACGGCCAATCATCGCCACAATTTTTGTAGTACCTATGTCTAAACCAACTGCTACTTTATTGTCTTCCATAGTTTATTTTTTGGTGCAAATTACTTGTGATGCAATTTGTAAATTAACTCTATTATACGATTCTATCGTTTTGTCTTTTAGTGCTTTTTTATAGAACGCTTTAAAGTTTTGTATTTTAACATCTCTATGTTCTGTTGTTCCAAAATCAATAAGAAAGTCAAACTCTCTCACTAAAAGCGTGTATTTATTTTTCGTTACAATTACTCCTTCAACTTCCTTACTAAAAAACTCATCTGAGGCAATGCTTTTTAGCAGTTTATATACATCTGTAAGGTTGTTTTTATCAACTTGACCTGAGACCAAAGGTACTCGCACAGAAAAATTTGGCGAAGTAGGCATCTTTTCACCTTCCTCGTCAATATAAAAAGCTTTGTTTGCAAGCACTCTTGCAAGTGGCTTTTTTTGTAAAACATCAACTCCAACCTCCCCATTAACAGACACATACACATTTGACGTTCTGATATATGGATTGGCAATTAGCTCATTTTCTAATTTATTCAAATCTAAGGCTACTTTTCTTATATTTTTAAGGCTTCCTTTATTTTGTATTAACAACTTATTAACCGTTTCTTCAGAAATAAGAGGTTGATTTGGGTTTTCAAAAATTATTGGTGTAGAAGACAAAAATCTATTGGCGTTTCTCTCTGATGCAAAGGCAGATAAGAAAACCATCAATATTACCAACAGCATCAATTTGGTATTTAACACCATCGTTTTTGAAATTCGTGTATTTTTAAACAACTTACTCATTATCAATAACTAACTAATTCCTCTTACAATTCCTGATACCTCAGCACCAATATCTCCAGCACCAATTGTTAATATTATTTTTGCTTCAGATGATTTAATTTCTGAAACCATTTCATTTTTCTGAATAACCTTCACTTTTTTATTCGTCATTTTACTCAACAACCATTCTGATGTCACCCCTTTTATAGGCTCCTCTCTTGCGGGATAAATATCAAGTAAACACACCTCATCAAACTGACTTAAACTCTTTGCAAAGTCGTCTGCAAAATCTTGAGTTCTACTAAACAAATGTGGCTGAAATATTGCCATAACCTTTTCCGAAGGATACATTTCTGTAACTGCCTGATACACGGCATCAATTTCTGTTGGATGGTGTGCGTAATCATCAATAAACACCAATTCATCTGTTTTAAGATGATAAGTAAACCTACGCTCTACCCCTTTAAACGATGCCATACCTTGTATTAATTTTTCAACATCAAAACCGTAATCATATGCCATTGCAAAAGCCACTAATGCATTTGACAAATTATGTTGCCCTGGTAAATTAAACTCAACATTTTCAATTAATTCATCTGGAGTTTTGATGCTAAAATGATATGACCCGTTTACAATATTCACATCCTGAACACTATAATCACTTGTCGCATTAACCCCATATGTTTTACCTGGTAAGTTCAAACCTTCTTTCACAAAAAGCTTTGATTTGTCTGCTAACTTATTAGAAAACTCAACGAAACTTTTCTCTAATTCGTCAGCCTGACCATAAATATCTAAATGATCTGCATCCATAGATGTAACGCACGCTACATCTGGTGTTAATTGCAAAAACGATCGATCGAATTCATCTGCTTCAACCACAGACATTTCACTTCCATTCACAATTAAATTTGAATGGTAATTTTCTGTTATCCCTCCTAAAAAAGCAGTCATATCTGCATTACAAACTTTTAGCAAATGCCCTAATATACTTGACGTAGTGGTTTTACCGTGCGTTCCTGCAACAGCAAAACAAAACGTACTTTCAGTAATTAACCCCAGTACTTCGGCTCTTTTTTTAACCACAAATTCATTTGTCTTAAAAAAGACTAACTCTTTTTGAGATGCGTGGACTGCTGGCGTATACACTACCAACGTAGTCTCTATATTTTTAAATGTATTATCTATAAGATCAACATCTTCCTCAAAATGCACGTCAATCCCTAAGTCAATTAAATTTGAAGTTATTTTAGTTGGCGTTTTATCGTAGCCTGCCACATTTTTTCCTATATGACGAAAATATCTAGCTAAGGCACTCATACCAATACCTCCAATACCTACAAAATAAACGTTATGTATCTGATTTAAATTCACTAGTGGTTTATCAATTTTTCAACTTCATTTACTATCGCTTGTGTTGCATTTTCAAGCGCTAAACTTTTAATAGCACGAGATAATGACGCTTTTAAGTCATCGTTATCTAAAACCTCTTGACATTTCTTTTGGAAATCTACGTCTAATTCCGTTTCTCTAATCAATACTCCAGCATTTTTATCTGTAATAGCTAAAGCGTTTTTAGTCTGATGGTCTTCCGACACATTAGGACTTGGTATAAAAATTACAGGTTTACCCACAATACACAATTCAGATACTGAACTTGCGCCTGCTCTAGAAATGATAACATCTGCTGCTGCATATGCCAAATCCATCCTATTTAAAAACGCATGGGTTTGCACATATTCTTTCTCATCGTATTTATTATACGCCTCTATATACAATTGCCCGGTTTGCCATATGACTTGTACATTTTCATTGTCAAAAAATGGCAACTCTTTTTCTATCAACTGATTGATGCGTCTTGCTCCTAAGCTCCCACCTAACACCAAAATAGTTTGTTTGTTGGCATCTAACTTAAAAAACTCAAGCGCTTCTTGACGTTTTGATTCAATTTCTAACAAATCTTGACGTACAGGATTTCCTGTTTTTACAAGTTTATTCTTAGGAAAAAAGCGCTCTAACTTATCATACGCTACACAAATCGTTTTTGCTTTTTTTGCCAACAACTTGTTTGTTATACCAGGAAATGAATTCTGCTCTTGAATTAAAGTTGGCACTCCTTTAGAGTTAGCCATATATAATAATGGTCCGCTTGCAAAACCTCCTGTTCCTATTGTTATATCTGGCTGAAATTCCTTCACTATTTTTTTTGCTTTCCACAAACTACTCATGAGCTTAAAAGGAAATAACATGTTATTTTTAGATAGCAACTTGCGGTCAATACCAGAAATCCATAACCCTTCAATATCATAACCAGAAGCTGGTACTTTTTCCATCTCCATTCTATCCTTAGCACCTACAAATAAAAACTCTGCATAAGGATATCGGTCTTTTATTTCATTAGCAATTGCTATTGCAGGATATATATGTCCTCCTGTACCACCTCCAGAAACTATGACTTTTAACTTTTTCATACCTACACAACGTTTTCTAACACCTCTAACGGATTTCCGTTATCCGTTTTTGTTTTATTTTTTGTTTTTTGTGGCGCTCTACTCACACTTAATATTATTCCAAAAGCTAAACAGGTCATCCAAATTGATGTCCCACCAGAACTTATTAACGGTAATGTTTGCCCAGTAACTGGAAACAACTCTACAGCAACCCCCATGTTTATTAAGGCTTGAAAAATAATTGGCAAGCCTACTCCAGCCACCAACAATTTCCCAAATACAGTTTCAGATTTATTTAATATGATGACCAACCTATACAGCACAATTAAATAAAACAACACAATAACTACCCCCGCAACTAACCCCCATTCTTCAACAATGATCGCGTAAATAAAATCTGAAGATGATTGTGGCAAAAAGTTTTTCTGCACACTTTTACCTGGCCCTAAACCAAATAACTCACCGGAAGCTATTGCCGTTTTTGCGCGTTCTATTTGATAATCTTCTTCAGTATCTTCGTTGTTAGAAAAATTTTCAATTCTAGACATCCATGTATCAACACGGTTAGGAAATGCTTCAGGAAATGCTTTTGCAGACAACACAAACAATAGTACTAACAGTGTTCCTGCACCAATAACTATTCCGATATACTTTAGCGGATACCTACCTAAAAACACCAAAACTAGTACCATTGAAAATATTAATGCTGCGGTTGATAAATTTGCTGGAAAAATTAATCCCACTACAAACAGAACTGGCAACCACAACTCAATAACACTGTCTTTAAAAACTATAACTTTATCTTTAAACTTTGCAAGATACCTTGCCACATACACCATTAATACTACCGCTGCTAATGTTGATGTTTGGAAAGACATGGGAATACCTGGCAGCTTTAACCATCTGCTCGCGTTTGCTCCTCCTATGGTTGTACCTTGAACTAGCGTGACTACTAACAACACTAAAACCACAAATAGCATTATCCATGATAATCCTTTAAATTTATTGTAATCTATTTTATGAACTGCAAACAATATTGTAAACCCTAAAACTAAATGTATACCATGCTTTAATAATAACACAAATGTATTACTACCATATAAATTTGCTAGGTTACTACTTGCACTATACACTGGCAAAAAGGAAAACATTGCTAATAAGGCCAACATAGCCCATAGCGCTTTATCTCCTCCAATATGTTTTAGAAATGTATTCATTAATTATAGTTTTCTCACTGCAGTTTTAAACTGACGTCCTCTGTCTTCATAATTTTCAAACAAATCAAAACTCGCACACGCTGGAGACAATAATACATTATCACCTTTATTTGCCAATTTATACGCCATCTGTACAGCTTCACCCATAGACGTTGTTTCAACTAAGGTTTCAACCGTATTTTCAAATACATGCTTAATTTTTTTATTATCTGTACCTAAACACACAATTGCTTTAACTTTTTCATTAACCAAAGACAGCAACTCGGTATAATCATTTCCTTTATCCACCCCACCAACTATCCATACTGTAGGCGCTTGCATGCTATCTAAAGCATAAAATACTGCATTCACATTTGTAGCTTTAGAATCATTTATATATTGTACATTTTGTATTTGAAGCACATGTTCTAAACGATGTTCTACACCTTGAAAATTTGATAAACTTTCACGAATTGTCGCTTTACGTATTTTCAACAAATTAGCAACAGCTGCAGAAGCCATGGCGTTTTTAATATTGTGTTTCCCTTCTAATGCTAAGTCTTTTACTGGCATAGTTAATGTCTCTTCGTTAATTGTTAGTTTTATTTCGTTATTGTCTATATAGACCCCTTGTTCTAGTTTCTTAGTCAATGAAAATGGTATCAAAGTTGCTTTAATCTCATGTGTATTTACATACTTTTCAATATCATTATCATCTGCATCATAAATTAAATAATCTGATGCTGTTTGGTTTTTTGTTATTCTAAATTTAGACGCGATGTAATTCTCATACTTATAATCGTATCGATCTAAATGATCTTCAGATAAATTTGTTATTACCGCTATATGAGGCTTAAAATTGTCAATTCCGTCTAACTGAAAACTACTCAACTCTAACACATAATTGTCATAAGAATTATGTGCTACTTGCCCAGCAAAACTATCACCTATATTGCCTGCAATACCGATATTCAATTCGCTTTTCAACAAGTGATATGTTAGCAATGTAGTGGTAGTTTTACCATTACTTCCTGTTATACCCACAAGAGTTGCCTCAGTATACTGCGATGCAAATTCTATTTCAGAAATCACCGATACACCTTTGTTTAACAGCCGCTGTATTAAAGCGACTTTATCTGGTATACCCGGACTCTTCACAACCACATCAGCATTTAAAATCTTTGTTTCAGTGTGCTGTTGTTGCTCCCATTCTATAGCGTTATCTATAAGAACTTGCTTGTAATTTTCTTTAATTACTCCTTTATCAGAAACAAAAACCTCATATCCTTTTTGCTTTCCTAATAACGCAGTACCAACACCACTTTCACCAGCTCCTAAAACAACTAATCTTTTCATTAGCGCAGTTTTAAAGTTACCATAGTTACTACTGCAAGCATAATTGCTACAATCCAAAATCGGTTAACAATTTTACTTTCATGCATTCCCTTTTTCTGATAGTGATGATGTAATGGCGACATTAAAAAAATACGTTTCCCTTCTCCGTATTTTTTCTTGGTGTATTTAAAATAACTCACCTGTAACACAACCGATAAATTTTCAGCCAAAAACACACCACATAAAATTGGCACTAATAATTCTTTCCTTACTGCAATAGCGATAACTGCTATAATTCCGCCAATAGTTAAACTTCCTGTATCACCCATAAATACTTGGGCTGGGAATGTGTTATACCATAAAAATCCAATTAACGCCCCAACAAATGCCCCAACGAAAATGGTCATTTCACCAATCCTAGGAATGTACATGATGTTTAGATAGTCTGAGAAAATGATATTTCCTGAAAGCCAAGCAAAAAGCCCTAACACGACAACAGATATCACAGATGTTCCTGCCGCTAAACCATCAATACCATCGGTAAGATTAGCTCCATTAGACACAGCAGTGATAATGAAAATCACAACAGGTATAAAAATTATCCATGCGTACTTTCCCCAATCTTCATTAAAAACAGTTAACACACTGGCGTAGTCAAACTCATTATTTTTTAAAAAAGGGATCGTTGTTTTTGTAGATTTTGTCTCAGGTTGAAATTGCTTTACAGCCGGATTATGCAGTAACATCATGGTGTTACCTGTACTCACCATTGCTGTTTGCACTTGTTCTGGCACTTGTTCTTTAATGGTTACATTGTCATTAAAATACAACACCGTACCAACAATCAGTCCAAGCCCTACTTGCCCTAACACTTTAAACTTCCCTTTTAATCCTTCTTTATCGTTTTTAAATTTCTTAATATAATCATCAATAAAACCTATCGTTCCCATCCATAGTGTTGTCACAACTAATAAGATGACATATACATTGTCTAATTTTGCAAATAACAATACCGGAATTAACGTCGCTATAATAATGATTATACCGCCCATAGTTGGCGTACCTTGCTTTTGCTTTTGCCCTTCTAAACCTAAGTCTCTTACTGTTTCTCCAATTTGTTGATTTCGTAAATAATTGATAATATTCTTACCGAAAATCATTGAAATTAATAAGGATACAATTACTGCCAATGCAGCTCTAAACGATATGAACTGAAATACCGATGCTCCCGGCAATTGGTATTGTTGTTCTAAGTATTCAAATAAATAGTATAACATTGTTCTGCTTATTTATTTAATTGAGTTAATAATTCGGTTACAATTTTTAAATCATCAAAATCATGACGCACTCCATTAATTTCTTGGTATGTTTCATGACCTTTACCAGCAATCAAGATGATATCATTGCTATCTGCCATTTGACAAGCCGACTTAATTGCTTGTTTTCTGTTTGTAATCGCTAGTGTTTTATTATAATTCTCTGGAGCAACACCAGCTTCCATATCTTCAATAATTGCCTCAGGATTTTCCGTTCTCGGGTTATCACTTGTAAACACCGCTTTTGTACTCATAACCGAAGCAATATTTGCCATTTTCGGACGCTTACTTTTGTCTCTATCCCCTCCACAACCTACAACAGTAATTAATTGCTCATTACCAGTCCTGATATTATTGATGGTTTCCAACACATTTTTCAAGGCGTCTGGTGTATGGGCATAATCAACAATTGTTGTTATTTTTTTCTCTTTTGACACTATATATTCAAACCGACCGCTTACATTTTCTAACAGACTGATTAAACGTAAATTCTCTTGATTTTCTAAACCTAGTAAATCACTTGTAGCATATATAGCTAACAAATTATACGCATTAAAACTCCCGATAAGCTTCGTCCAAACCTCATTACCATTTATTTTCAAAAGCAATCCTGAAAACTGATTTTCGAGAATTTGAGTTTTATAGTCAGCATAACTTTTTAATGCATAACTTACTTTTTTTGCTTTTGTATTTTGTAGCATCACCTCACCATTTTTATCATCTATGTTGGTTAAGGCAAACGCCGATTTAGGCAGTTGATCAAAAAACGCTTTTTTCACATCTCTATACTCAGCAAATGTGTCGTGATAATCTAAATGATCATGTGATAAATTGGTAAAAATCCCACCTCTAAAATGTAATCCTGTTGTTCTTTTTTGATGAATCCCGTGTGAACTTACTTCCATAAAGCAATACTCAACTCCAGCATCATTCATCAATTGCAAATATTTATTTATTGTTAGCGAGTCTGGTGTAGTATGTGTAGCCTTATATTCTACATCGTCCACCATAATTCTTACCGTAGAAAGCAAACCAACTTTATATCCTGCATTTTTAAATTGCTGATACAATAATGTAGCTATTGTTGTTTTCCCATTAGTCCCAGTAACTCCAACTAACTGCAATTGTTCCGATGGATTACCATAATAATTTGCTGAAATTACTGCTAAAGCCAAATTTGTATCTGCTACTTTAACATAAGTGATTTCACTCTGTCTAAGTTCTGGCATTACTTCACACACTACAACCTTTGCGCCATTTGAAATAGCTACAGAAATATACTCATGTCCATCAACTAATGTCCCTTTTAAAGCAACAAACACATCATTTGAAGCAATGGTTCTAGAATCAAATTCAATTTTTGACACTTGAACATCTGAATCTCCTACCATCGCCTCAATGGCCACTTTATACAATATGTCTTTTAAATTTTTCACGATAATTCCAATACAATTTCTTTAGCTGTTGTTATTTTCTCTCCAACATTTAAGGATTGCTTTTTCACTTTTCCATTTCCCTTCACAAACACCCTCATTCCTAAGTTTTCCAAAAACGACACGGCATCCATACCACTCATACCAACTACATTTGGCACAGTTTTATATTCTTTTCTACTACGTACTAAATACTCTTCGTAGTTTTTATTTAATGCCGTATCACCAGAAAAATCCATATCTACCTCATCTACTAAAGGGGTATCTGTATATATTTTTTGAGCAATTGTTTTAAACACTGGTGCCGCTACAACATTACCATAATAACCTATAGACGTCTTAGGTTTATGAATAACTACGATACATGAATATTTAGGATTTTCTGCTGGAAAATAACCTGAAAACGACGCTATATATTGCTTTTTAGCTTTTTTATCACCATAGTCAGTTGTACAAGTACCGGTTTTACCTGCCATAGAAAAATCTTTAGAATAAATATTTGCTGCAGTACCACGAACTACAACATTTTTCATCATTTCTTTTACTTTTCCTATAGTAGCATCAGAACATATTTTAGGATTTAAAATCTCCTTTTCAAACACTTCTATTGGCTGACTACTTTTAAAATCTCTAATTTCCTTAACAAAACGCGGCTTAACCATTTCACCATTATTTGCAATAGCATTGTAAAATGTTAATGTTTGCAATGGCGTTAAAGACACCCCATAACCATAGGCCATCCATGGCAACGATATACCGCT
Organism: Flavobacteriaceae bacterium; assembly: GCA_049609325.1. Taxonomy (GTDB): domain Bacteria; phylum Bacteroidota; class Bacteroidia; order Flavobacteriales; family Flavobacteriaceae. The sequence goes on along the minus strand of JBMYYK010000006.1, from coordinate 38,433 downwards.
CCATATTCTATCATTCGGATGTGGAATCATAGGTCTTCCCTCTCCTTTTATAGAAAGCCCCAACTTTTCATTTAACCCCATATTGTAGAGACGGTTAACAAATCGTTCAGGATCATTCTTAAATCCTCTTTGCACTATTTTTACAAACCCTGTATTTGAAGACACTTCAAAAGCACGTGCTGCAGAAATTTTTCCATACCCGCCTTTTCTAGAATCTCGCACGTGTTTCCCGTAGAATGTCAACACTCCTTTTTCTGTATCTACAACCGTACTTGAATCTATAGCCTTATCTTCTAAAGCCGCCACCATAACCATTAACTTAAATGTAGACCCTGGCTCATGAGATTCACCAACAGCATGATTTAATTGCTCAGTGTAATACCCTTTAGAATTTCGTTTTAAATTTGAAATCGCTTTAACTTCTCCAGTGGCAGTTTCCATAACCACAACTGTTCCGTGCTCTGCCTCAAATTTTTCTAATTGTTTTAACAATGCATGATGAGCTATATCTTGAATATTGACATTGATTGTAGACACAACATCTAAACCATTTTTAGGCTCTATCTCATTTTCATCATTTATAGGTTTATATTGTCCTTTGGCTATTTTTTGTTTTAGTCGTTTACCATCTACTCCTTTAAGATAAGCCTCTCCGTACGCTCCTTCTATCCCAGCTCCAGAACCTTGCCAACCAATTGTTCTACGAGCAATTTCTGCTATTGGATGCTCTCTAATTGTATGTTGTTCTACTATTATACCGCCCTTATAAGCTCCTAGATTGAATATTGGAAACCCTTTAATTTTGATGTATTCTGAATATCCTAAATTTCTAGCTATTAATGTGTACCTATTCTTGTTTCGTCGTGCCTTCTTTAATTTTGATTTATAGTACGATGCACTTTTACCCAACAACAATTCCAACGAATCACATAACGGGTTTAGATTGTTTACAAAATTATTTTCAGATACAGTAACCGCATCAAAACGGATATCATATTTAGGCACTGAGGTAGCCAACAGGCTTCCGTCATCTGCATAAATACTCCCCCTATTTGCCTTAATAACATCTTTTTTAACTGTTCGTTGCAAGGCCAAATCCCTATACTTGTCACCATGTACATATTGAATACTTATCAATTTGTACACAATACAAAGTGCGATCACTAAAAACGTTAGGACCACTAGATACAACCTATTCAATATGTGCTTATTGGTGACTGACACAACCAAACTATTTTTCTATTACTCGTATTTTTTTTGGTGGCTCTTCTGAAGATTTTAACCCGCGAACCAACATTTTTTCTGACACCTTTGACTCCATTTTCAACTTCATTAATTGCGATCTCAAATCAACATATTCAGACCTCAACTCTTTCACCTTTTTATCCAATTTACCAATCTCATACACTTTATTTTCTGCATTATGAGAACTCGCAATCATAATTAAAACCAAGAGTATTGTAAACCCAATAAACCTCCAGTGTTTTACAGCATCGTCATCAACTAAAAAGCGCCCTTTTAATATGTTTACAATTTTAGTCTTCAATGCGTTCTGCTATTCTGAGTTTTGCACTTCTCGCTCGGTTATTTATCTTTATTTCCTCTTGCGAAGGCACAATCATCTTCCCTTTTTTCTTAAAAGGAACAGAAATGTTTCCGTAAAAATCTTTTTCTGGCTCCCCTTCAAACATACCACCCCTAATAAAGCGCTTCACCAATCTATCTTCTAACGAATGATACGAGATCAAGCTTAAACGCCCTCCAACATCTAATAATTCTGGAGTTTGCAACAAGAACTCTTCAATCACCGCCAACTCCTCATTAACCTCTATTCTAATTGCCTGAAAGATTTTTGCCAAGACCTTATGCTCTGCATCTTTAGGTAAAAAACTACTCACTACAGTTTTTAAATCAGCAATAGTTTTAATTTCTTCATCACGAGACGCTACAATTTTTGCCGCAATAGCTTTTGCATTGGTCAATTCGCCATATACAGAAAACATGCGCCTTAGATCTTCTTCGGTATAATCATTTACAACTTCATAAGCTGACGTTGACATTTTCTTACTCATTCTCATATCCAACTCTGCGTCAAAACGAATAGAAAACCCTCTACCTGCTTCATCAAATTGATGTGACGACACACCAAAATCACCAAGAATCCCATCTACTTTTCTTACACCATGAAACCTTAAAAATCGTTTTATAAACCTAAAATTTTCATGTATTAACGTAAATCGCTCGTCATCAATAGCATTATTTAACGCATCTTCATCTTGATCAAATGCAAACAAACGCCCTTTACTACTTAAACGAGACAAGATTTCTTTTGAATGGCCACCACCACCAAACGTTACATCTACATACACTCCATCAGGATTAATATTTAACCCATCAACAGTTTCCTTTAACAATACCGGATTATGATATTCCATCTAAATCGTCGTTTTTACTTCCCATTACTTCTTCTGCCAAATCAGCGAATGACCCCGTTGCGTCATCTATAACTTCTTCGTATTTCTCTTTGTCCCATATTTCAAGAATATTCACTGCTGAAGAAATCACAATTTCTTTCTCCAATCCTGAATATCCAATCAAATCTTTTGCAACCAATAACCTTCCAGAGCTGTCCAATTCAATCATTTTCACTCCTGCAGTTAATCGCCTTACAAAGTCATTATTCTTCCTATCAAACCTGTTAAGTTTGTTGACTTTCTGCATTAACACATTCCATTCTTCAATAGGGTACAATTCTAAACATGGTTGAAAAACAGATCTCTTCAATACAAATCCATTTTCCAAAACAGGTGACAACTGCTTTTTCAATGCAGCAGGTAGCATCACACGTCCCTTAGCATCAATTTTACATTCGTATGTCCCTATTAAATTTATCACGCTATTTAACTCGTCTATTCTTTTTTCAAAGATATGAAGAATTTTACCACATTTTACCACATTACCCCACTTTGTTAATAAGTTTTACCACCTACACACCCAAATACTGTAAATACTGCATAATGAGACTGTTAAAAACCTTAACGAATTCATAACAACAAGCATAATACAGTTCAAGCCATGTCAAAAAAAAAGCGTAGATTTGCCAACTAGTAAACATTAGCTTTAACCAATATTACAACGGCTAATTGTACAACATTATGTTATGAAGTTTACACTGAAAAAAGAAAAGGAATATAATTTTATCGAAGCCGGTGAAGGCACACCAATTGTCGTGTTACACGGCTTGATGGGAGGATTAAGTAATTTTGAAGGGGTCACAAATTATTTTCCTAAAAAAGGCTATAAAATCATCATTCCGGAATTACCTATATACAAGCTATCTTTATTGAAAACTAATGTAAAGAGCTACGCCAATTACGTTAAAGATTTTCTTGACCATAAAGGCCTGAATAATGTCATTTTACTCGGGAATTCATTGGGCGGACACATAGGATTGTATTTTTCTAAAATGTACCCTGAATACGTTAAAGCGTTAGTTATTACAGGGAGTTCAGGTTTATATGAAAGTGCTATGGGGAGCGGATACCCTAAACGAGGGGATTATGACTTCATCAAGAAAAAAGCAGAAGACGTATTCTACGATCCGAAAATTGCCACCAAAGAAATTGTTGATGAAGTGTATGACACGGTTAATGATAGAAACAAATTAATCAGAACTTTAGCTATTGCAAAAAGTGCCATCAGACACAATATGGCTAAGGATTTGCCAAACATGACGCAACCTACATGTATCATTTGGGGGAAAAACGATACCGTTACTCCACCAAATGTTGCTGATGAATTTCATGAATTACTTCCTGATTCAAATTTATATTGGATTGATAAATGCGGACACGCCGCTATGATGGAACATCCTGACACATTTAATAGCCTTCTTGACAAATGGCTAACAGACAGACAACTATAACATACAGCTCACAACCACAAATAACGGAATCTTGATATGAAAATTAAATCTGCTGAATTTGTAGTGAGCAACTCTGTAGTTGCCAAATGCCCAAAAGACAGGTTACCTGAATATGCGTTTATAGGGCGTTCTAACGTAGGTAAGTCATCGCTTATCAACATGCTTACCAACAAAAAAAGTTTAGCAAAAACTTCAGGAAAACCAGGAAAAACACAACTCATCAATCATTTTATCATTAATAAAAATTGGTTTTTAGTTGATTTACCTGGGTACGGGTATGCACGAGTATCAAAAAAATCTAAAAAAACATTTCAGAAATTTATTACCGATTATTTCGAAAAACGTGAACAGATGCTTTGTGCTTTTGTGTTAGTTGACTGTAGACATGAACCACAAAAAGTTGACTTGGAGTTTATGGAGTGGTTGGGTATCAATCAGGTACCTTTTAACATCATTTTCACTAAAGCCGATAAACTAAAACCTGAAGCTTTAAAGCGTAACGTTGCTAGATATAGAGAGATTATGCTAGAGACTTGGGAAGAATGTCCACAACACTTTGTAACTTCTTCAAGCAATTACCACGGAAAAGAAGAGCTACTCAATTACATTGACGCTATTAACAACTCCATGAACAATTCATAAAAAAAAGCCCTAATAACAATAGGGCTTTTTTAGTTTACTTTTTTAACTCTAATTTTTCTGCAAAGTAATCACAAAAGTCTTTCATGGTTAGAGCCATTTTTTCATCTTGTGTAGCACGTTGGTATGACTCTGACATACTCACTAAAGTTTGATGAAAAAACACCTTCATTTGATCTACTGGCATATCTTTAGTCCACAAATCAATACGTAAAGACTCCTGTTTTTCGGCATCCCATACAGATAGCATCATAGCCTTAGACGCCTGATTTTCTACACCACCATCTTTAGCAGTAAAACTTAATTGTTCTGGAACTCTGTTTTCATCAAGTTCAATATTAAGTACTATTTCTGAAGTAATTTTTGACATTATTGTTCTGGTTTGTATTTAGATTTATCAAACAATTCTTTACTACTCATTGTAGCAAGTTCGCGCAAAGATACATCATTCTTTTTCATAAATGACCTGACAATCTGCCAACCTATATAGCGCCCTAACATTCCTGGCGATTCACTATCTAACTCTAAATAAAACTTAGAAAATGGTGCAGGGGCAATAAAACGCCCAGCTAAAGCGGTATCTGTACTAAATAGAATATCCTTTTCTATAAAATAACTCCAAATTTCAGACTCATTTGCTTTAGCCCAATTCAACTCCTCTTCTGAATATCCAATTCGCCTATATTCAGACTGAAAAGGCATGAACTTATCTTTTAAATACAACAGCTTACCAAAATAAATCATCTGCGCTAAAAAAGAGCGCTCATTACTTGTATGCACATACTGTTTAGCATATACTTCTGCCACATCAGACACCAATAATTCTTCTTTTAATTGAGCAGAAATGTATTGAGGAATCCCAGCATAAAACTTATGGTCAGCACCTAAATATGTGTCTATAGCAATCAATAAAATATTATTTTGCAACAATATTTTATCTCGATACGACACCATAGATGTTGAGGTAACCACTTCAGGAGTTTCAAATTCGGGGAAATTATATTTTATATGCTTGAATAGCAAGTTTAACTCCGCTGTTTGCTTATCAAAATCTGGGAATTTTTTCACCGATTCAGTTAGCAACTCCTGCTCTATGGTATCCAGTTTCTTTTCTCGCCATAAACTGTCAACATTAGAAATATTACGAGGGATAAAATATGGATAGTTACGCTTCAGGTCTCCAAACGAATTCACATTAGCATTCAGAAAATCTTTATCAAAACGTTTCACCTTAACATCCATTTCAATACTTGAGATATCTTCTGGCGTTTTATAGTCATCAGAACACGATAGTATCCCCATAAAAAGTATTGATAAAAACAACTTCTGCAACATATTTTTCTTTGTATTAATAAACATAACGAAAAAACATTTCTAAAATTTTACAAGTGTTAGAAATAATAATTATTTTCGAGCAAGACAAATTTAAACAATAGATTGTTACTTAAACAACAATCATAAAGAAAGTCATTATGCAAACAGAAAAAGTCATCAATCATATTGTAAACTGGTTAAAAGATTATGCTAACAAAGCTAATGTTAACGGTTTTGTTGTGGGAATTTCTGGCGGTATAGATTCAGCCGTAACCTCTACACTATGTGCAAAAACCGGACTTCCTGTATTGTGTATTGAAATGCCGATTCATCAGGCCCCTAGTCATGTTAGCAGAGCTCAAGAGCATATTGCCGATTTGAAAAACCGTTTCCCGAATGTCACCGACACAAGAGCTGATTTGACTCCTGTGTTTGAAGAATTCAAAACAGAAGTATCTCTAGAAGGCAAACAAGACGTTGTTGATATGGCTCTTGCCAATACCAGAGCACGTTTACGCATGACCACGTTGTATTATTACGCTGGGCTATTAGGCAGGCTTGTTGCTGGAACTGGAAACAAAGTAGAAGATTTTGGTGTTGGATTTTACACCAAATATGGCGATGGCGGAGTAGACTTAAGCCCGATTGCTGACCTGATGAAATCTGAAGTCTATTTATTAGCTGAAACCTTAGGCGTTTGTAACAGCATTAAAATAGCAAAACCGTCTGACGGGTTATTTGGTGATGCTAGAAGTGATGAAGATCAAATTGGCGCAAACTATGATGAACTAGAATGGGCTATGAAAATGCACGATGAAGGAAAAACTGCTGATGATTTTTCAGGAAGAGAATTAGACGTATTTAACATCTACACAAGTTACAACAGACGTAACCAACATAAAATGCAACCTATACCTGTTTGCGAAATTCCAAAAGACCTGTATTAATTTACAGCACTCTATTTAATTTTTCAGAAAGCAGCTTTTTCAATGCCGTATAATCCATAATTTCTTGGATAATCTCTGTATTAGAAACTTCTTGAGACACCGATTTTGCCAACTCATTAATTTTTTTAGTCACTAAAAAACGACGTAAAGACAATATGTTTTCACTCACTAAACGAGAGATGTTATCTTCTTTTTTTATCGGAAATATGTTTTGTCGTTCCCAGTCGTTTAATGTATAACGTTCTTCATTCATTAATATTGAAGTCACTTCACTAGCCAACACAGGCTCTAAGACATTTATAAATTGATCTATTTGCAATTTATTGTCATTTTGAAACACCTCAACAAGCTTATAATATAAGGTCTGAAACTGCTCATTAGTAAACTCTACCTCATCTTCCTGCAAGCTTAAAAAGATTTTTTGATGTACTATATTTGACTCAACATCTTTTTCTAACACCAACTCACCGGCATCATTTTCTTTCAAATAAAACTCTTCAAACTCAGTTTCTACTGTGGCATACAACAATAATATTTGAATTATTTTGCGCTCTAACTCATATTGCTCATCAACTTTACTTACCTGCTGTTTTGATTTATGAACAACATCAAAGCTTTGTTGAGATTTTGTTGGCATTTTATTTGACCGAGCTTCAGAATTAGACAATTGAGCTAAGGTTGAAAACAACACCTGTTCTGAAATACTCATAATTCTAGCACATTCCTTTATATACAACTCACGTTTAATTGTATCTGGAATTTTAGAAATACTAGTAATGATTTCTCGAATTGTTTCTGCCTTCTTTATTGGGTCATTTTTTGCTTCCTCATTAAGTAAGTCCGCTTTAAATGCGATAAAATCTTTAGAGTTGGTTTCAAAGTACAACACCAAATCTTCATAAGAGGTCTTTTTAGCAAATGAATCAGGATCTTCTCCTTCTGGAAAGGTGCAAATTCGCACGTTCATTCCCTGCTCCAAAATTAAATCTACCCCTCGTAACGACGCGCGCATCCCTGCTGCATCACCATCAAACAGAATTGTGATATTCTTGGTTAGCCTATTCAATAACCGTATCTGATCATTAGTTAGTGCCGTACCCGATGAGGCTACAACATTATGAATACCCGTTTGATGCATTTGAATCACATCTGTATAGCCTTCAACTAAATAACAGTTATCTTCTTTTGCTATGGTTTGTTTGGCTTGATAAATACCATACAACACTTTGCTTTTATGATAGATATCACTTTCAGGAGAGTTGAGGTATTTTGCTGCTTTTTTATCGTTAGTTAAAATTCGACCACCAAACCCTAACACTCTACCACTCATTGAATGTATTGGAAATAACACACGCCCTTTAAAACGATCAAACTGTTTATCGCCTTTGACAATGGTGAGTCCGGTTTTTTCTAAAAACTGTAATTGATAGCCTTCTTTCAAAGCTGTTTTGGTAAACGCTTCCCACTGATCTAAAGCATATCCTAACTTAAATTTCTCTATTGTTTCTTGAGTAAATCCGCGTTCTTTAAAATAAGACAACCCAATAGCTTTACCTTGCTCCTGATTGTGCAGAACATCAGAAAAATATTTTTGAGCATATTCAGACACCAAATACAAGCTTTCCCGTTCGCTAGCCAATTCTTTTTGTTCATTAGACTGCGCCGTTTCCTCCACTTCAATATTGTATTTCTTTGCCAAATACTTTATAGCCTCAGGGTAAGAATAATGCTCATGCTCCATTAAAAAAGCGACCACATTACCTCCTTTACCTGATGAAAAATCTTTCCAGATTTGTTTAACTGGCGACACCATAAAACTAGGTGAACGCTCATCTGTAAACGGACTTAACCCTTTAAAATTACTACCGGCTTTTTTCAATTGCACAAAATCACCAATCACCTCCTCTAAACGGGCGGTTTCAAACACATTATTTATGGTAGTTTGTGATATCAAGTGAACTAAAATTTAAGTGTGGTAAATGTACTAAATAAATGAAACAGTGCTAAAATAAAAAAAGGACTTACTATACACAGTAAATCCTTCTTCAAATTATAATTTTATATGACTATAATATCAACATGGCATCACCATATGAATAAAAGTTATAACCTTCTTTTACTGCTTCGTCATAAGCTTTCATTACAAAATCATAATCAGCAAAGGCCGCAACCATCATTAATAACGTTGACTTAGGCGTATGAAAATTCGTAATCATACAATTTGCAATACTAAAGTCATGCGGTGGGTGAATATACTTATTAGTCCAACCATCGAACTCATTTAATGTTTGGTTTGAAGACACTGAACTTTCTAAGGCTCTCATTACAGTTGTACCAACTGCACAAACTCTTTTCTTTCTTGCTTTAGCCGTGTTGATGGTATCTACAGCTGGCTTTTCAATCACCATTTCTTCAGAGTCCATTTTATGCTTAGACAAATCTTCAACCTCAACTGGGTTAAACGTTCCTAATCCAATATGCAAGGTTACCTCTGCAAAATTTACACCTTTAATTTCTAAACGCTTTAATAAATGCTTAGAAAAATGTAATCCCGCAGTAGGTGCAGCAACTGCCCCTTCATGCTTTGCATAAATGGTTTGGTAACGCTCTTTATCTTCTGGTTCTACCTCTCTTTTAATATATTTTGGCAATGGCGTAACCCCTAACTCATTTAGTTTTTCTCTAAACTCTTCATAGCTTCCGTCATATAAAAAACGTAAGGTTCTACCTCTTGAGGTTGTGTTATCGATAACTTCAGCAACTAAGGTTTGGTCTTCACCAAAATATAATTTGTTACCGATTCTAATTTTTCTAGCTGGATCTACTAAAACATCCCAAAGACGTTGCTCTTTACTTAGTTCACGCAATAAAAACACTTCAATTCTTGCTCCTGTTTTTTCTTTACTACCGAACAATCTTGCTGGAAATACTTTAGTATTATTAAGCACCATTACATCGTCTTCATCAAAATAGTTGATCAAATCTTTAAACTGTTTGTGTTCAATTGTTTGATCTGCTCTATTTAACACCATTAAACGAGATTCATCTCTGTTTTCTGCTGGATGTTCAGATAATAATTCTTCTGGAAGTTCGAAATCGAATTGTGATAATTTCATGTAATTATTGTATTAGGCTGCTAATATACAATCTGAACATAGGGGTTGTCAAGTAAATTAGCAATTATATTTTATTTATTTGAATTCCGAGTGATTTTAAATCATTCCAAAACTCAGGGTATGATTTAGAAACCACTTCAGATTCTCTAATGACAACGTCAGTTTTTAATGCCATTGGCGCAAAAGCCATGGCCATTCTATGATCTTGATAGGTGTCTATAGCCACATTAGAATTTATATTTATACTTGACTCAATATGTAATGACTCATCAGTGATTGTCACATCAGCCCCAAATTTAGTCAACTCCGTCTTTAACGCAATCAACCTATCTGTTTCTTTAATTTTTAAGGTATGTAAGCCATATAAATCACACGATATTCCCATAGCAAACGACGTTACTGCTATGGTTTGTGCAATATCTGGTGAATTATTTAAATTAAACTCTAACCTACCTTTCACTTCAGTAGAAATTTTGGTTAATTGAATTGATGTATCACGAAATGTAGTAGTCACACCAAACGCTTCATATATTTCAACCAATGCACTATCACCTTGTAAAGACTCTTTGTAATACGATGACAACTCAATTGTAGTTCCTACTTCAGATAGCGCAACAATACTATAATAGTATGACGCCGAACTCCAATCGGACTCTACAACAATAATTTTAGGCTTAATTTCTGAACTATCTACTGGATAAACTTTTATGCGATTATCTTTAAACTCGGTAGTAACTCCTATACTTTCAAGCAAACTTAGCGTCATTTGAATGTAGGGTCTTGACGTAATTTGACCTTCAAGAATAAGCTCCAATCCGTTTTTTAGCATTGGAGCAATCAATACTAATGCTGATATGAATTGACTAGACACGTTTGCCTGTAATGTCACTTGCTGAGCCGTTATTGTTTTTCCTGTTATAAGCAACGGAGGAAACCCGTCTTTATCTTGATAACTAATATCCGCTCCTAACATTTTTAGCGCATCAACAAGTACACCTATGGGCCTTTCTTGCATTCTTGACGAACCTGTTAATACTCTTGTTTTATTATCTTGAATAGCCAAATATGCAGTAAGAAATCGCATTGCAGTTCCAGCATGATGCACATCAATGATTGCTTCTGTTGAAGATAGTGCTTTTTGAAGCACCTGTGTGTCGTCAGAATTTGACAAATTCTTAATATCTATCTGATCAAACAACGCATTTAATATCAGCAACCTATTGGCTTCTGATTTTGACCCCGTAATTGCAATTTTACTTGAAGAGCAAATAGACGATTTACTTAATTTTAAATTCATCGTTTTGTATTGTGTTTTTTTAACTGAAAATGTGCCATTAAAAAACCATAAACCAACGAAAATAACGCTAAAACAATCATATAGTTTCTAAACTCCTCGGTATACACATAGTCAGAAAAATTTTGCGTTAAAACACTAATGAATACTTTTATTATCACGGCTACAATAAAAAACACAGCCGATAAACGCAATCCTAATTTCAATAAAGATCTTGTTTTTAGTTCCTGACTCATTACTTTAATTTTTCATTATTATGATGCCTGTCGTGATCACGCTTTGTTTTTAAATCTAACTTTTTATCAAAAGCCTCTTGCAAGTCTATACCAGTTTGATTAGCCAAACATAACACCACAAACATGACATCTGCTAATTCCTCGCCTAAGTCTTTATTTTTATCAGATTCTTTTTCACTTTGCTCCCCATAACGACGCGCAATAATTCTGGCCACCTCTCCAACTTCTTCAGTCAATTGTGCCATATTAGTTAATTCATTAAAATAACGAACCCCATGATTTTTAATCCAGTTATCTACGTCTAATTGTGCGTTTTTAATATCCATAACTATATTTTTTCTAGAACAATTTTCTCTGCATTCTTTTCTATCATCGTTTTATAAATCGCTTGTAATTCTTTATAATACGCTACAGAAATCATTGAATAATTGATATTTAAAGTCTGTGATACTTGAATTTTATTACCACTTTGTTTCACCAATAAATTATAATCTCCAACATTATCAGACATCATTAATTTTACACTTTGAGGTAACGTTTTAACTTTATATCCATTAGGAACTTCTATATTAACAATTGCTTTTTCTGTTTTTGGATAACCAAAATTTACTGGATAATTTCTCTTGTCATTATTAAATAAGTTCTCGTCTTTTGAGAGAAACATCAACGGTTGAATGTACAATTCATTATTAACTTCTTCTACACCATCTTCATACTCGAAATCATAAGACGACTGAATAGGTTTTTCAATTTCTAATTGGTTTTTTAACTCTAAATTAGACACGTCAATACTCCCTAACTTGCTAGAAATACTTTTTAATAAGTCTTCATCTTTAACTCCTTGGTATTTATTCCTATATTCATATGCTTTATATAGTGTTTTTTGATCCCTTACTTTACCCGTAGCAATTAAATCTTCATTTAGTTTTACACTAATCATAGTTGTAAGATTAGAATTTTTATTTGGCAAAATCTCTACCCAGTCAGAACTTCCATCTTTTCTCACTAATCGTCCCTTCCAATTCAAAGCGTCTGTGTCAATTATATTTTTTACTGAATATTTATTTGTCGCGTCTAAAAGTAACGTACCATTATTAAGGCTTACATGACAAATAACATAATTAAACCCTTTTTTTGTTGGAAACATAGCCGTTCCATTATCAACTGTACTTATTAGTACTGGATTAGCATCTATACCAGCATACCTTAGCATAGAAACTAACATTAAATTGATATCTGCTACATTTCCTTCGCCGTCTTTATACGCTTTTCTAACCCCATTATCAACATAATAACCATTTAAATTATTATGACGAACTTTAGATTTCACATAATTAAAAACTGTTGTTACTATATCTTTAGAGCTTGTCTTTCCCGCAAGTAACGCATCTAAATCTTTTTTATAATACGACTCTTTACTCAATTCACCTCCAAAACCACTGTTTGTGTATATAGTTTTGGTTACTTTCTCCCACGTTGTTGAAAAAGATTTCAATGGTGAGTTAGGCAATCGCATTTGTTGTAATTCTATTTTTATTGATGCAGCATAATTTTTCAATGATGACACATAAGATTCATTAGCTAAGGCTGGGATATTCTCTGCATCTAAAACTGTCCAATTTTCTATAAATACTAACTCCGACCTTTTAAAATCACTTGGCCTTTTACCATGAGTAACTGCTGAGTTATTTAATCCTGTAATTAAAATTTTTCTTTCCTTAGACTCATATTGTAAATCTGGCAAATAACTAGACATTAGATTTTGATGCATTTTATATTGAAAATACTCTGGTGTTTTAACCTTCAGTTCAAGTTTTTTGATAGGAATCATTTGCTGCAAATACACGTCATCAATACCTAGCATTTGTGACTCAATAGTGTATTTATATTCAATAACAGAACCTTCTTTTATATTAGGTAATGTAAACTTTACTTTACGCCAATAATCATTTGTTTCCTCGTTAAAAATACCATCTTTAGTTAGTTTTGTTTGACGAATTTTTCCGGAATTAATATTATACGTAATTGCCTTTAATCCTACTAATGACTCTTTACTATTATTAGATTCGTTATATAAGTCTATAGTTTTAGTTGCATACTCAAAACCTTCTTTTGTGTAAACTTTTATACGTTCATGGATTTCGTTTTTTTGAATAAAACCAATGCCATGCTCATAATCAAAACTAACATGTTGCTTTCGGAACAAAACTGTAGCGCTAGATGAAGGGGCATTCGGATTGTTTTTTTCCAGAAGCTCTTCTTTTGACACTTTCCCAAACTTATAGTTTTGCGCGTTAATTCCTGTTACCACAAACAATAGTAACATCGTAAATAATTTAAAACTTTTCTTCATCGTTATTTTTTAGTTAATAGTATTTTTGATTTATCTTTTCGTTTTATTTTTTTTATAAACGTTCTATACAATTCGTATTTTTCTTTTGAGAAAACACCTTCTTTTAGCACCAACTGTCTCTGACATCTAATAGTGTTATCATCTAATTTGCTTACTATTATTTTATACTTTCCGAACTCAGTATTGAGCTCATAATCTACAGGAAGAGCATCTATAATATAACCAGAAGGGATTTTAAACTCAAACACATCATCATCAGAAAACGAACGTTTTATTTTAAAAGGTAATCTTCTGTCTGAATATTTAATAGGACTATTTGTCAACCTATTAAAAGGGTTTATTGGCAGCAATAAATCATCACCCACTTTGGTTGCATAATTACTAACTGACATCTTTAAGTTTTCATTAAAAATCACATTCTCTTTATTTAACGAGATTTCATTTTCTATAATTTTCAAGCCGTTTAAATAGTTCCATCTACTCAAGTATTTCTTCACTAATTCTTCAGGTTGTAAGCGCTCTTTATAGGATTGATAGTAATATTGTAAGCCCTTTGATTCTGAACTGAAATTAATTGCAATACTACCATTCACATCTAATTTAATATGTGCTCTTGCAGAATACACATTTGTTAACTCGTCATAAATTGGCGTATGCATGATTTCACCTCCAGACGGTTTTACAACTAAAACATCTCTATCATCTGTAGAATCACCTACAAACCCAAAAGGAATTGTCTGGCTTGTACATTCTAACCATATAGTTTCATCTTTTAAAGGAACATTAAGTATTACGTGGTTTCCTTGAAGTGAAGCAAAGTCTTTGTCAATATTTTTTTTGCTTTCATCTAAATATACTATTGTATAATATGCATCTATTCCTTGAGACTTCAATAATGCTTTAGTATAGTTTGTCAACCCCTTACAATCGCCATATTTTACCCTATCAACTTCTGATGCTTTGATGGGCTGCCAACCACCAATACCTAATTGCACACCAACATATCTCGTATTATTCTGAACATACTCGTAAATGCGTTTAACCTTATCTTTCTTAGAGGTAGCATTTGAAACTAATTCTGATATTTTTCGCTGTGTATTTCCGTTAATAAGATCTCTTTGGTCTAGCAATTCTTTATGCTGCCATAAACCAAAATCCTTCCAATTCTCACAAGTACCATATTTTCCTTCTAACTCAAATTCATTTAATGCTACTCTAACCCAAGGCATGATGTCTAAAAAACTTGGCGACATAGCTTCCCTTTCTATCGCTTTTATGTTTTTAGCAACAAAAAACAACTCATCATCTTTTGTTTGTAAGCTTAAATCAAAAACATCTGAGTTATATGTTTTAAACTTATGCTTAGATGTGGTGTGATTTATTAATTTATATGTAGAGTTTTCTAGCCCCACATAATATCCTTCAAGTGGCACCCAACGTCCTATATGTGTTGTTGATTTTTCTTTAACCTTTGATTCAAATATAATTGTATATGGATATGACGATGGCTGAAACTTTACATACTTCATTCTATCATCCATGTACATTTGTCCATCAGAAACAGCGCTTACATCTTTAAAATCAGATTTTTTATATTTTTTAATCACTTGTCCTTTTGCATCTAAAATTGTGGCAGACAACTTTAAAATTGATCTTGAAGACTCGTCATAGTACTCATAAACTCTAGCAAGTTGATCTCCAAATCTATTTAAGACCGTTAAAGCTTTATACTCTGTGATTATCATCTGATTTAACGCTGCAATCTCAACAATCGTATTATGATCCCTTATAACTGCATTAGCATTTTCTTTTAATTCTTCTTGAATCAGTTTAATATCATAATTTCCCTGTGCTAATCCCCCCCATACCACACCTAAATTCAGCATCAACACACATATCTTATGCAACAAAAATCTTTCTTTAATTTTATTCAAAATTATTTTTTTTAGCTATTCTATTTATAATCAAAACTACCATACAAGGCAGCCCTATCCAAATTACCTCGCTTAAAACAACTTTCATTCCCCATTCAGAAAAAAACCTTTCAACACCAATTGGCGACACTTGAATTGGCCTATAACAAAAAAAATGTCGGGTTGTTTCAAATGGTATAAAGAACCCTACACCTAAACCACCGTTAGTCATAGCATCAAGTACACCGTGTGACAGTGTTGCTAGAAACACTATTGTAAAAAACAGTAACTTTTTTGCACCACCAAAAACTACACTCAACAGCATTGCCCAAACAACAGCAAACAATACTGAATGTGTAACTCCTCTATGACCTAACCAATGTTCATAGGCATAACCCAACTTAAAGGACAGCACATCTACATCTGGTAACATAGAAGAGAGTATAGCACACAGTAAAACTATTCTTGAAGATTTTCTATCAAGAACTTTAGACAATGTACCTCCCACTAAGGCATGACCAAAAACCGAAGCCATTATTCTTTACTTTTAGTATCAATGGTAATGGTTACCGGACCATCATTAATTAACGAGACTTTCATATCAGCTCCAAACTCTCCTGTCTGAATAGTTCTCCCTAATTCTAACTCCAATTGTTTGACAAATGATTGGTATAACGGAATTGCCACATCTGATTTAGCAGAGCGCGTAAAACCAGGTCGATTCCCTTTTTTTGTGCTTGCAAATAAGGTAAACTGACTTACCACAATTACATCTCCAGAAACGTCTATAAGTGATGTGTTCATCAGACCATTTTCGTCTGAAAAAATTCTCATTTTGGCAATTTTAACAGATAACCATGTGATATCTTCCTGAGTATCTTCTGATTCTATTCCTAATAACAACAGTATACCTTTGCCTATTTTTGCAACTTGATTGTCATTTATTACAACTGAAGCCTCAGTAACGCGTTGTATCACTGCCCTCATAAAAATTAATCTTTTTTATGTTCGTCTACACGGTAATGCTCCTCATCACCCTCAACCATTTGCACATAACTTTTGTAACGAGAATAATACACCTCATCTTGCTCTAAAGCTTGTTTTACCGCGCAATGTGGCTCTTCAATATGCAAGCAATTATTAAACTTACAATCTTGTTTTAAGGCAAAAAATTCAGGAAAATAATCTGTAATTTCTTCCTTCTCCATATCAACAATACCAAAGCCTTTGATTCCTGGAGTGTCTATAATTCTAGCATCAAACGACAAATCAAACATTTCAGCAAACGTTGTAGTATGCTGCCCTTGGCTATGTTGTGATGATATTTGTTGTGTTTTAATATCTAAAGCAGGCTCAATTGTATTAACCAAAGTTGACTTCCCAACTCCAGAATGCCCCACAAACATACTGGTTTTACCCAACATCATGTCTTTAACTCTATCGACGTTTTTACCTTCAAGAGCAGACACACCAAGACATTCATAACCTATAGAACGGTATAAATTTGCAAGGTATTTTATCTCTCCTATTTCATCTTGATTGTAGGTGTCTATTTTATTAAACAACAACACCGTAGTTACATTATAGGCTTCTGCAGTTGCTAAAAACCGATCTATAAAACTTGTAAATGTTGGCGGATTATTTAAAGTAATCAACAGAAAAACCTGATCTATATTTGATGCAATTATATGTATGCGCTTTGAGAGGTTTACAGACTTACGAATAATGTAATTTTTCCTGTCGTGAATTTTATGAATCACTCCAGTTTCCTCATTATTCTTCTCCTCAACAGTAAAATCTACCTCATCTCCAACAGCAATCGGGTTTGTACTTTTTATGCCTTTAATACGAAATTTACCTTTCATTCGGCATTTATAAATCGCTCCTTCTGAGGTCTTAACCGTATACCAACTTCCTGTAGATTTATAAACTGTACCTGTCATACAACAAAATTACACGGTTTTTATTACTAATCAATTTTATTAATTATTTTCTTTTGATGACTAATAGATTCTTGATGAATGGCTTTATAGATTTTTAAAATAAACTCTTCACTTAAGTTTTTGTCTTCACCTTGTAAAATCATTTTTCCTAATATTTCATTCCAACGTGCTGTTTGTAAAATAGATACATTATTGATTTTTTTCAATGACCCTATGCTATCAGATACTTTCATTCTGTTACCTAGTAAGCCCAACAACTTGTCATCTAACACATCAATTTTAGCTCTTAATTTATTCAGTTCAAACAAGTAATCTTCAGAAGCATGTTGCTTTTTCCTCACCTTTAAATCAATCATCATTTGCACTAAGGTTTCAACAGTAACTTGCTGTTTAGCGTCAGACCATGCTTCTGCTGGATTATAGTGTGTTTCTACCATAAACCCATTGAAATTTAAATCTAATGCTGTTTGACAAATATCAAAAATCAAGTTCCTACGTCCAGCAATATGTGATGGATCACAAATTAATGGCAAATCAGGAAAACGATTTTGCAAATCAATAGGTATTTGCCATTCTGGATTATTTCTATATTTTGATTTTTCATAAGTTGAAAACCCTCTATGTATAACCCCCAGCTTTTTTATATTAGAAGCGTATAAACGCTCTACGGCTCCTAACCACAAAGGCAAATCTGGGTTAATTGGATTTTTCACCAACACAATTTTATCTGTACCCTCTAAAGCTTCTGCTATTTCTTGTACAATAAACGGACTAACCGTGGTTCTAGCCCCTAACCACAATACATCTACATCATACTTTATAGCCAATTCAACATGCTTTGGATTTGCCACTTCAGTAGCCGTCATCATTCCTGTTTCTAGCTTAGCTCTCTGCATCCATTTCAACCCTTCTTCACCAACTCCCTCAAAGTTTCCTGGTCGAGTTCTTGGTTTCCAAATACCTGCTCTAAACACTGTTGCATCAGTATCTTTTAACTGATGTGCAATTTTCAACACTTGATCTTCTGTTTCTGCACTACATGGTCCAGCAATAACTAACGGATGCGCTAGCTGCATGTCATCTAACCACGTTCTTAACTCTTTTTTATTCTCCATTTTAACGCTTGCATTAACTCCTCAAAGGAATTCATTGTTATTTTTTTACATAAAAAAAGTCTCGATTTCTCGAGACTTTGTATATATGCTGATTGTTTTACTTCTAATTAAATACCATACACAAAGCCTCTGCTTTTACCATGAACGTAAAAGTTTACTAACCAGCTTTGCCAAGTGTTTTGTGTTGTCATATTACTTATAAATCTATACAAATGTATTATAATTTTGTTTGTATGCAAGTAATTTTATCTTAATTTTAGCACACCAAATCTTTAAACACAAGATTTGGTTTAATTAAATAAAGACACTACCTACATGTCAATTTCGGTTAAGAACATTTCAAAACACTATGGCAGTCAAAAAGCCCTAAACGATATTTCTTTCAATATTAAGAAAGGAGAGATTGTTGGTTTTTTAGGTCCAAATGGCGCAGGAAAATCAACTTTAATGAAAATCCTAACCACCTATATACCTAGTACTAAAGGTGAAGCTCTAGTCAATAATTTCAATGTCAATTCTGAACAGAAAAATGTACAGAAATGCGTTGGATACTTACCTGAACACAATCCTTTGTACTTAGACATGTATGTTAAAGAATACCTAGCATTTAACGCAAATATCTATCGAATTGACAAACATAGAATTAATGATGTCATTCAACTTACAGGATTATCACCAGAAGCCCACAAAAAAATACATCAGCTATCAAAAGGGTATCGACAACGTGTAGGCTTAGCCAATGCCTTATTGCATAACCCAGATGTACTAATTTTAGATGAACCAACCACAGGTTTAGACCCTAATCAATTGGTAGAAATACGTGAACTCATCAAAAATGTTGGAAAAGAAAAAACCGTGTTTTTATCAACACACATTATGCAAGAAGTTGAAGCTATATGCGATAGGGTAATCATCATTAACAAAGGAGAATTGGTTATAGACAGCCCCTTATCTGAGCTAAAACAAAACCAAGAACAGCTCATTGAAGTTGAATTTGATTATAGAATTGAAGACATTTTATTAAAACGATTACCACATGTTACTAAAGCCATTAACACTTTTGGTATGACTTGGGAAATATCATTTGACACCAATGAAGACATGCGTCCGCTAATTTTTGACTTTGCAGCAAAAAATGAGTTGAAAATACTTAAGATGGACACTAAAAACAGTACTCTTGAAACAATGTTTAGAGAGTTGACGACATCATAGAAGTATCCTGTTCAAACTCTTCAAACACCGCATCTATAACTGCTTCGAATTTTTTGGTCTTATTGGGGTTTGAACAATTCATTAAAATAGATACTACAATACGATCTTTGGGGTAAACGTAAAAAATTCCATAACCACCGTATCCGTTACCTATATGCCCAAAATACGGTCGTTTTTGATGATCATAACTTGTTTGCCAACCTATACCATAATATGTTGGCTTATCATTTACCATTTGTGATGATGTGAATTCTTCAATTACTTCCTTAGGAAGAAAGCTCTCGTCTAAATATGCGTTTCCTAATTCTGCCACATCTTCAGAAGTAGACAAATACCCGCCTCCAGCTAATTTAAAGTAATTATTAACCGGTTGTGTTTTCACAAATCTTCGCCATGATGATTTCTTATAGAATGTAGCCAAATCAGAGATGTCATTTTGTTTATCTGGATAAGTATGTGTTAACCCTAACGGACGTAATACTTCCTCATCAACAATTGCTTCAAATGGTTTTTGTTCGACATTCTGCAAAGCTAACGACAGTAAATTCCAACTATAGCTTGTGTATGAATATCCTTGTCCTGGTTGAAACAACAATGGATCATTTTTAAATAACGCCACCCCTTCTTCTATTGAGAGTGGTTTAGAATTCATAAATTCATTGCCCTTATAATTCCTAATTCCTGCCAAATGACCTCCTAACTGCTTAAGAGTAAAACTGTATTTTTCTTTAGAAAATTCAGGCAAGCAACTATGTAAAGTATCTGTTAAACTAATCTTATGCTTTGCAACCAATTTCGCTAAACATGATGCCGCAATGGGTTTTGACACACTACCAATTCTAAAAATAGTTTTTGATGGCTCTACAGGTGTTTTAGTTTCTACATCAGAAAACCCATACCCTTTTGAAAATCGAGTTTCACCGTTTTTTGTAATTGTAATAGCTATACCCGGAACTTGTTTTTTACGCACCAACTTTTTAAGGATTGCATCTGCTTTTGCAAACCCGCTTTTTTGCTGACCGAAAATAGTTTTGAAAAATGACAACATTACAATTAAACATAGTAGTCCAATTTTTCTTTTGAACATGAATTAAAAGTTAAACCCAAAACTACCCGTCACACCAAACTTACGTGCATTAGGGTTTTCGAAATAATTCCCTCTGAAATTGAAATCTACCCTAAAAACTTTAAAGATGTTACCAACACCTAAACTGTACTCCCAATAAATCTTATCATTAGGCGCCCCAAAAGTTTGAGTACTTATAAAGTTTGGCAAATTCGCATCTAGGTTAATATTATCCTGAGACAAATCACCCCACACTCCTCTTAAAGCAACAATTTCTCTTAAATTAAGTTTCTTTAGTAATGGAATTTTAGAAAATATTCGACCATTAAAGTTATGTTCTAAATGTACTGATGTGTAGGTGTCTGTTACAAAATCATAATAGTCTAATAACGGAAAGGTATTAAATATTGAAAAATACGCCTGGTTCCCTGGCACTACACTTAATAAACCTAATGGCACTTCGCCAAAAGTTTTCCCAATTTCAACATTTGAAAACAACCTTCCAAATCCGCCTATTTGCCATGGTTGCCTATAAAAAAGCTGCAGTTTGGTGTAATCAAAATCACTTGCAATAACCCCTTTTAAACCTTGACTCACACTTGCATACAGTGTTGCATGGTTACCATTAACCGTAGTTCTTTCCACCCCATATCCTGTGGTTTTTCTTTTAGGCGTATAAGTTAAAGCTAAATTCACTTCAGATTGTTTTAATTCTGACTTTATTTTACTTTGAGATTGATCCGTATAAAAATCCAATCCGAATGTATGTGAAGCTGATTTTAATGTTCTGTAACTTCCCGACAATTTCACCTTAAAGTTTTTAGCAGGCTCCACTTCTAACCCAACTGTACTTAAATTTATTGACGTTAAACGATCATTTGATCCTGATGAAAATAATGATGATGACGCAAAACTTCTTCCCATAATATCATCAGTAGTTGTTAAACTTACTCCTATCTGTTCTACATCACGCCTATTACCTCCTGACAATATCCATCTGTTTTTACGTTGCAGCAACCACTTACCAGATACGCCATATTTGAATTGGTCATCTTTAAAACCATAAGCAATATACCCTTGAATTCGCCATTTATCATTTGGCCCAAAATATGTTCTCCCGCCAGCTCTAACACGCACTCCTTCAACATCATTGTAACCAAAAGTTGAAAAAATTGGCCCATAATCCATTTTCCATTTTGGAATTTCAATATAACCGGATGCGAGTATACTTGCTGTGTTATAAATACGTTTAAACTTCGATACGGTTTTTAACGTGTCTAACATTTTATAGACGCCTTTCTCATCTTTATTTAGCCGTTCTAGTCTATTTTCTTCCCAAAACTTGTCATCTTGATTGTAAATTTCATAAGCATAAGGATCTGCTTCATCTTTATAAAATTCAGCCTCTTTTTTAACATCGAATTCGTAATCATCATAAAGCGTGGTACGTTTACCATAAATTCCACGGGCCTTATCCTTTTTTGACAAACTAAAATCCGACATGAAATAGTCACGCTTAATCAAAAACACTGAATCGTTTAACACCTCAAATTCTTGCTCAATATAGATATCTTTAATCCAATTGATATTTGCACTTTTTGACACTTGAAGATTGATGTCTTTAATAGCCCAAGTGCTATCGTTTACCCAAAAATCACCTTTAAATGTCAGTTCATTTTTTCTCCTCGGATAATACACAATGTTATAACACCATTTGTCGCCTATATAAGCACTATCTGCCAACACATAATTGTAAACACTAACTCCTGTTTTTGATAATGGACTTACAAAACTTTTGTCAAAAAATTTCAAGTAATTGTCATACACATTATAATCTGAATATAAATCTTTTACAAATGCGATTATGGTTTGATTGTTACTGAACCCTGAATTTTTATTCCCTATTAAATCTTCTCTAGTTGCGTTTTTTTCATTGTCACCATATACTTTTGACACCGACTCGTTTAAAAATATTGGTAAGTACGTTTTTCCCGTTACTCGAGACGTATCCATTTTTTCAAAAATAAACTCCATACCTTTAAACAGTTTACTTTTCGTCATGGTGCTATCTACATTATTAAAGTCAAATTCAATTTTCTCATACTTATCATATTGATACTGTTTGAATTTTTTAACTCCGTTAGAACGCTTATTCTCCCATATTTTCTTAAGTATTTCTATGGCAGGATTGTTTTTTTTAGATTGCTTACCTGAATAAATTGTTACCGCACTCAGTTGATTCCCCTCCTTTAATAACACACTCATATTATAAGTCACAGACTTAGTTAACTCAACTTGTTTCGTTTCATACCCAACAAACGACACTTGTAATTCACGGTGGCTTTCATCAGACTCTAAGTAAAACTTTCCGTTCTCATCAGTTATTGTACCAGTTGTAGTATTTGTAAAAACTACATTAGCATAAGGCACAGGATAATCATATTCATCCATAACCACTCCACTGACTTTTGTTTGTGCAGTCAAAGCAGTTGTAAAAATTAGTACTAGTGTTGTTATTATATTTTTCATAGAAACAAAAAACTTCATTCATAAAAAATTACAAATGAAGCTCAAATATACAGTTTTAATCCTACTTTTAAGAGGACCTTAGTTTATCTATACATTACTTTTTTTACAGACTTAACCACGTCATTCATATTAGGCAACCACTCTTCTAAAAGAACGGGAGAATATGGTGCAGGTGTATCTGCAGTATTTATTTTTTCAATTGGCGCATCTAAATAATCAAATGCTTGGCTTTGTACTTGGTATGTAATTTCTGTTGATACATTTCCAAAAGGCCATGCTTCTTCTAAAATCACTAATCTATTAGTTTTCTTAACAGATTCAATTATTGCTTGAGTATCCATTGGTCTTACTGTTCTTAAATCAATAATTTCACATGAAATACCTTCTTCGGCTAAAACATCTGCTGCTTTATAGGCTTCTTTAATTATTTTTCCAAAAGACACAATAGTTACATCGTCTCCTTTTCTTTTAATATCTGCAACCCCTAATGGCAATACATACTCACCATCTGGCACTTCTCCCTTATCACCATACATTTGTTCAGACTCCATGAATATTACTGGGTCATTATCTCGAATTGCCGCTTTTAATAATCCTTTTGCATCATACGGATTTGATGGCACTACTACTTTCAACCCAGGAGTGTTAGCATACCAGCTTTCAAAGGCTTGCGAATGTGTTGCTGCCAGCTGTCCTGCTGATGCTGTTGGCCCTCTAAACACAATCGGACAAGCAAACTGCCCACCAGACATTTGTCTGATTTTAGCTGCATTATTTATAATTTGATCAATTCCAACTAAAGAAAAGTTAAACGTCATATATTCAACTATCGGACGGTTACCAGTCATTGTAGACCCTACAGCAATCCCTCCAAAACCTAGCTCAGCAATAGGTGTGTCAATTACTCTTTTATCTCCAAACTCATCTAACATTCCTTTAGATGCCTTATATGCTCCATTATATTCCGCAACTTCTTCTCCCATTAAATACACAGATTCATCTCTACGCATCTCCTCACTCATCGCCTCACAAATTGCTTCTCTAAATTGAATTGTTCTCATTTATGTACTATTTGATTTTTAAAAACAGACAAAAATACGTTTTTCGTAAAATAATTTCTCTAAAAAAAAGAATAAATTTACTATGCACGCATAGTAGTATTCTTAAAAAATAACTGTATATTTGGGAACTTGAAAATTAAGCAAAACTTTTTAATAGAAATATCATGAATATATTAGTGTGTATTAGTCACGTACCAGACACTACATCAAAGATCAACTTCACAAACGGTGATACTGAATTTGATACCAATGGCGTACAATTTGTCATAAATCCTAATGACGAATTTGGACTTACAAAGGCAATGTTTATTAAAGAACAAAATGGAGCAACTGTTACTGTTGTAAATGTAGGTGGTGCTGATGCAGAGCCAACATTACGTAAAGCATTAGCTATAGGTGCAGATAATGCTATACGAGTTAATGCAGAAGCGAAAGATGGTTTTTTTGTTGCAAAACAATTAGCAGAAGTTGTAAAAAATGGTAATTACGACTTAGTTATTGCAGGAAAAGAATCGTTAGATTATAACGGAGGAATGGTTCCTGGTATGTTAGCTGGATTTACTGATTACAATTTTGTAAACTCATGTATTTCATTAGAACTTGATGGAAATAACGCTACTGCAGTTAGAGAAATAGATGGTGGTAACGAAACATTAAGCACAAGTTTACCATTAGTAGTTGGTGGACAAAAAGGTTTAGTTGAAGAAAGTGAACTTCGCATACCAAACATGAGAGGGATTATGATGGCTAGAAAAAAACCTTTACAGGTAGTAGAAGCTACTGGGAATGACGTGTTAACTTCTGCTGTAAAGTTTGAAAAACCAGCCGCTAAATCTGCTGTAAAGTTAGTTGATGCAGATAATATTGATGAGCTTGTAAGTTTATTACATAACGAAGCTAAAGTCATTTAAACACTAAACTAACAATATATCAATGTCTAAAACATTGTATTTAGACTAAAATTTAAACTCAAAAAATATGTCTGTTTTAATATTCGCTGAATCAAACAACGGAAAATTCAACAAAGCAACACTTGAAGTTGCTTCATATGCAAAAGAAATAGCAAACACTTTAGGAACATCTGTAACTGCTGTAGCTATTAACGCTTCTGAAACTGAAGAACTAGCCATGTATGGTGTAGATAAATTATTAACTGTAACAAACTCTAGCTTAGAAAACTTTAATGCACGTGCTTACGCTGATGTTGTTAAACAAGCCGCAGAAAAAGAAGGCGCTAATTTAGTAATTATGACTTCTACTAATGATGGAAAGTATTTAGCGCCATTAGTAGCAGGAAACTTAAACGCTGGTTTTGCCTCTAATGTTATAGCTTTACCTGAAAGCACTGCGCCTTTTACAGTAAAACGAACTGCATTTTCAAACAAAGCTTTTAATATCACAGAAATTTCTAGTGACAATAAAGTAATTGCTTTAGCTAAAAATGCATTTGGATTAAAAGAACATAACGGTAGCACTACCCAAGAGAATTTTGATGCAACAATCAATGATGCTCACTTAGGAACAACAGTAACTGCAGTAGATAAAGCTACAGGACAAGTAACTATTGCTGATGCAGAAATAGTAGTATCTGCAGGAAGAGGATTAAAAGGTCCTGAAAACTGGGGAATGGTTGAAGAGCTTGCAGGAGTATTAGGCGCTGCAACAGCTTGTTCTAAACCAGTATCAGATTTAGGATGGAGGCCTCATAGTGAACACGTTGGACAAACAGGAAAACCAGTAGCATCAAACTTATACATTGCTATTGGAATTTCAGGAGCCATTCAACACTTGGCAGGAATCAATGCTTCTAAAGTAAAAGTTGTAATCAACACTGACCCAGAAGCACCGTTCTTTAAAGCTGCAGACTACGGTATTGTAGGTGATGCTTTTGAAGTTGTACCAACACTAATTGAAAAATTAAAAGCATTTAAAGCTCAAAACGCATAATTTTTCATAAATTGTGCCTCTAAAAAGCTATCTAAATTTCTAACCTATAGCGTTCTAAATTTAGATAGCTTTTTGCTTTCGATACAAATTTCGGATTGACAACCCAATCCTAAAAACTGTAACTATGAGTTTAGTACGACTTAATATAAAAGGAATTTCATACAGCCAAACACAAAATGGCGCCTATGCACTTATATTAAATGAAGTAGAAGGCGAACGCAAATTACCTATTGTAATTGGTGCATTTGAAGCACAATCTATTGCAATTGCACTTGAAAAAGAAATCAAACCTCCACGCCCTTTAACTCACGACTTGTTTAAAAGTTTTGCTGACAGATATCAAATTATCGTAAAACAAGTCATCATTCATAAATTAGTTGATGGTGTATTCTACTCAAGTATTATTTGTGAACGCGATAAAATTGAAGAAATTATTGATGCAAGAACCTCAGATGCCATAGCTTTAGCACTACGTTTTAACGCTCCAATATTCACCTATAAAAACATTCTAGATAAAGCCGGTATCTACTTGAATTTACCTGCAAAAGAGAACGACCCTGAAGATGTTTTAAATGAAGATATTGTTTTTGAAGAGCAAGAGTCTTCTAGTGACTTTACACACCTCACATTACAAGAGCTTAATGATTTATTGCAAGAAGCTGTTAATGATGAAGATTATGAAGCCGCTGCCAACATTAGAGATGAAATTTCAAAACGTGAACAATAGCTCACTACACTTGTAGACTATCACACACCTATTTACTTACAAACACACACTAAACATGAAACAGTTTTTTACTTGCCTAGCATTTATAATGTGTACAATTGCTTTTGGGCAAGATATTACAGATACCTGGCAATTTGACTCCATCAAAAATACTACAACCCAAAGCACCATATCTGTTACTGATACTGATGTGTTGACGCTAGACAACAATACATTTGAATATCAATTAAAAGCAAAAAATAATTTAAGAGCAAAAGGTGATTATATTTTACAAAATGACTTGCTTATTTTTTACTATACCCAACCAAACGATACCATTAGAAGATACCGTATTACAGAACATACAGACTCTACATTGGTATTTACAGAACACTCTACAACCTACGCATTTGTAAAAAAACAAACTGAAGAGGTTGTAGCTGCCGAGGCTCAAAAAACTAATGACATCATACCAAGTCAAGGCTTTTCATTTGACAGCTTATGGCGTGGTGTATTAGGAATGGTGTCTTTAATTTTCATAGCTTTTTTATTTAGTAGCGACCGAAAAAACATTAACTGGAAAACCATTGGTATTGGTTTAGCTTTTCAGTTAATCATAGCAATATCGGTATTAAAAGTACCATTCATACAAGGAATTTTTGAATGGATTGGTCAATTGTTTGTAAGTGTTCTTGACTTTACCCGAGCAGGTAGTGAATTCTTATTTCAAGGATTAGTTGTAGATATGGACACCTTCGGGTTCATTTTTGCATTTCAAGTACTACCAACAATTTTATTTTTCTCCGCCCTAACCTCAGTACTATTCTACTTAGGAATCATTCAGAAAGTAGTAAAAGGTATGGCATGGGCATTATCAAAAATTTTAAAAATATCAGGAGCTGAAAGTTTAAGTGTTGCCGGAAATATCTTTTTAGGGCAAACAGAAGCTCCACTATTAATAAAAGCCTATTTAGAAAAAATGAATAGGTCGGAAATTTTATTAGTGATGATTGGTGGAATGGCTACCGTTGCTGGCGCAGTTTTAGCGGCCTACATTGGATTTTTAGGCGGTGATGACCCCGTACTAAGACTACAATTCGCCAAACACTTACTTGCTGCATCTGTGATGGCAGCACCAGGTGCTATTGTCATTTCAAAAATACTATACCCACAAACGGAAGCAATTAATACAGACGTTAAAGTATCCTCAGAAAAAATAGGGTCTAACATTCTTGATGCTATTGCTAACGGAACAACAGACGGTTTAAAACTCGCTGTAAATGTTGGAGCCATGTTACTCGTTTTTGTGGCATTTATAGCCATGATAAACGGGATTCTTGGTTGGGTTGGAGACATCACAACTTTAAATGATTTTATGGTGTCAAACACACCGTATGAACAATTATCCTTAGAAGCTATTTTAGGAACCATTTTTGCCCCATTAATGTGGTTAATTGGTATTGCAACTGAAGACGTTATGATGATGGGACAATTATTAGGAATCAAATTAGCCGCAAGTGAATTTGTTGGATACATTCAATTAGCCGATTTGAAAAACGTAGCTAACGCCACACATTTAACGTATAACAAATCTGTAATTATGGCAACATATATGCTATGTGGGTTTGCAAATTTCGCCTCTATTGGTATACAAATTGGAGGTATAGGTTCATTGGCTCCTGGGCAACGTAAAACACTTTCAGAATTTGGAATGAAAGCCTTGATTGGGGGTACAATTGCCTCTTTAATTTCTGCAACTATAGCCGGAATGATTATTGGTTAAAAATCAGTTAATAAATATTCATAAATTACTAAGCATCTTTGTTAACGCAAAGATGCTTTTTGTTATTTTTGAATGACACATAATGACAATCTAAGAGAACACTCTTAACTGAAGACATACAACATGAAACAGTATTTAGATTTAGTAAAACACGTTTTAGAGAACGGAAATGAGAAAGAAGATAGAACAGGTACAGGAACTAAAAGTGTATTTGGCTATCAAATGCGATTTGATTTAAGTGAAGGGTTTCCTATGGTAACCACAAAAAAATTGCACTTAAAATCAATTATTCATGAATTATTATGGTTCATAAAAGGTGATACTAACATCAAATATTTACAAGATAATGGTGTGAAAATCTGGAACGAATGGGCTGATGACAATGGTGACTTAGGTCCTGTGTACGGACATCAATGGCGTAACTGGAATTCTGATGACATTGACCAACTTCAGGAAGTAATTACAACAATTAAAAACAATCCTGATAGCAGACGTATGTTAGTCGCTGCATGGAATCCTTCTGTATTGCCAGATACTTCTGTGTCTTTCAGTGAGAATGTTGCCAACAATAAAGCGGCATTACCACCATGCCATGCCTTTTTTCAATTTTATGTAGCAGATGGAAAGTTATCGTGTCAATTATACCAACGTAGTGCTGATATTTTTCTAGGGGTGCCGTTTAACATTGCGTCGTATGCTTTATTAACAATGATGATTGCTCAAGTTTGCGGCTTAGAAGCCGGCGATTTTGTACACACTTTTGGTGATGCTCACATTTACAACAACCACATGGAGCAATTTGACTTACAATTATCAAGAAATACAAGAGCATTGCCAACTATGAAAATCAATCCGAATATTACAAATATTGAAGAGTTCACTTTTGACGATTTTGAATTAGTGAATTACAATCCACATCCAGGCATTAAAGGTGCAGTAGCCGTATAAACTATTTGATTATGCAAAACCAACACGAACAATACGAAAACGCCCGTAAGCGTACCAAACAGAAAAAACGTTTGTATTTCCACTTTATACTATTTTGTGTTGGTGCAGTATTTATTGCTGTCGCTAATAAAGCTTTAGGTTACGGAGAAGCTATTTTCCCAAATTGGTATTTACTTGCTATTCTTATTTGGAGCTTTTTCTTAGTGTTACATGTGGTTAATGTATATATCACTAATCGTTTTTTTAATAAAGACTGGGAACGCTTACAGACTGAAAAAATCTTAGCTAAACACGATAAAAAAGTAGCGAAATTAGAACAAAAGGTTTTGAAAGAACATCAAATTAAAACTGATACAGCAGCTTACCAGCGTAACAACCAAACCATCACACTTATAGCTGCAGTGGCAAAAAACAATGTTATTGGTAAAGACAATAAACTCATCTGGCACCTGAGCAACGATTTAAAACGTTTTAAAAAATTAACCTCTGGTCATGCAATTATTATGGGACGTAAAACATTTGAAAGTTTTCCTAAAGCACTCCCTAACAGAACAAATGTTGTCATTACACGAGATAAAAATTATACCGCCGAAAATGCAGTTGTAGTACATTCACTTGAAGAAGCCTTAGAAATTACAAAAGAGGATAATCAACCTTATATTATTGGGGGTGGTGAAATTTACAAACAAGCGTTAAGCATTGCGCATAAAATTGAATTAACCCGTGTGCACTATGATTTTGATGGTGATACTTTTTTTCCTGAACTAAACAAATCGTGGAAAGAAGTTGCTCGTGAAGACTGCTTTAAAGATGAGACTCATTATTACGACTACAGCTTTATTACCTACGAAAGAGCATAATTTTTATCTGATGTCATCGCTATGTGTGCAATAGCATCACCTTTATTGATAATTGGTGAATGATTTAAGCAAATTACATATCCATCTTTTGACGCTTTTACTTGGCGTTCAAAAAAACCATACGGATCTGTTATTAAGCCTATAACATCACCTTTGTTCACTTCTGAACCGTTTCTAATCACTGATCTATACATCCCTGAATAATTTGCCCGAACCCAAGTTGATTTTTCAAACACTATAGGGGTTTCATCTTTTTTATAGCACTTATAATCTTCAGGAAAGGTTTTAACGCCCAAATAATCTAACACATTTAAAGCCCCTACAATACCAGATTGAGTCACCTGTCTATCTAAATCTAACGATTTTCCGCCTTCAAACAACAACACTTTTTTACCAAGATTAGTCGCAGCTTCTCTGTATGATTTTTCTCTATAAGATGAATACTTTATAAATTTTGCACCAAAAACTCTAGCTAAATCTAAGACTTCATTCTCATTATTAGAAATTCTTATTTGCGAATAATTAAACCGTTCTGAACCACCGGTATGATAATCTATACAATAATCTGCATGCGCTACAACTTCCGTCATAAACACATGTGCAAACTTACTTGCCAATGAACCCGATTTTGAACCAGGAAAAAACCGATTCAAATCTTTACCATCAGGAAATTCTCTAGACTTAATTAAAAATCCAAACACATTAAGTACTGGCACACAAATAATCATACCACAGTCAGGTATATTATATTTTTTTGACACCAACTGACGTACAATTTCTACACCATTAACCTCATCACCATGAACACCAGCACTTATCAACACACAAGGTCCGTCCTTTTTTGCCCTGCTAACAATTACCGGAACTTCTATTTTGGTTCTCGTGTGTAAACGTGCAATATCAATTTTTATTTGATAACTTTTTCCTGGCAAAATTTGCTTGCCCAAAATTGTAATATCTTTTAATACCATAAGTCTATAATTAACTTCAATATAGTGAATGTATGACTTTATAGACCTTTTAACACTGTTTTTTATAATTCAAAATAAATTGAATCTCCCCAAAAGCTTTATTTATGTTAATATTTAATTCTGTATTTTTGCGTTTAAACAATTAAAAAACAGCTTCATTATTTAATCTAGAAGCTTAAAACATATTTTATGAAAGCATATATTTTCCCTGGTCAAGGGGCTCAATTTTCAGGAATGGGATTGGATTTATACGAAAATTCAGCTGAAGCACAAGAGCTATTTGAAAAAGCAAACAACATCTTAGGCTTTAACATCACTGATATTATGTTTGAAGGTACTGCAGAGCAGTTAAAAGAAACTAAAGTAACGCAGCCAGCAATATTTTTACATTCAGTAATTCTTGCAAAAACCTTAGGAGATTCGTTTAAACCAGAAATGGTTGCCGGACATTCTTTAGGAGAATTTTCTGCTTTAGTTGCTGCCGGCGCTTTATCTTTTGAAGATGGATTAAAATTAGTATCCCAACGTGCTCAAGCTATGCAAAAAGCGTGTGAAGCACAACCAAGTACTATGGCTGCTGTGCTAGGACTTGAAGATGCTGTTGTTGAGGACATTTGTGCTAAAACTGATGGTATAGTTGTAGCTGCCAATTACAATTGCCCAGGGCAATTAGTAGTTTCTGGTGAGGTAGACGCTATAAATACAGCATGTGAAGCTCTAAAAGAAGCTGGCGCACGTAGAGCATTAGTATTACCTGTAGGAGGTGCATTTCATTCGCCAATGATGGAACCTGCTAGAGAAGAATTAGCAGCTGCAATTGAAAACACTACGTTTAATTCGCCTTCTTGCCCAGTTTATCAAAATGTAACTGCAAGTGCGGTTACAGATGCAGAAGAAATCAAACAGAATTTAATCTCTCAACTTACCGCTCCGGTAAAATGGACTCAGTCGGTACAACAAATGATTGCTGATGGTGGAACGTCATTTACAGAGGTTGGGCCAGGAAAAGTATTACAAGGCTTAATGCGAAAGATTGACAGAACTGTTGATGCAGATGGTGCTAGCTTGAATATTGAAGCGTAACAACCCTACTTAGTAATAATAAGCTCAGTTAATTATAATTAGCTGAGCTTATTATTTTTACATTGGTTTTAGTTTTGAATTGTCATACCAAATAACAATAATCCAATAACCAACATTATAATTGTATTGATTAATCCAGTTAATCTTTTTTCGGGTAATTTAAATGTAGAAAAATAATAAAGCGGTACAAAAAGTACTAAAAACACAATTGTGCATATCTCTCTAAGCAGAGTAGCCCAAGGCCATTGCATTATTTTAAACAAACAGCTTACACTAGCCATAAACGCAAGTAAAAATCCAACTACAACTATTAATTTATTCGTTTTTAAATCTTTATCTTTAAGTTTTAAATAAATCAATATCGGTAAAAAGAATAAAGAAAATAATACCACTCCAATAAGTAACAATATTCCCGTTCCCTGCAAATGGTTTAACTTATAATACATTCCTAACATTAAAAAAACTACAGAGAACACCCCTGAGATTTTTAACGCAACAGTTAAAACATCTATATATTTACTCGATAATAAATAATCTGCTTCTTTTTGAATTTCTTTTAGATCATTATTAAAAAACCTTGTGATGACTTCCTCATAGAAATCATAAAAATCTGCATCAGCAGGCATTTCCTTTTCTATAATGCAACACACATGGTCTAATATATTTTCTTTTAAATCACTTACAACTACACCTCTATTACTTATATCATTTAAAATGAAGTCTATATGTTCATCCTTGATAATAGTCATTATTTAGATTCTAATTTAATATCTAATAATGTTTGCATCGTTTGCATGAATTCAGAAAATTCCATTATCCTCTCTTCAACTACCAAACTCCCCGATTTTGTAAGTGTATAATATTTTCTCACACGTTTACCTATATATACTTTTTCTGTATCTAACTCCCCCTTCTTTTCTAAAGCGTGTAATGTAGGGTATAAGGCCCCCTCTGTAATTTGAATTTTTCCATCTGTCAATTCTTTTACCCTACTTGTAATTTCATAACCATACATTTTCCCTTGCTCCTTCAATAGTTTTAAAATAATCGTTTTTAACGTGCCTTTTATTAATTCTGATGAATACATAATTAGTTGATTTTTTGAAATAAAATGTCTTTTACTGTTCCTTCTGAAGCTACAGTAAAACTATTAATTACTTTGTTCTTATCTCTTTTAAAAATATATCGTGTTCTTTTACCTGAGCCAAATTCATTTTCCTGACCTAAAGTTAGTTTCACTTTCGGATTATTTGGAAGACTTAAAAACATTTTTTGGTTTTCAATAAAAACTTGATAAGTAACATTTAATTCACTCGAATAATACTCACCAATATAATCATTCAAATTAACGGCATCTGGATGTTCTAATTGCACTCTCTCAAAATAAAACTTGGCACCGCCAAAATCTACTACCAAATCATACTTGCTACTTTCATCATTAAAAAAATGATACTTTACGCTAGAATTTTGCTTCCTATGAAATTCATGTTTACCATTTTCTTTTAAAGGAATTGGTGTTCTTCCAAAACTACTTTTTGCTTTTAATGTATCGTTCTCAAAAAGAATCTTCATCCCTAAGTCACTGTTAATTTCTTGATAGTCCCCAGTAAACTTCAATAATTCAGTTTTAGAATGAATATACTCGTTTCTATTTTGTTTTTTATTCTCACTCGAGGCTATGAATAAATCTAAAACTTTATAAGAAAGATTGACAACATTAATATGTTCTGAATTTGTAAATATTATAACTGATAAATTTGCTTTAGGTAAACAAATAAGCTGTGAACGCATCCCTATGTCACGACCACTGTGATTAATTGTTTTTTGGTTTTTATATGGAGACACAAATACACCACGTGCATAGTTCTGATAATCTCCATTATTCAATGTATCAAGCGTTGAAATAAATTGAGGCAAATAAGGTAACTCTGGTGTTCGATCTGTAAATAATTTTGACCACTTAGCCATATCATCAATTGTACTTAAAACCCCTCCAGCCCCTATACAATGTGTTAAGGACTTAGCTTGCACGTACACATTATTTTTCTTGTAGTATGAATAGGCTTTATTTTTTATAATTTGCTCTAATGAACTTTTAAAAAATGTCTGCGTCATTCCTAAAGGTTCAAACAACTCTTTTTTAGCATAGACATCAATTTTATCTCCAGAAACACGCTCAATAATTAATGCTAACAATACATAGTTTGAATTAGCATACAACATCTTATCACCTGGTTGATTATTAACTCCATTTTGGCTAAAAATAAGCTTTTGAATACTCTCGTTAGTATAGCCCATATGTTCATAATCAAACCCTTGTAAATCTAAAAGCACATTATGATTTCTTAAGCCACTTGTATGATTTAACAAATGCTTTATTTTGATTGTAGAACCATAATTTGGCAACTCTGGAATATATTTCCTGACATCATCATTAACATCTAGTTTTCCGTTTTTAACCAACACACCTATGCATGCTGCTGTCATTTGTTTTGTTATTGAAGCAAGTCCAAAAACTGTTTTTGAGCTTATCGGAATTTCATATTCTAAATTTGACAATCCTTTTTGGTATGTATAAACAAGGTCCCCATCTTTTACAATTCCTATTGAAACGCCCGGACCATCATTATCTATAAAGTTAAATAACGAATCTATCCGCTTAGAAGAAGGCTCTTTCTCTTGCGAAAAACATAGATTTAGCATACAAAAGAAGCAAAGTGTTATTATTCTTATCATCATTATAATTTATTTTAAATTAACGTATTCATCAAAACAATAGTGGTATGAATTCCACATACATAATTCAAATATACATAAGAAAACAATGTATGCGAATTTTTGCATAAGAAACTTATGTAATACACCTAGATTAGCGAGTAGTTAAAAAACTAAAAAGAGAATTATTCAACAATAAGTTCTGCAGAAAATACATTTGGCAAGTAGCTATGTTGAAATGTATTTAATACTTGAACGGTATAGACACCTTTAGTTTTAAAGGTGTAATTTGATGTAATGGTATATTCAATATCACAATAATCACCAATACAATCACCTAATTCATTATTACTAACATCAAGTAATTCTACTGTAAATGGGCTATAGTCTATTTGATGAGTTGGAGAGGTTATATAAAGTTCAAGCGGAATTTCAGCAAATTGTCCGCCATGAACATAACTCATTTTAAATTTTATTGAGGTAGGATTGGTAACAGATTCTGGCATGTATTGCAGTTCTAACACATCAGATTGATACCATCTGTTTTTAGGAAACTGTTTCTGTGAAGTTTGTTTTCCTGTACATTGCACACAACATACAAACCCCATAAAACACATAAGTAGGTAAAAATATTTTCTTAAAAACAGACGTATCAACTGGGGTTTATTTTTTATATATAACGTTGAAAAACGAATTTTAGTATCTCTATTGTGTGTTTTTTAATGTATTCTCCCAATCCCAAGCAGATTGTATGGCTTCATCTAAAGTCGATTTTGAGGTCCACCCAAGTTCAGTTTCTATCTTAGTGGTGTCAGCATAAGCAGTAGTAATATCACCTGCTCGTCTTGGTGCTATTTTATAATTCAACGTTTGATTAGCTACCCGCTCAAAAGATTGAATAACTTCAAGTACCGTGCTACCTTTACCTGTTCCTACATTAAAAGTCTCAAAATTTGACACGTTTTTCTCCTGCAACAAACGCTCCATAGCCACAACATGTGCTTTAGCCAAATCAACCACATGAATATAATCACGTATACAGGTCCCATCTTTAGTTGGATAATCATCACCAAAAACCGACAATTCTTTTCTAATACCAATACCTGTTTGCATAATATAGGGGATTAAATTTTGCGGCACTCCAATTGGCAATTCTCCTATTTCAGATGAAGGATGTGCGCCTATTGGATTGAAATAACGCAATGCAATAGCCTTTAAATTAGCAGATACATTACAGACATCTTGAATAATTTCTTCTCCTATTTGTTTGGTGTTTCCATAAGGTGATTCGGCCTTTTTAATTGGCGCATACTCCGTTATAGGCAACTCATCTGCTTGACCATAAACTGTACAGGAGCTTGAAAATATAAAATTTGAAATCTGATATTTTTCTAATTGCTGTAACACATACACCAACGAATTGATATTATTTTCATAATACAGTAACGGATTATCTACACTTTCTCCAACAGCTTTACTCGCTGCGAAGTGTATGACACCATCAATTTTATGCGAATCAAAAAAACCACTAACAGCTAACTTATCACGTAAATCAAGCTCAACAAATTCTGGAGTTATATTGGTAATTGCAGTAATCCCATCAAGAACTTTTAATGATGAATTTAAGAGATTGTCAATGATTACAACCTCATAACCTTTAGCTTGCAACTCAACTACAGTGTGTGACCCTATAAATCCTAATCCTCCTGTTACTACTATTTTCATGATATATTTGCTTTAGTTAGTGTCATAAAAAAAAGCCCTATTAAGGCTTTTTTAGAGTATACTAAATATACGATTATTTATTTACAAATTCAATGACTTTAGAGGTAATAAATGCTATTTGCTCATCGTCTAATTCGGTATGCATTGGCAATGAAATGACTTCTTTCACCAACTGATTAGTCACTGTAAAATCATTTTCATTGTAACGTGTATCTGCATAAGCTTTTTGACTATGTAATGGAATTGGATAATACACGCCACAAGGAATAGCGTTATCATTTAAAAACTGCGCTAAAGCATCTCTATCTACACCTTTTACTTTTAACGTGTATTGATGAAATACATGGTGACCATTTCTTATTGGTGTTATTATATTTTCAACAGCATAGAATGCTTTGTCATATTTTGAGGCTGCCAATTGTCTAGCCGCATTATAAGCTTCTAGTTTTTTCAACTTAGCTCTTAACACTACAGCTTGTATAGAGTCTAGCCTAGAGTTCACTCCTACCACATCATGATGATATCGTTTATACATTCCGTGATTTACAATTCCTCTTATGGTATGTGCTAATTCATCATCATTTGTAAAAATTGCACCACCATCACCATAACAGCCTAAATTTTTTGATGGAAAGAATGATGTTGATGCCACATGCCCAATTGTTCCTGCTTTTTGTAATCCATTTTCAGAAGCGTAATTAGCTCCTATTGCTTGGGCATTGTCTTCAATAACAAATAAATTGTGTTTCTCTGCTAGAGCCATAATAGCATCCATATTAGCACATTGCCCAAATAAATGTACGGGTACAATAGCTTTAGTTTTTGGCGTGATGGCTTTTTCTATGGCCTCTATATTGATATTAAAATCATCAGGATTTACATCAACTAAAACTGGAGTTAAACCTAGTAATGCAATAACTTCAACAGTTGCAGCAAAGGTAAAGTCAGCCGTAATTACTTCATCTCCTGGTTGTAATCCTAAACCCATCATTGCAATTTGCAAAGCATCTGTTCCGTTGGCACACGGAATCA
>JBMYYK010000005.1:0-76395 GCA_049609325.1 Flavobacteriaceae bacterium | reverse complement strand
CTTCAAGAGGCTTTTTATATCTTTATAATAACCAAATTTACTCTACAGTAACTGATTTTGCTAAGTTTCTAGGCTGATCAACATTACATTCACGCATTACTGCTATATGATAGGATAACAATTGTAATGGTATTGTTGTTAATAACGGACTCAACAACTCTAAGGTTTCTGGCACCTCAATAACATGGTCTGCAATTTCTCGCACACTAATATCGCCATTATTAACTACAGCAATAATCTTTCCTTTTCTCGATTTGATTTCCTGGATATTACTTACCACTTTTTCATAATGCCCCTTTTTAGTTGCAATAACTACTACCGGCATTTGCTCATCTATCAAAGCAATAGGACCGTGTTTCATTTCAGCTGCAGGATACCCCTCAGCATGAATATATGATATCTCCTTAAGTTTCAGCGCCCCTTCTAAAGCCACTGGGAAATTAAATCCTCGACCTAAATACAAGAAGTTTGGCATGTTTTTATATACCTCAGAAATCGCTTTAATATGCGCATCTGATTTTAAAGATTCTTTGACTTTCTCAGGAATCAATTCCAACTCTTGCAAATGCATATGATAGTCAGATGCAGATATTGCACCTTTTGCTTTTGCTAATTTTAATGCGATAAGTGTTAATACTGTTATTTGCGTAGTAAAGGCTTTAGTTGATGCTACACCTATTTCTGGTCCAGCATGTGTATAAGCTCCGGCATCAGACTCTCTTGCAATAGTAGACCCCACAACATTACACACTCCAAAAACAAATGCCCCTTTAGACTTTGCCAGTTGAATTGCAGCACGTGTATCTGCTGTTTCTCCAGATTGCGAAATCGCAATCACCACGTCATTTTCAGTAATAATCGGATTTCTATACCTAAATTCGGATGCGTATTCTACCTCAACAGGTATTCTGGCTAAATCTTCAAAAACATATTCAGCAACTAAACCGGCATGCCATGAAGTTCCGCAAGCAACAATAATAATTCTATCTGCATTTAAAAATCGCTCAATATGATCATCAACACCAGCCATTCTAATGATACCTTCCCCTACTAACATTCTTCCTCGGTAAGTATCTGTTATTGCATCTGGTTGTTCATGAATTTCTTTAAGCATGAAATGGTCATAACCATCTTTTTCTATTTGCTCTAAGTTTAATTGTAACTCTTGAATATACGGCACAACCTCTGAATCATCAGAAATTTTTCGGATTTTAACTTTCTTATCTCTACGAATAACTGCTATTTCTTCATCTTCTAAATAAATAGCGTTATTAGTATACTCAATAAATGGCGAGGCATCTGACGCTATAAAAAATTCTTTATCATCTTCACCAACACCTATTGCTAATGGACTACCCATTCTTGCCGCAACAATTTCTCCAGGTCGGTTTTTATCAAATACCGCAATGGCATAAGCACCAACAACTTGAGTTAAAGCCATACGAACAGCTCTACCCAATTTCACACCTTCACTTTTTTTGACATCCTCAATCAAATTAATCAACACTTCGGTGTCGGTATCTGACTTAAATGTGTATCCACGGTTAATTAATTCTTTTTTTAACGGATCATAATTTTCAATGATACCATTATGAATGATGACCAAGTCACCAGAATTAGAAATATGCGGGTGAGAATTGATATCATTAGGCTCGCCATGTGTTGCCCAACGGGTATGACCAATTCCTAAAGTGCCATTTTGTGAAATTTCAGTTTGTGCTCTATGCTCAAGGTCAGCTACTTTTCCTTTTGTTTTTGACAACTTAATGTGGTTCCCGTCAAATAACGCCACACCAGAACTGTCGTAACCACGATATTCTAATCGTTTTAAACCTTTTATCACTATTGGGTAAGCCTCTCTAAAACCTACATAACCTACTATTCCACACATAATTTATTAATTATCTTCTTCTGTATAAATTATTCTTAATTTTAACTTTTTAGCCTCATCTACAGCATTTTCATTAAATAATACCGTTCCTCTATGCGCATTAACAGAAGTAGTTAACACATAATGAACATCATTACTTTCATCATTATCTGGGTCGGTATCATTATTTACAACGTCATCATCATTACCTATTATTACAGGGTTCTTTAACTTAGATCCACCTGTTAAACTCACATTATTAGACACCATAAGCCCTAATGTAACATTAGCAGAATCACTTTTAACCAAGTTAGTTACGTGCTCAGTAATACGTATTTTATATTTTACACCATTACCAGTAGCGTCTCTTTCTAACTTCCCTAGGTGATTTATTTTACTAAAATTTTCATCTGCATTACTTGAGATATCAAAATTATAATCTAGTAAAACTCTATTGTTATGGATATCATAAATGAATATACGTTCTGGCTCTGTATCATGTGCTTGCATAGCATTTTGATCTACAAAAAACTCCAAATTAGCTTCATTTATCAATATGTTCTTATCCCTAAGCTCTTGTAATTCATTTGACACGCCATCGTTATCATCATCATCACCTGAAAACAAATCTATTAAGACTAAAGATCCTTCACCTCCTTTTACATAAAGTTTATCAGGATCTTCTGAATAATTAAAATTATTATCATAAGTGTTTACCGTATTTCCTCTGAACAAAATTTTAATAGAATCCTCTAACGGCTCTGCACCACCTTCAGGGTCTGGATATTCATACGTTAGTTCAATTTGTGTTTGCACCATATTAATGCCTAACAACACCCCTTGGTTTGGTATTGCTGACGTAGCCTGTATATAGATTCCTCTATAGAAATTTTTAAAATTACTTGATGACGACAACGCTTCTTCATTTGCAGGGTCTAGCAACCATGAAAAATCCGCAACATCTAATCGTGTACTATCTATCATTCGAGGCGACAAGCGTGTTGTTTCTGGATCACCATTTGAATCAACTCCCTCTATTGACACTTCGTCAGCAGATGGGTAAAAACTCTCATTTTCATACAATAAATT
This sequence comes from Flavobacteriaceae bacterium, assembly GCA_049609325.1. Classification (GTDB taxonomy): domain Bacteria; phylum Bacteroidota; class Bacteroidia; order Flavobacteriales; family Flavobacteriaceae. Next base: position 73,436 of record JBMYYK010000005.1, on the reverse strand, counting down.
TGATGGCGAGGCGATTTGTGCTAAAGTAAACTCATTGTTGGTTGAGTAATAATTTTGACGTTGCTCAAAACCAGTATTTGGGTCAAAATCATTCAAATAATACTCAGATCGATATAGTTTTAAATTTATTTCAGTATTTCCATAAACCGAATCTAACTCATACTCACTCTCTCCATTTTCATCAGTCTCAATTTTTGTACTAAAATATGGCAATGTTAATACTGCTTTTGTTAGCACTGCACCATCTTGAAAGTTTTTACCGTATTCACTTAATTCAACTTGTGTTAATATATTTGCAGTAGTTTCACCATATACTGGATCATGATAGTATCCTAAAATATTATGGGTGATATTATTCGTCTGCACTGCATGTGCTCCATCTAATCTAACATTTGTAGTTTTTAATTCAAAGTCATTAACGTCTACTACATTAAAATGATCTCCATTTACTAAGTCTGTACCTATAGTGTTATAATCTTTGTCACATGAGACTAATGCCAATACAACAATTACTAAAGCTAAAATTTGCTTTGTCATCTTCATAATAATCTTAATTTCTTTGTTATGCCATCAGGCTATTATAGAATTCTGTATATTCAGATTCAAACTCATCTGGCGATTTGTAATCTAAAGTAGGTGTTTCACTTGTAGACAGATACTCTATTAACTCAGAATTAACATCTTCAGACCCTATTATAACACCATCTGAATTATCAGCAGCCAATTTCATCATGTTAGTATATGTAGGACTTTCAATAACTTTTAAGTCATCGGCTCCTATATTGTCAAACTTAATCTTATCACTGAAATTCTCTCCTAATTCTCCCGCAAACCCTTCAGCATATATAGATGTTACTACTTTACTATCTGTAAACAACGGTTCGTCTGCAAAATATTTTTTCAAATACAAAGGCAATAATGATGCTAACCATCCGTGTACGTGAATCACATCTGGCGCCCAGTTTAATTTTTTTACTGTTTCTACTACTCCTTTTGCGAAAAAGATTGCGCGCTCATCATTATCTTTAAATAACTCACCATCTTCATCGGTAAACGTCGCTTTTCTTTTAAAGTACTCTTCATTATCAATAAAGTATACCTGCATACGTTCTTTAGGGATAGAGGCTACCTTTATTATAAGAGGCATATCCAAATCATTAATTACTAAGTTCATTCCTGACAACCTAATAACCTCATGCAACTGATGTCTTCTTTCATTAATGTTTCCAAACCTCGGCATGAATATTCTTGTTTGTCCGCCAATAGAATTCACCATTTTAGCTGCTTGAAATGAATTTGATGAAATCTCAGTTTCAGGCAAATACGGTACAACTTCTGACGATACAAATAAAACTCTCTTATCTTTCATTCTCTATCTTTTTAATCTTCTTGGTTCATTATTTTTCGTTAAAAACAAGTTTTATCTACTAAAAATTTATTTTTAAACTTTGCAAAATTACAAAAATTATGCAGATTACTCGTAATGTATTAAGTTTGCGACCGATTTAATTTCATCTGAATGAAAGTTTGTTATACGAAAACAGAAATAACTGCAATTGTTAACGCAATTCTTCAAGACGGTAAAACACTTGGATTTGTACCAACCATGGGGGCTTTGCATCAAGGACATGGGTCGTTGATTCAACAATCAGTTAATGAAAACCAAACTACTATAGTTAGTATTTTTGTAAACCCAACACAGTTTGATAATAATACCGATTTAACTACTTACCCTCGAACTCTTGAAGAAGATATCAAGTTAATCCAAAACATTGATCCTTCTATTGTTGTTTTTGCGCCAGATGCAAAAGAACTCTATAACAACAATGTCAACTCAGAATCTTACTCTTTTGATGGGTTAGAATTTGAAATGGAAGGTAAACACCGCAAAGGTCATTTTGATGGTGTAGGCACTATATTAGAATTGTTGTTCAATCTCATAAAGCCTACTAATGCGTATTTTGGAGAAAAAGACTTTCAACAACTACAAATTGTTAAAAAACTAGTTTCTAAATACCATATAGATGTCAATATCATTGGCTGCGAAATTTTCAGAGAAACATCTGGTTTAGCAATGAGCTCTAGAAATGAGCGTTTATCTGAAGTAGCTAGAAAAGAGGCTGCATTTATATATAAAACTCTTACACAAGCTAAAATGCAGTTTGGCACAAAAAGTGCTGTAAAAACAGAAGAATGGGTAACTCAACAATTTGCTAAAAACAAACACCTAACGCTTGAGTATGTGTCTGTTGCAAATACTAGCACCTTAAAACCCGTACAACGAAAATCAAAACATCAAAAATACAGGCTATTTATAGCTGCATTCATTGATAATATCAGATTAATTGACAATATCGCTTTAAATTAATTACATTTGCCTCATGTTAGTACACGTAGTAAAATCAAAAATCCACAGAGTTAAAGTTACCGGAGCGGACTTAAACTATATAGGTAGCATCACGATAGATGAAGACCTTATGGATGCTGCAAACCTTGTTCAAGGAGAAAAAATTCAAATTGTAAATAACAATAATGGTGAACGTCTTGAAACTTACGCCATACCTGGACCTAGAAATTCTGGAGAAATTACTCTAAATGGTGCCGCGGCAAGAAAAGTGGCCCCTGGTGATGTGTTGATTTTAATCAGTTACGCAATGATGGATATTGAGGATGCTAAAACATTCAAACCTTCATTAGTGTTCCCTAACGAAGAAAATAACTTACTGAAATAAGTTTTTTTTGACTAAAAAAACACTCATAACATCTCTCAAAGTTATCGTTCCAATACTATTTGGAATTTTTCTAATTGGGTTAACTTATAACAAAACTACCACTTCTGAACGAGCAGATGTTATTAAATACATCAAAGAAGCTGACTATTTTTGGGTGGTTGCTTCTATTGTTTTAGGACTATTAAGCCACGCTTCAAGAGCCTATCGTTGGAAATTCACTTTAGAACCTTTAGGCTACAAACCAAAATTCTTAAACAGCTTTATGGCGGTTATGATTGCCTATTTTGCTAATTTAGGTATACCAAGGTCTGGTGAAATATTACGAGCCACTACACTAACTACTTATGAAGGCGTGCCTTTTGAAAAAGCATTTGGGACTATAGTTGCAGAACGTATTGCAGACTTAGTGATGAGTTTTGTGTTTATTTTCATCGCTCTTATTTTACAATACGATATGATTATTGAAGCCGTAACACCAATAATCAATCTCACAATAAACACAGTAACTTCCAACCCAAAACTCTTATTTCTAATTGCTCTAATCTGTCTTTCTGTTATTATAATAGTTTACAGAATTACTACAAAAAATAGTAATCGGCTAATAACAAAAATCAAAACATTTGTTACCGGCTTAAAAGATGGGGTACTAAGCATCATTACTATGAAACATAAATGGGCCTTTATAGCCCACACCATATTCATTTGGGTGATGTATTTTTTAATGTTTTATGTTATTTTCTTTTCTATTCCAGAAACCATAAACACCCCAATAAGCACTGCATTAGTATCTTTTGTAACAGGATCATTCACAATGGCAGCAACTAATGGAGGGTTAGGAAGCTTTCCGTTAGTCATACAAGAAACTTTAAATCTATTCAACATTAGCAACCAAAGCGGTTTAGCAATTGGTTGGATATTATGGAGTGCCCAAACAATTTTAAATATTGTTGCTGGTGTGGCTTCATTCTTCTTCTTACCTATATACAACAGAACAAAATAATCAGTATATTGTCATTCAATTATTGAAAATGTTCATAAAATGAAAAAAATACTTTTACTTATTGCTTTTGCATTCATTAGCTTAAACACTATTGCTCAAACTGTTTATAGAGAAATTGACGGGCCAGATGGCGAAAAAAGACAGCTCAAAATACAAGTTCCTAGAAACTACGAGGCTAATGCAGATATGATGTACCCAGTAATTGTAGTATTTGATGGTGATTATTTATTTGAACCTGTAGCTGGAATTGCTGACTATTACTCGTATTGGGATGAAATGCCAGAAGCCATTGTTGTAGGAATTAATCAAATTAAAACAAAACCATTAGATTTTGCATGTGATGAACTTAACGGATTACCAATAGATTCTGGTGCAGCATTTTTTGAATTTATCACGTATGATTTATTCAATTTCATAGATAACAATTACAGAACTGTGCCTTTCAGAACTATTGTTGGACACGGTGAATCTGCAAATTTTTTAAACTTTTACTTATTTCAAGACAAACCATTTTTCAATGCTTACATTTCTTTAAGTCCTAGTTTTACAGAAAAAATGGACTTAAGATTAAAAGAACAATTTACAGATTTACAAACCCCTATCTTTTACTCTTTAACCACTTCAGAAGGTGACAGAAAAGATAGCAGAAATAGTATTAGCGCATTACACAAAACTCTTGAAACTATTTCTAACGATAATTTCATCTATAACTACAACTATTACAAAGGCAAATCTCATTATGAACTGGTAAATCACGCATTACCAACAGCTTTTGAAAAAGTATATAAAGACTATAAACAAATAGATCGCAAAGAATATAAAGAGAAACTATTACCGTACAGTGATGGCTCTCCAATGGATTATTTAGTAAACAAATACGAAGCCATTAAAACCAAATACGGTGTAGACAAACAAATTAGAGTTAATGACTTTAACGCAGTAGAGGCTGCACTGAGAAAAACTGAAGACTGGGAAACATTTAAGCTCTTAGGTAAGTTAGCACTTGAAGAATACCCAGACGCCATGCTAGGTAAATATTACATGGGCATACATTATGAAAATATTGGAAAACCTAAAAAAGCCATTATAGCGTACCAATCAGCGTTTGCTATGGAAGAAATTGGTGGCTTAAAAAAAGACGACATGTTACATTATGTTGAATTAATTAAAGCAGACTTCGGTATAAAATAATGGCTAAAGTAAAAACCACATTTTATTGCCAAAATTGCGGAACTTCATTTTCAAAATGGCAAGGCCAATGCACGTCTTGTAACAGCTGGAACACTATTGTTGAAGAGGTGGTTCAAAAAGACGATAAAAAAAGTTGGGATATTAGCGGTACTTCTAAAAAAAGAACAGCAGTACCAACTAGAGTTTCAGATATTGAAACTTCTCAAGAATCACGCTTAAAAACAACTTCAAAAGAATTTAACCGTGTGCTTGGTGGCGGAATTGTACCTGGCTCTCTTACATTGTTAGGTGGTGAGCCTGGTATAGGTAAATCAACTTTACTATTACAATTAGCATTACGGTTACCATTTAAAACGCTCTATGTGTCTGGAGAGGAAAGCATGCAACAAATAAAAATGCGTGCCGAGAGAATTACTCGTGATTCCGATTTGTGTTACATCTTAACCGAAACAAAAACGCAACATATATTTAAACAAATAGAATCAATAACCCCAGATATTGTAGTTATCGATTCTATTCAAACTTTACATACTGATTTTGTAGAGTCTTCTGCAGGAAGTATTTCACAAATAAGAGAATGCACCTCTGAACTTATAAAATTTGCTAAAGAAACTGCAACGCCAGTACTTCTTATTGGTCACATTACAAAAGATGGTCATATTGCGGGGCCTAAAATTTTAGAGCATATGGTAGATACTGTGCTTCAATTTGAAGGCGATCGTAATCATATATTCCGAATATTACGGTCCTTAAAAAATCGTTTTGGTTCTACCAATGAAATAGGCATTTTTGAAATGTTAGGAAGTGGACTGAGAGAGGTTAGCAACCCCTCAGAGATATTATTATCAAAAAACACAGAACAACTTAGTGGTAATGCCATAGCAGTAAGTTTAGAAGGTATGCGAACACTACTAATAGAAATTCAAGCTTTAGTGAGCACAGCAGTTTACGGCACACCTCAACGTAGCTCAACGGGTTATAATGCCAAACGTTTAAACATGCTCTTAGCAGTTTTAGAAAAACGTGCTGGATTCAGACTTGGTGCAAAAGATGTGTTTTTAAATATTACAGGAGGGATTTCTGTAGATGACCCAGCAATTGATTTAGCTGTAATTGCAGCAATCATGTCTAGTAACGAAGACATCACCATCGCAAAAGATATTTGTTTAGCTGGTGAAGTTGGCTTATCCGGAGAAATTCGTCCAGTTAACAAAATTGACCAACGCATATTAGAAGCCGAAAAATTAGGGTTTAGTAAAATAATCATATCTAAACACAATAAAATAGCAGTCAAAAACACGGCTATTGAATTGATATTAGTGTCTAAAATTGAAGATGTTGTTAGTGAGTTATTAGGTTAAACACTACCACCTTCCTAACAATGTAGCAAAGGTTACATATAGTTTTTATAATTTTCAATTCCTTTGCATCAGAAAACACAAGCAACATGAATTGGATAATAGAGCCGTGGCCGTGGTACATTTCAGGCCCTTTAATAACACTAACCATGCTAACACTTATTTATGTTGGCAAAAGCTTTGGGATGTCATCAAATTTAAGAACATTATGCGCATCTATGGGTGCTGGAAAAAACTGCAACTTCTTTAAATTTGATTGGAAAGCTCAAAAGTGGAATTTATTAGTCTTACTAGGAACCATTATTGGAGGTTTTATTGCTGTACATTTTTTATCTCCAGAAAATCTGAATCCTAACATAACACAAGACACTATCACACAATTGCGCAGTTTAGGATTCCGAAGCGCTGGCAACAGTTATCTACCAACAGAATTATTTAACAACGACGTTTTTGCATCATTTAAAGGAATTTCAATATTGTTAATTGGCGGATTCTTAGTAGGCTTCGGAGCGCGTTATGCAGGCGGTTGCACCTCAGGTCATGCCATATCCGGATTAAGCAATTTACAACTCCCATCATTATTAGCTGTTATTGGATTTTTTATTGGCGGCCTCATTATGATTCATTTAATTTTCCCTCTAATTTTTTAATCATGAAGAACATCATATATATAATTATCGGCATCTTCTTCGGCATTGTTTTAATAAAATCTGAAGCTGCATCATGGTTTAGAATTTTTGAAATGTTTCAATTCCAATCATTTCACATGTATGGTATTATTGGCTCAGCTGTAGGGCTAGGCGTAATTTCTGTAGCACTATTAAAACGGTTTAAAGTAAAAAATAGTTCTGGTACACCAATACTATTTTCTAATAAAGACAAAAGCATCACTCGCTACCTCATTGGCGGTATTTTATTCGGGTTAGGTTGGGCGCTTGCTGGTGCATGTCCAGGCCCAATGTTTGTTTTGCTAGGAGCTGGTTATACACCTATACTCATTCCTATAATTGGAGCATTACTCGGAACTTGGGCATACGGTGTATTAAAACATAAATTACCACATTAGAAATCTAATATGAGTAACTTACAAGACTTAAAAACCAATTACGGCTATTTATTTGAAGAGGAATTACTTCAGGAAATATCTGATATTGGAACATATAAAGAGGTCCATGAAAACGAAATTTTAATTGACGTAGGACAATATATAACAGCCATGCCTTTACTTATAAATGGGGCTGTGAAAATTTTAAGAGATGATGAAAATGGTGATGAACTTTTACTCTATTTTCTAGAAAAAGGAGACACTTGTGCTATGACATTATCTTGCTGCATGGGGCAATCAAAAAGTGAAATTAGAGCCGTTTCAGAATTAAACACGCAGCTTATAATGATACCCATTACAAAAATGGAAGAGTGGACAATTACATACAAAAGCTGGCGCGACTTTGTTTTTAAAAGCTACCATAACAGATTGATGGAAATGTTAAACACCATTGACAGTATTGCATTTTTAAAAATGGATGAACGATTAATTAAATATTTAAAAAACAAATCGGAGGTTAACAATAGCAGCATTATTAAAAGCACGCATCAAGATATTGCTTTTGAACTGCATAGCTCAAGGGTTGTCATCTCAAGACTTTTAAAAAAGCTTGAAAATCAAAATAAAATTAAGTTGAATAGAAACAGTATTGAAATTATAGCTTTATAAATATGGAGATAATTGAAGTTTTCGGATATACGTGTGCATTGATCATCGGAGTAATCCTCGGGTTAATTGGCGGTGGCGGCTCTATTCTTGCAGTTCCCGTACTCACGTACTTGTTTGCGGTAGATGAAAAAACTGCAACAGCTTACTCGTTGTTTATTGTAGGTGCAAGTGCACTAATTGGTGGTATCAAACAATATTTCAAAAACCTTGTTGATTGGCGAACTGCCATTGTATTTGGAATACCTGCCATATTAGGAGTTTCTATTGTAAGACGATTTATTGTACCTGCACTTCCTGATATCCTCTTTACCATTTCTGATTTTGAATTTACTCGAAGAATGGGCATGTTAGGACTATTCTCTCTATTAATGATTCCAGCAGGAATTTCAATGCTAAAAACAAAAAAACAAGCATTAGAAAAGAATAATGACAACACATATAACTACCCATTAATCTTTATTGAAGGAATTGTAGTTGGCGCATTAACAGGTTTTATTGGTGCTGGTGGAGGCTTTTTAATAATACCAGCGCTAGTCATATTAGCTAAAACAGACATCAAAGTTGCTATAGGCACCTCATTAATTATTATAGCTTTAAAATCACTTTCAGGATTCTTTCTTGGTGATGCTCTAACCATGAATATCAATTGGCCATTCCTTTTAAGTTTTACTCTATTATCCTTTATCGGAATATTTATTGGAAGTTATCTGAGTAATTTCATTGATGGTAAAAGACTAAAAAAAGGATTCGGATATTTTATTTTCCTTATGGCTGGGTTTATTTTCTACATGGAATTCTTTATAAAACAGTAAATCCTATAGGTTTGTAACAAGAGTTACTGTATAAACACACAACAATGCTTATCTTTGAAAACAAAAAATAATACAACATGAATATAGAACAAATATATACCGGATGTTTAGCTCAAGGTGCATACTACATTGAAAGTAATGGCGAAGTTGCCATTATAGATCCTTTAAGAGAAGTACAACCTTATATTGATCGTGCAAATGCTGACAATGCTAAAATCAAATATATATTTGAAACACATTTTCATGCCGATTTTGTAAGTGGCCACGTGACATTAGCTAAAAAAACTGGAGCTGATATTATATTCGGACCTAATGCAAATGCCGCTTTTGATATAATTGTAGCAGAAGACAATCAAGAATTTAAATTAGGTGACATTACTATAAAAGTACTCCACACTCCTGGGCACACCATGGAAAGTAGTACGTTCTTACTAATAGATGCTGAAGGAAAAGATCATGCTATATTCAGTGGAGACACTCTGTTTTTAGGTGATGTAGGACGACCAGACTTAGCTCAAAAAGGAGATATTACTGAACGCGATTTGGCAGGTTTTTTATACGATAGTTTACGCAATAAAATAATGCCTTTGGCAGATGATGTTATAGTGTATCCGGCACATGGTGCAGGTTCAGCTTGTGGAAAAAACATGAGCAAAGAAACTGTAGGTACTATTGGTGATCAAAAAAACACCAATTACGCCCTACGTGCAGACATGACCAAAGATGAGTTTATTAATGAAGTTACAGATGGGTTAATGCCAGCACCAAAATACTTCCCTGCAAATGTAAAAATGAACAAAGAAGGGTATGATGACATTGATGCAGTTATTGAGCGTGGAACTCAAGGTTTAACTCCTACCGAATTTGAAACCAAAGCGAATGATACCGGTGCATTAATTTTAGATGTGCGTCATCAAAATGATTTTGTATTAGGTCATATTCCTAAATCTATATTTATTGGAATTGATGGCGGATTTGCTCCTTGGGTTGGTGCCTTAATATGCGATGTAGAACAACCTATTTTATTAGTAGCGCCGGAAGGCAGAGAAACCGAAGTCATCACACGTTTATCTCGTGTAGGTTTTGACAATACCATTGGGTATTTAAAAGGCGGATTTGAATCTTGGAAATCTGATGGTAAAGACATAGACACGTTACGCTCAATTACAGCTGATGAATTTGCAGCTGAAAAAGGAGATGCTAAAATTTGTGATGTAAGAAAAGATGGCGAGTATAATGCTATGCATATAGAACATGCTATTCACACCCCTTTAAGTGCAATCAATGAGCATTTAGAAACGTATAAAACTGATGACAATGTATACATTCATTGTGCAGGAGGATACCGTTCGGTTATTGCAGCATCCATCTTAAAAAGTAGAGGCATACATAATTTAACTGATATTAAAGGTGGTTTTGGCGCTATCAAAAAAACAGATATAAAACTTACCGATTTTGTTTGTCCAACTACATTATAAGAAATTGACACCATGAAAAACATCACACAAACTGAATGGGTTGAATTGACATCTAAAGATGATAATAAAATCATTCTTGACGTTAGAACTCCACGTGAATGGGAAGAGGGTATTATTAAAAATGCTGTTTTAATTAACATTATGGAGGCGCAATCGTTTATGGACGCCATTGAAAAACTAGACAAAAGTAAACACTATTACATCTACTGTAGAAGTGGCGGAAGAAGTGGTCAAGCTTGTCAGGTAATGGAATCAATGGGTTTTCAAACTACATACAACCTATTAGGTGGTATGATGGAGTGGAATGGAGAAGTTAACACGTCTAGTTAATCTTACTTGATAGTTTTTAACTATTTACACGACTAAATTACAACCTAAAAACTATAAAAAATGACAACAACTATTAACATTCAAAATTTAAAATGTGGCGGTTGTGCTAATACCATTATCACTAAAGTGTCTGCTATAGCAAACGTTAGTAATGTGACCGTAAATACAGAAACTGACACCGTAGAATTCAGTTATAATTCTGAAGAAGATATCGCCGCTGTAAAAAATAAGTTAGCTGCCATTGGTTACCCAGAGGTAGGAGAAAAAAACTCTTTAACAGCTAAAGCAAAATCATTTGTAAGTTGTGCATCCGGGCGGTTAAATCAGAACTAAATCATGAGTAGTTTTTCAGAGATTATCAACCAAAACAAACCTGTTTTAGTAGATTTTTATGCGACTTGGTGTGGACCATGTAAAACCTTAGCTCCTATTTTAAAACAAGTTAAAGATGTGATGTCAGACAATGTTAGTATCATAAAAATTGACATTGATAAAAATCAAAACTTAGCCCATAAACTCAATGTAAGAGGCGTACCTACATTGGTATTATATAAAAACGGAAAGCAGGTTTGGCGACAATCTGGAGTACTGTCAAAAAATGATATTCTGAATCAAATTCAACACATCTTGTAATGCAATTTAACGCCGAGTTTTGGAATACAAAATATCAAACCAACGATACTCGCTGGGACATTGGCAAGATTTCAACGCCTTTACAACAATACATTGATCAATTAACTGATAAAGATGTATATATACTCATCCCTGGTGGAGGGAATTCGTATGAAGCCGAATACCTACATAAACAAGGATTTAAAAACGTGTATGTTGTAGATTTATCTGAACACCCCTTACATAATATCAAACAACGTGTACCTGATTTTCAGACAGCTCATTTGATACAAGCTGACTTTTTTACTATTCACTTAAGTCACCCTAAATTAACCTTTAACCTCATTATTGAACAAACGTTTTTCTGTGCCATTCATCCAAAACTCCGAGTTGATTACGTCAAGCAAACGCATCGTTTACTCAAACCAGAAGGAAAATTAGTTGGACTGTTATTTAACGATGCTCTTAATACTGATAAACCACCTTTTGGAGGACATCGAGACGAATACTTATCGCTTTTCCAACCGTTATATTCGTGTGATATTTTTGAAGATTGTTACAACTCCATATTAGAAAGAGCCAACAGAGAACTCTTTATAAAATTAACGAAAAAATAATGTTACTTGCTCTTAGTAAAACCTACGAGTAACTGCTTCAAGAATTGTTTTGGGAAATTCTCGTCATTTTTCCAACCTAAAGCAATTTGCCCAGATGATTCAGGAATATAATTCGTTTTAAACAGATAATCCCAAACACTTAAACTAATACCGAAATTCACGCCTTTCTGCCTATGTTCTGGTAAAACCTGAGCGTGATGATACAAATGCATTACTGAATTATTTAAAATGTATTTTAAAGGTCCCCAAGTAATTTTAATATTCGCATGATTCAAATGTCCTATAGCAATAGCAATAAAATGAACTATAAATGCCTGTTCAGGTTCAAAGCCACCGAGTAATAAAACCGCTATAGTTTTTAATGGTTTATACAAAATATTTTCCATCCAATGGTAACGTAAATGAGCAGCAAAACCCATTTCTTTTACTGAATGATGCACTTGATGAAATTTCCATAGAGCATCATATTTGTGCAATAATACATGTGTAAACCACTGCACAAAATCTAACAACACAAAAAATACAATTAACTGTACCCAATTTGGAAAGTCGGTAATATTTATAAGTGATAAGCTAGTTTTGTGCCACCCTATATCATTAAGCAACAACCCTATAACTTTATAAAACCCACTAATTACAATTGAAAACACGAAGAAATTAAAATACATATAACATGCATCCAACCAAAAATCCTTTCTAAAAACAGATTGTTCTTTACGCCAAGGCAATACCATTTCTAACACCCATACAAGCATAGATATTATTGTCAATCCCCAAAAGAAATTGGTGTACCAAGGCACTTCACATAAAATTGATTTCCATGTCCAATTTACACTGCCTATAAACGCTTTTATGAATGCTTGGTAATAATTCTCCACAATTTAAATTAAGGTGCAGGATTGGGCATTAACTCATGTACTTGGTTTATTGCTTCTAATACTTCAGAAGACAAATTAACATCAATACTAGAAATATTTTCTTTTAATTGAGCCATTGTAGTTGCCCCAATAATATTACTCGTTACAAAAGGTTGTTGATTTACAAAAGCCAAAGACATCTGCGTTAAAGATAGATTAAACTTGTCAGCTATATCTAAATACTTAGAAATAGCATTAGTAGATTGTTCGCTAGAATAACGCACATATCTTGGAAATAATGACACTCTACCAACAGTTTTTGGATCTTTTATATATTTCCCTGATAATGTTCCAAAAGCTAAAGGTGAATAAGCTAATAAACCTATGTTCTCTCTGTGTGACACTTCAGACATTCCTATTTCATAGGATCTTGTCAGTAAATTATACGAATTTTGAACCGTTTGCATTCTTGGCAAGCCTTTTTTAGAGGCTTCCAAAAATTTCATTGTGCCGTATGGTGTTTCGTTAGACAAACCAACTTCGCGAATTTTTCCTTCCTTTACAAACCCGCCTAAAACTTGCAACACTTCTTCAAAATTATCCTGCCATTGTTCATTGGCATCATGTATATAATTACGTTGACCAAATACATTCACATTACGTTCAGGCCAATGCAGTTGGTACAGATCTATATAATCAGTTTGCAAACGTTGTAAACTTGTATGCAAAGCGTCTGTTAAACTGGCTTTAGAAAAACTCAAATCTTCTCTAATCCAATCCATCCCTCTACTTGGACCAGCAATTTTAGTTGCTAAAACTACCTCATTTCGTTTTCCAAACTTTGCAAACCAATTACCAATATACTCCTCTGTTTTCCCTTGTGTTGCTGCACTTGGAGGCACAGCATACATTTCTGCTGTGTCAAAAAAATTCACACCCTCATCTAAGGCATAATTCATTTGTTCATAGGCCTCTTGCTCGGTATTTTGATTACCAAAAGTCATGGTTCCTAAACAAATTTTACTAACTTTTATATCTGTATTAGGTATATGGGTATATTTCATTTCTTGCGTTGAGTTTAATAAAAAAACAATGACTACATTTTTAAAATATAGTCATTGCTAAAACATGTTAAGGTAGTTATTGTACTTCGTTTAATAACTTAGTGACTTCATCTAATTTTGGTGTTAATACCACCTCAATTCTACGGTTTTTCGCTTTGCCCTCAGGAGTATCATTTGAAGCAATTGGTGCAAACTCACTTCTACCTGCTGCAGTTAAACTTCCTGCATTAATCTTTTTATTTTCTTGTAAAATAGTAACTATTGCAGTCGCTCTTTTGGTAGATAAGTCCCAGTTACCAGAAATATCACCTTTACCGTTAAACGCATCATCATCTGTATGTCCTTCAATCAACACGTTAATTTCTGGATTTTCAGCTAATACTTCTCCTAATTGCTTCACGGCTTGCGCCCCTTCAGCCCCAACTTTCCAGCTTCCTGATTTAAACAATAATTTATTTTCCATTGACACGTATACTTTTCCATCACGCTGTTCAACGGTTAATCCTTTACCTTCAAAATTAGTTAATGCTTTAGAAATTGAATTCTTCAATGCTTTCATATTGGCATCTTTGGCTGCTAATGCGCCTTCTAATTCATCTATGCGTTTTGAACGGGCATCTAATTCTTTCTGTAAAGCCACCAACCTTGCATTTTCAGTAGCCAGTGCTTTTTCTTTTTCTTCAAGTTGCTGTAATAACTCTCTGTTTTTTGCAGCATTTTTAGCCAATTCTGAAGAACTATTTTTTTCTAATTCTTTATAAGACTTTCCTAAACCATCTACTTTTAATTGTGTTTCAGCTATTTCATTAGCCAAGTTTGCCTTATCAGTTTTTAACTGCTCAATTGTAGCCTCAGCTGTTGCTAACTGTTCTTGTAATTTTGCTGTGAGCTCATCACAATCTTTATTTTTATCTTCTAAAGCGCGATTTTCTTTTTTCAATTTGGCATAATCACTTTCCAAATCTGTAAATACTTTTTTTGACACACATGAGGTTACTAATGTTGCTCCTACTAATGCTAATGAAATTTGCTTTACCATAATACTTTTCTTTTTATTTGGTATACTTTATTTTTTAATTAATCTATTTCTACTACAATCGGACAATGATCTGAATGTTTGGCTTCTTGTAATATTAAAGCTCTTTTTAATCGTTCTTTTAATGGTTCTGCAACCATCGCATAATCTAAACGCCACCCTTTGTTATTATTACGAGCATTTGCTCTATAACTCCACCAACTATATTGGTTAGGCTCAGAATTGAAATGACGGAATGAATCAATGAATCCACTATTTATAAACTCACCTATCCATTGGCGTTCTGCTGGTAAAAATCCTGAAGTATTCTTCAGCCCTTTTGGGTTATGAATATCAATTTCTTCATGACAAATATTATAATCACCACAGATAACCAAATTCGGAATATCTTTTTTCAATTCATTAATATAGTCTTGAAAATCTGCCATGTATTGAAATTTGAAATTCAAACGCGCATCATTTGTTCCAGATGGCAAATACAAACTCATGATGGATACATCTTCAAAATCAACCCTCAAGTTGCGCCCTTCAAAATCCATATAATCAATACCTGTACCATATTCAATATGTTTAGGCTCAGTTTTAGATAAAATTGCTACACTAGAGTAGCCTTTTTTCTCTGCACTATACCAGTAATGAAACGGGTATCCCGCTTCTTCAAATATAGTTAAATCAAGCTGTTCTTTATGTGCTTTAGTTTCCTGAATACAAATGACATCTGGGTTAGCTTGCTGCAACCATTCTAAAAAGCCTTTTTTTAAAGCTGCTCGAATACCGTTTACGTTATATGATATTATTTTCACGACCTCTATTTTAAAACATAGTGTAGCGCTAAAATAACTAATCCAAATTGGTAATTAGTGTTAAGAGCGTCATAAATTTTAACAAAAAAGCACTCATATCTCTAATTCATCTATAGCAGTATAAAAAAATGTACATTAGCACCTTAATAAAACAGATTTAATTACGTTTTAGAGTTAATGAATATTCGACTATTGTATTTTTTTTTCTTCTCGTGTCTTTTGGGATTTTCTCAAAACAACACTAATCGTGTGCAAAAAAAAATACGTGTTTCAGATAGTATTCGTATAGATTCTGTTAGCATCACGCCGTTTCAATTTAAAGTTTTAAACAACAATTTAAAACCAATTGACTCTATCCATTACACTGTTGATTTTGGAAATAGCATTCTTAGGTTTAAAAACAAAAAAGACATCTCTACAGACTCTATTTACATACATTACACCAAATACCCAGAGTTTGTAACCAAAAAATATTTTTTATTAGACGAAAGCATTATTGTTGAAGACACCAAAAACACTGAAAAACTATACAGCTTAGGTAAAACTAATGTCAAACGAAACTTCACCCCATTTGACGGACTAGAAACTTCAGGAAGTCTTTCAAGGGGTATCTCAGTCGGAAATAACCAAAATTCTGTATTAAACTCAGAATTAGATTTGCAAATTTCTGGGAAAATATCAGACAAGATAACATTAAGAGCTTCACTACAAGACTCTAACATTCCGTTACAAGAAGGTGGCTATTCGCAAAAAATTAATGAATTTGACCAAGTATTTGTAGAACTCTTCAGCGATAACTGGTTATTAAGAGCTGGTGATGTGAACCTAGAAAACACCTCATCATACTTCGGTCGATTCAACAAAAAAGTTCAAGGGTTATATGCCACAGGTACTATACAACGAGATAGCAGCTCAACTAAAGCATACGTGTCTGGGGCATTGGTACGAGGGCAATATGCCAAAAGTACGTTTCAAGGGCAAGAGGGTAACCAAGGACCTTATAAATTGGCAGGGGCAAACGGCGAATTGTATGTGTTATTAGTATCTGGAAGTGAAACTGTTTACGTGAATGGGTTACCTATAAAACGCGGTGAAAACAACGATTACATCATAGATTATAATGCCGGTGAAATCATCTTTAATGCCACTTACCCCATAACTTCTGAAATGCGAATTACTGTAGAGTATCAATATAGCGATAGAAATTATAGTAGAATAATAGCCTACGGTGGTGGGGAACATAACGACAAAAACTTCAGTATCAAAGCGCATGTGTACTCTGAAAATGATGCTAAAAATCAGCCGTTACAACAAAGTCTATCTGATGAACAAGTTGCTATTTTACAAGCTGCTGGTAATGACACTACATTAATGACGGCGCCGTCTGCCATACCAGAAGCCTATTCTGAAAATAGAATTTTATACCGTAAAGACGTCATCGGGGGTGTTGAAGCCTTTGTGTTTTCTAACAATCCTGAGGACGAATTATTTCAAGTAACCTTCAGTTTAGTTGGTGATGGGCAAGGAGATTACATCATAACCAATAGTGATGCCATTAGTAATATTTACGAATACGTTACTCCTATAGGGGGGGTGCCTCAAGGGAATTACCACCCCATCATTCAATTAATTGCACCTACAAAATTACAAATGGCAGTAATTGATGCAAGTTTCAAACCCAATGCCAAAACAGAAATTGAGTTTGAGTTAGCGGGTAGTAAAAACGACCTCAACTTATTTTCATCTATTGATGATGAAAACAATAACGGATTTGCTGGAAAACTTACTGTAAAAAGAGATATTATAAAAAAAGATAGCACATGGAATTTAAATGCATTTCTTGACACAGATTATATAAACGAGAATTTCAAAACCATAGAACGTTTGTACAGAATAGAGTTTGATAGAGATTGGAATTTAGAAACCCCAATGGGACACCAGAACATCATACGTTCCGGGTTATCCTATAATCATCATAAAAAAGGACACATCAATTATACTTTTGAGCACTTAGAGTTTTCTGAAAATTATAACGGAAATAGACATGTTTTAGAAAATAACTTAAAATTTAACAACCTTCAATTTGCATCAAACTCTAGTTTTTTAAAAAACACTTCTGAAAATTACAACTCTAAATTTCTGCGAATTTCTGCCCGACTTCTATACAGTTTAAAACACGGATGGATTGGCACAAAAACGAGTCTAGAAAACAATCAACAAGAAGATAAGGTCACGAAACTATTAACAGGGTTTAGCCAAAAATACAATGCTTACGAAGTATTTACTGGCGTTGGTGACAGTACTGCTATTTTTGCCGAGGTAGGTTATAAATATCGTATTAACGACAGTTTAAACAACGGTACTCTTGAACGTGTGAACACATCAAACACCTATTATTTGAAATCTCGAATTTTAAATAATCCGCAATCCAAATTAAGCTTGCATGCCAATTATAGAACATTGCATCATGAAGATGACACTATTGAAAATGAAGAGTCTTTAAATTCGCGACTATTATACAATCAATCACTTTTCAAACAGTTTTTGCAACTGAATACGGCTTTTGAAGTTAACAGCGGCGTTGTACCTGAGCAAGACTTTACATATGTAGCCGTTGATGAAGGGCAAGGATATTACACCTGGATTGATTATAATAATAACGGCATTCAAGAACTCAATGAATTTGAAATAGCCCAATTTCAAGACCAAGCTAATTTTGTCAAAATTCTTCTACCCAATCAAGTATTTATAAAAACCCAACAAAACAAGCTAAGTGCATCATTACATATCAATCCAAAATCATGGGTAGATTCAAAAAACGGATTTAAAAAAGTATTATCGCATTTTTCAAACCAAACATCGCTATTAATTGATAAAAAAACGACTCGAGATGGCGCGTTCAAGTTTAATCTTTTTACGCCTGAAGGAGATGATTTACGAACAACAAACTCTAGTCTTAAGAATACCTTCTATTTTAATAGAGGAAAACAGTATTTTTCTACGTCATACACCTATTTACAAAACAGAAGTAGAAATATTTTAAGTATCGGTTTTCAAGAAAATACATCAAAAAATCAACAATTACTTTTTATCCATAAATTACTGAACACTTGGTTGTTTGAATTGAGAAATAATATAGGGTCTATAGATAATGCTTCTGAGAATTTTAACACTAACAATTATAAATTGGAGCACTGGAGCACACATCCTAAGATTTCTTTTTTAGCCTCTGTGAACACCAAATTAGATGCCTTTTATAAATATTCTGTGCAAGAAAACACCATAGGTGCGTTAGAAAGTTTAGAGCAACAACGAATGGGAGTAGCATTTTCCGTTGCTAAAAAAGATAAGATATCCTTAAATGGCGAGTTTAATTATTACATTAATGATTTTACTGGTAGCACGTTCTCTCCAGTAGCTTATCAGATGTTAGAAGGTTTAGAGAAAGGCAAAAACATGACATGGAATGCCTTTATTCAAAAACGAATTACAAAGTTTTTAGACTTGAATATCTCGTATTTCGGTAGAAAAGGTGAAACATCAAGAACCATACATAATGGTAATATTCAATTAAAAGCATTCTTTTAGATTCAGACAAACGGACCTTATTAAACACAAAAGAGCGACTATAATAGTCGCTCTTTTTATATCATATTTAGTTACATTACATTCTAGTTAACCAATTTTTCATATTCACTTCTTGGTCAATAATAGAGCGTAACTCCTCTATTTTAACGCGTTTTTGCTCCATCGTATCTCTATGACGAATTGTTACCATGTTATCTTCTAAAGTATCATGATCAACGGTAATGCAGAAAGGAGTACCCACGGCGTCTTGACGTCTGTAACGTTTTCCTACAGCATCCTTTTCATCATAAATAACATTGAAATCCCACTTTAAATCTGCTACAATTTTCTTAGCAACTTCTGGTAATCCGTCTTTTTTAACTAAAGGAAATATTGCCGCTTTTGTAGGCGCTAAAACTGCTGGTAATTTCAATACAGTACGTGTTGTTCCGTTTTCCAACTCTTCGTCTTGTAACGCTTTAGAGAATACCGCTAAAAACATACGATCTAAACCAATAGACGTTTCAACAACATAAGGCACATAACTCTCGTTAATTTCCGGGTCAAAATATTGTAATTTCTTTCCTGAGTGTTCCTCATGCGCTTTTAAATCAAAATCTGTTCTTGAATGAATTCCTTCTAATTCTTTAAATCCGAATGGGAAGTTAAACTCAATATCAGAAGCGGCATCAGCATAATGTGCTAATTTTTCGTGGTCATGAAAACGGTAATTATCATCACCTAAACCTAATGATTTATGCCATTTTAAGCGAGTTTCTTTCCATAGCTCATACCATTCCTTTTGAGTTCCAGGGCGTACAAAAAATTGCATTTCCATTTGTTCAAACTCACGCATTCTAAAAATAAATTGCCTTGCTACAATCTCATTTCTAAATGCCTTACCGGTTTGTGCAATACCAAACGGCACTTTCATTCGTCCAGTTTTTTGCACATTTGAAAAGTTTACAAATATACCTTGTGCTGTTTCTGGACGCAAGTATAAGTCCATTGCAGTTTCTGCTGAGGCTCCTAACTTTGTACCAAACATCAAATTAAACTGGCGCACATCAGTCCAATTCTTTGATCCAGAAACCGGACAAGCTATTCCTAACTCTTCGATATAGGTTTTAACCTCATCTAATTTCTCATCTTCTAATAATCGTCCTAACTTATTTAAAATAGCTTGCTTTTCTTCACGATATTTTAACACTTTAGGATTAGTTGCCTCAAATTCTGCTTGATCAAAAGCCTCACCGAAACGCTTAGCAGCTTTTTTAATTTCCTTCTGTGCTTTTGTTTCTAATTTTTCTGCAAAATCTTCAACTAACACATCTGCTCTATAACGTTTTTTAGAGTCTTTATTATCTATTAACGGATCACTAAACGCATCTACGTGACCAGATGCTTTCCAAGTAGTAGGATGCATAAATATCGCGGCATCTATACCTACAATATTGTCATGCAATTGCACCATTGATTTCCACCAATAATCTCTTATATTCTTTTTTAATTCTGCACCATTCTGCGCATAGTCATACACTGCACTCAATCCGTCATAAACCTCACTTGATTGAAACACATACCCATACTCTTTTGCATGGGCAACAACTTTTTTAAACTGATCTTCTTGTTTTGCCATAATGAGCGCAAAATTACACAATTTATTGCATTTTAGAAGACGCCTCTAAAAAAAACAATGGTTCATAAAAATTGAGGTTACTATACACCTTTATTATAGTTGTTTTTCACCCTTTATGAACTATTTAAGCATAAAAAAAGCCGAAGTAACTACTTCGGCTTTATAGACTTTTACTTGGTGTAAATTACCAAATTTTCACGCGTTCATTTTCTGGTAAATACATCCCATCTCCTTCTTTTATATCAAACGCTTCATAAAACGCTTCTACATTTTTTAACGGTTGACTTGCTCTTACCATTCCTGGAGAGTGAGGATCTGTTTTTATTCTGTTCTTAAGTGCTTCGTCTCTATATTTAGTTCTCCACACTGTAGCCCATGACATGAAAAAACGTTGCTCAGCTGTATAACCGTCAATCATATCCGGTTTTCCTTCTTTGTTAAAGTGAAGCTGCAATGCATCATAAGCTACATTCACCCCACCTAAATCTCCGATGTTTTCACCTAAGGTAAACGCACCGTTAATTTTTGTTTCTGGCAACACTTCTATATTAGAATACTGACTTGCTAAAGAATCTCCTAATGCTTTAAATTTAGTAGCATCTTCTTCTGTCCACCAGTTATTTAAGTTACCATCTTTATCAAAACGAGCTCCAGAATCGTCAAAACTATGTGATATTTCATGACCAATAACAGCTCCAATACCTCCGTAGTTTACAGCGTCATCAGCATTATAATCGTAAAATGGTGGTTGTAAAATAGCCGCTGGGAATACAATTTCATTATAAGATGGATTGAAATATGCATTTACCGTTTGTGGTGCCATATGCCATTCTGATTTATCTACTGGTTTGTTCAGCTTATCGATATTTCTTTTAAAACTCCAAGCTGACGCATTTTGCATATTTTGATAATACGTATTTTCAGGAGTAATCTTTAATGCTGAATAATCTTTCCAATCATCTGGATATCCTATTTTAACCGTAGTGGCTTTTAACTTTTCTACGGCTTTCACCTTCGTTTCATCACTCATCCAAGTTAACTTGTCTATTCTGTATTCAAATGCTTGTAATACATTAGCAATCATTTTTTGAGCTTTCTCTTTTGCTGCAGGCGGGAATTTTTCTGATACATATAACTGCCCTAATGCTTCACCTAACGTTCTGTTTACCGTTGATAACGCACGCTCATCTTGTGGACGTTGCTCTTTAGCGCCTCCTAAGGTTTTAGAATAGAACTCCCAATTTGCTTTCTCTAATTCTTCACTTAATCGTCCTGCAGCTCTGTTAAACGTTGTCCATTTCAAATAAGCTTTCCAGTCAGAAATAGCATTGGCTTCAAATACGTTATTTAGTTCTTTAGTATATTTTAATTGGCTAACTATAACAGTATCTAATTGCTTTATACCAATTCCAGAAAAATAATTTTTCCAGTTGATACTAGGCACCATATTTTGTAAATCTGTAATTGCAGTTGGGTTGTATCGCTTACGAGCATCTCTACTTTCAACTTTATCCATTTTTGGTGTTGCCAACTTGGTTTCAAAAGCTAAAATTTGTGTTGCTGCTGCAGATGCATCTTCTGAAGAGTACCCTACATATTGTAACATTTTTGCTATATGCGCAACGTATTTTTCACGCTTATCTTTTGAGTCTTCATCATCTTTAACATAATAATCTCTATCTGGTAACCCTAAACTACCAGCACCTAGGTATACTACATTTTTATTACTGTCTTTAGAGTCGGCACCTACATATGTACTAAAAAATCCTCTACCCCCTTGTGGTGTAGCTTGAATTAAATAGTCTTGTAAGTCATTTACCGAAGTTATAGCGTCAATTTTTTCTAACTCTGGTAATATTGGCGCAACACCTTGCTTGTTTCTTTCCTCTAAGTTTAAAATTGACTGGTATAAGTTTACCGCCTTAGCTTGGTCAGAATTAGCATCCATTGAAGTATCCTCCATTGCTTTTTTCAAGATGGCCAACACATCATCATCAGTCATTTTTCGCAATTCATCAAAACTTCCCCAACGGGTTCTGTCTGCTGGAATTTCGTTGTTTTTTAACCATGTACCGTTAATAAATTTGAAGAAATCTTCTTTTGGACTAATTGATTTGTCCATTAACTCGGTGTTGATTCCTACATTTTTAACTGAATTAGTTTCGGCAGTTTCCGTTGCTTTTTTACAAGAAACTATTGCTATTGAAGTGGCCACTCCAAAGCATAATAATTTTTTTACGCTTTTCATTATTTAGATATAATTTTGGGTTATGGCGAAGATAAGAATTTTAAAATTAACCTGATAATGAGTTAATTTGACGCTTTATTGTGGGTCAATTTGTTCAAAATTAATTTTATACGTTGTTCCCTTATCGTCTATAATGTCTATTTTCCCATTTAATTGTTTGGTGAAAATATTAATTAGTTTTGAGCCTAAGCCTGGAGAATTTTCGTAGCTGTGTATTCCAATACCATTATCACGTATTACCATCTCAAATAACTGGTCTTCACGTTTGTGTATTTGCAAATGTATGATACCAGTATCTTGGTTTACAAAAGCATATTTTAATGAGTTGACTATAATTTCATTAATGATTAAGCCTAACGGCACTAAGGTTCGTAACCCTATACTGGTGTCTTCTATATCTATTTTCACATCTATCGTTTTATCTATGGCGTAAGTAGTTACCAAATCTTCTACAATAGATTCTATATGCTCTTTTAAATTGACATATTTTAAGTTTTCTGAGCGATACATTTTTTCATGTAGAGCAGCAATAGTGATGATGCGTTTTTGGGTTTCTCTAAACTTTGAAACAATTTCTTGATCTTTTATTTCTTTAGATTGTAACCTCAATAAACTATTAACCACTTGCAAATTGTTTTTTACACGATGATGTATTTCTTTCAACATCACTTTTTTCTCATCATCTTGTTTTTTTAATAATTTGTTTACGGCTTTGCTTTTCTTTGACACCATATAAAAGAATACAGCTAAGAGTAAAGCTACAATACCAGCCACCAAAAACATCCCATTTACAATTCTGTTTTTATTTAGCTTTAATTGTTGTACTTCTTTATCACGTTGCAAGACATCATTCTGTACCGATAATAATTTAATTTCTTGCTCTCTTTTTTCAACCTCATACGTTATGCGTTGTTCTGATGCAGCTGCCTCAGTATTTGCATTACGTATACTATCTCTCATGGTTACATATAGCTCTTGCATACTAAATGCTTTTTGCCATAGTTTTTGCTTGCTATATACATTTTTAAGTACTTCAGAAGCATCTCTAACAAGTTCAGGATGGCCGATTTTTTGACTAAGTTTTAAACTTCTCAACGCACATTCTTCTGCCTTTAATGCATTACCTTGTGTTAAATGTATACTACCCATATTAAATAAGGTAATTGCCATCCATTTTTCATCGTGCAAAGCTGTGGTCATTTTTAAGCTTTCCTCATATTTTGCCATAGCCATATCCAGCTTACCTTGCTCTTTATATATGGTACCTATATTATTTAACACATGAGAGGTGCCCTTTTTTTGTTTCAGCTTCTTTTTTATCACTAAACTTCTGTGGTAGTACTCTAATGCTTTATTCCAGTCCTTCACATTTTTATAAACAACTCCAATATTATTTAATGATATAGACATTCCAGCTTGGTAACCAATAGCTTCCCTTAGTTGTAAACTTTTATGATAAAACTCTAACGCAGCTTTTATATTACCTTGCTGTCTATAAACTGAAGCGATATTGTTATAACAAAACGACATTCCTCTTTTATCATCAATGCGTTCTCTAACTTTTAAACTTTCATGAAAATACTCTAAAGCCTTGGTATGCATCCCGAAATTTAAATGCAAATACCCAATAGTGTTAAGCATTTGCCCTTCTAACTTAGTGTTTTTTTGTAAACTGAATAATGACAAACTTTTTTTATAGCTTGCTAATGAATTTATAAAATCGCCGTTTTTTTTATACAAATCACCTAAGTCATCATAAGCATGAGCTAATGCAAGTTTATCTTCTAATTGGTGCCTATATGAAATGGATTTCAGCTGGTAATCAATTGCAGAGGAGTAGTGCCCTTGGGTATTTTGATATTTGGATTGGTTAGCATAAACTACAGCTTTTAGCTTTGCATTGCTCTCTTTTTTTTCAGACATAAAATTGATGAGCCACAAATTGTATTTTCCCCAAATGTTCTCATTTTTAGACAACGTCATGATGCTATAAATAGCATCAATTTTTAAAGAATCACTTTCTGCAGCATGATACTTAACCAAAGCATCATTAATTATATTCTGATCTTTTTCTGAGTAGGATTTCAGGTCAAGACTATCTACTAAATAATAGGTTTTGTCTGCAAAATTTTG
Source organism: Flavobacteriaceae bacterium (assembly GCA_049609325.1). Lineage (GTDB taxonomy): Bacteria > Bacteroidota > Bacteroidia > Flavobacteriales > Flavobacteriaceae. The sequence continues at coordinate 48,245 of JBMYYK010000005.1, read as the reverse complement.
CGCAACACCAACTGCACAACTTAAGAGAAGTTGCAATAGTATTAAAATATATAGTTTAAATTTTAAGATGTTGTTTAACATATTATAGCTTAAAAAATGCGCTAACTCACAATATACAAACTAAATTTTAATACATCTAATATAACGCTATAATGTCTTAAAAAATCAATTTGTATGCGGTTCCCACTTGATCTATTTTTTTCAAATCGGCATTCAATTGCTTTGCATACATTCGCACTAGTTTTGTTCCTAATCCGTCTTTTGTAGTACTAGGATTATACCCTACACCATCATCTGCAACAAGTAATTCATTATTACCTTCAACGTGTTTTAATGATACAGATATCTGTCCTTTTACCCTATCTGGAAATCCATATTTTAGTGAGTTTGTAATCAACTCATTAATTATTAAACCTAAAGGAGTTAACACTATAATATCTATAGGAATAGGATCTACATCAACCTCTAAATCAATGTCTTTATCTACCGTATAGTTAGCTATTAAATCTTTAACCAAGTGTGTGATATGCTCTTTCACATTTATATGCTTCAAGTCATTAGAGCTGTACATTCTTTCATGCAGTTTAGCCATTGACAACACTCTCTTTTGTGCTACTTCAAACATCTCTAGTACTTTTTCATCTTCAATTTGCCTTGATTGAAATCGTAATAAACTATTCACCACTTGTAAATTATTTTTTACCCGATGATGAATTTCTTTTAACATGAGTTCTTTTTCTTGGTTTTTATTACTTATTTCTTCTTTTTGCTGTCGTAATAACTCATTTATGACTTGCTTTTTTTGGTTTCCGTAATATATTGTTACAGTTAAAATAAGTGTAAACAATAAGGCTGCAGTGATGAAATAGATCAGAATTCTATTTTCTTTCAACTTCATATCATTAAGTTCATTTTGTGTTGAAAGCATTTCTATTTCTTGTTCTTTTTTAGATAAATCATAAGCCGCACTTTGCCTGATTAAATCTTTTTCTGTTTCGGCATTATGAATGCTATCTCGCATTTGCAAATGCAACTCAAACATTTGCAATGCTACTTCCCAATTTTTTTGATTTTTATGTAAGAGATACAACATATTTGCGGCGTCACCTATTAGCGATGGCTTATGCAATGCTTTAGCTAGATGTATACTTTCATTAGCATAAGCTATTCCTTTAGAATACTGCTGCTCTAAATTAGACACGTCTGCTAAATTTGTTAATGAAATTGACTGCCCTTCTGTATGCGCTATTTTTTTACTCAGCAGTAACCCTTGATTAAAATAATCTTTAGCGTCATCAAATTTGTCCTGTTCTTTAAATAACCCACCAATACTATTTAATGAAGTCACAACGCCTTTTTGATCATCTATAGTTGTTTTAATTTGTAAGCTCTCTTCAAATTTTTTAAGAGCTTCAGGGTAATTTTGCTCAGTTGAATAAATGATTCCTATGTTATTCAATATTGTAGCTTTTGCAAAATTATCACTTGCTTTTGGGTAGATCTCTAAACTCTTTTCAAAATAATATTTAGCTTTATTAATATCGCCTTGATTATAATAGCTCTGTCCTACATTATTAAATGACACACTCAAGCTTCTCAAGTCATTTGGAAATTTAGTTTCTCTAATTTTTAGAGATTTCAAATAATATTCTAACGCTTTCGGACTATTACCTTTATTATCATAAATACCTCCTAAATTGTTATAGACTGAGGCAATCCCTTTTTCATCACCTATAGTTTTTTTTATCGCTAAACTTCTTAAGTAATTTTCTATAGCCGTTTCATACTGCCCAATAGAATAATTATGCACTCCAAAGTTGTTTAATGCTGCAGATTTTTTCTTTAACCAAAACAGTTTTTCTTCTTGAAATCTTTTCCTTTTGAGATGCTTTTTTTGAAGGTTATCTTTAATGAATGTATAAGCCCAAGCATTATATCTTGGCCATACAAAATCATTCCATGATTCTTCAACAATGATATTTATTGCATTAATTTTTACCGTGTCATGCTTAGCGTGGTGGTATATTGATAAAGCGGAATCGATTAATTTTCGCTCATTTACTGATAACTCTTCTAGCTTCAGACTATCAATTAGATAGTGTTTTTTATTTGCAAAATCTTGAGAAAACACCGAATGTGTATTGATAAACATGACATTCATCAAAAAAACTAAACACAAATTTCTTGTCATTGCATAGTTCATCAAACATACTTTTCGGGTGTCTTTACAAGTTACAAAAAAAGCACCAATAAACTATATATCAATCTATTAAAAACAAATCTGACGCAATACCGTCACACAAAAATTTACCTTGTGCTGTGGTGAGTAGTTTGTTATCATCAACACATAATAACTGTTGGTCAATATACTTTTTTGATGATTTTATGAGGTGTTGGTAAACCAGTTGCCCAAATTCCGATTTAATTTTTTGCAAAGACACACCGTAAATGGTTCTCAAACCCGTCATGATGTATTCATTATAACAGTCCTGTACACTTAACGTTTCTCTGCTAATAGCAAGAGTGTTGCTCTGTATATTTTTAATGTACTGTACGTTATTTGCAACATTCCATGCGCGTTCCTTACCGTTATAAGAATGCGCAGATGGCCCAACTCCTATATAGGATTTCCCTAACCAATATGAGGTGTTGTGTTTTGAAAAATAATTTGGTTTCCCAAAATTAGAAAGTTCATAATGTACAAAACCATGTGCTGTAAGTGTGTTTACCAATAGCTGAAAATGCTCATGAGCTACATCATCTTGAGGGGCAGTAATTGTCCCTTTTTTTATAAAACGCTCTAGTGCAGTTTTTGGTTCAACCGTTAGTGCATAACTTGAAATATGTGGTACCCCAAAACTTAACGCTTTTTCTATGTTTTTAACCCATTTGTCATTGGTCATTTTCGGCATACCATAAATCAGATCTATAGTAATATTATCAAAAAAACGGGTGGCTTCAGTTAAACATCGTGTGGCTTCATCTGCATTATGAGCTCTGTTCATCATTTTCAAATCGTCATTAAAAAATGATTGAATTCCGATACTTAACCTGTTTATGCCTATTGCTCTGTATTGTTTAAATATTGAATCTTCTTGAGATGACATTTGCGGTACTAAATCATCAGGATTTGCTTCTAAAGTTATTTCAGGATGGTCACAAACTTCAAACAAATCATATATGGTTTTTATCAAAAATTGTAGTTCTTCAATTGATAAAATTGAGGGTGTACCTCCTCCAAAATATATGGTTTCAATAGGTTCTGACACTTCTTTTTTTCGCAATTCCAATTCTTTAGCAATAGCATTAACCATAGTGGTTTTCTTTGCTAAAGATGTTGAAAAATGAAAATCGCAATAATAACAAGCTTGTTTACAAAACGGAATATGTAAGTAAATACCTCCCAATTAATATTTCATGGTTTTGGCATTAATAATATGTTGTAAATGATGTTGGCAATGCCATGCATAAATTCCTATATTTTCCTTTAACGTCACTTGGTCATTATGCTCTGGATGTACAAATACCTTTTCTAAGTCATCGTTACTTAAGCTTTTTAGTAAAAAACACCACCGTTTATGAATGTGCTTTAGTAACATTAAGCTATCTTCAACCGAATACTCTAATGTATCTGACAACTCTGCCCAAGCAGCTTCTTCATATGGTTTTATGGTTGGACAAGATTCTGTTAATGCCAATTTAAACCGAACAATGCTATTCATATGACTATCAATGCAATGATTAATTACTTGTTTGATAGTCCACCCTTCTGGTCTGTATCTGTATTCCAACTCTCTTGAAGTCAGGTGTAACACTTCATCAGATATATCTGTTGGAAAGTTCTCAATTGTGGTTATCCAATTTTTAACCTCAGCGGTCGTTGTTACGTTTGGCATAGCAAACTGTCCTACTGGATATTTTAAGCTTTCAAGGTCTAACATTTCCAACTATTTTTTAACTCTATTTTGATTTTGATTCACAAAACTAGCCCAACTTCCGTAAGTTTTTTGTGTAGTAGATTTTCCAGAATTGAAATGATGACAAACTGCAGCTGCTAAACCATCTGTAGCATCTAAATTTTTAGGAAGCGTTTTCAAGTTCAATAAGCTTTTTAACATCCCAGCCACTTGCTCTTTACTGGCGTTACCACTACCGGTAATTGCCATCTTTATTTTTTTTGGTGCATATTCTGTTACAGGAATTTGTCTTGACAATCCTGCTGCCATCGCCACGCCTTGCGCTCTACCTAATTTTAACATCGACTGTACATTGACACCAAAAAATGGAGCTTCTAATGCCATTTCATCAGGATGATAGGTATCTATTAGCTCAATAGTGCGTTCAAAAATCAATTTTAATTTCACATAAGGATCTTTGTGTTTTTGCAAAAGCAATTCATTCATTTGCAAAAACTCCATCTTATTATTTGAAACTTTAATAAGGCCAAAACCCATAATTGTAGTTCCTGGGTCTATACCTAATATGATTTTTTCTCTATTCACTATTTTGCTATCAAATTAGTTATTCCATTTCTGGTTTTTCACAGAAATAGCAATCTGAATTGATAGAAATACTCACGCCAAAAGTAAAATTAAGCATTGTTGTATTTATCTTATCTGCTAATACTGTGCCTTCATATGCGGTTTTTTGACCCATATTAAACATATTAGAACCATCTACATATACAGATACACGATCAGAAATTCCGTAATGAATTGCCAAACCAGCCATCACGTTAAAATTACTACTTGTGTTATTTAAATTAGGTTCACTTAATGGTTTTATAAAAGCCATTCCTGGCCCAGCGTGTATGAATACCCCTAAACGCTCTGGTAACGGAATTTGAAAATCATACAAATGATCCCATACATTGTAATAGGCTTGTAAATTTACACGTGTGTAATTGGCCTTAAATTCTGGTGAATCATCATCATGACCATAACGATTAAACCCTACATCTGCCTTTACCCCTAACTTCTTTTTAAACATGTAACGTATTCCTGCGTCAACAGTTAAGCCATTGATAGGTTTTGCGGCATAAGGTGTTACAAAATCATCTGAAGGGCTATTGACTCCTATACCTAAATCTATGGTTAGGGTTTGAGCTGTAGCTAAATTTGACAAGACAATAAAGAATAGTAGTGCTATAAATCTGTTCATCGGTATAAATTTTATAATTTGCGAACTGCTTAAGCACAAACTTACTAAAAAACTAATGAGCAAGCACAAAAGCACAGAGTTTTCACTCTCTACTATCAAACAAATTTCTACGGTATTAGTAAAGATCACTCTTGTTTGTGCAGCACTACTTTTTATCTATCGTAAGCTTACTCAAAATGGCGTTCAAGACATTGAAAACCTATATCACCATATTACCAAACACCGTATTATCACTGTAAAAAACATCGTATTATTACTTTGTTTTAGTGGTCTTAATTGGTTTTTAGAAAGTTTAAAATGGCAGTATCTTACAACTCAAATTACTCGTATTTCATTACTTGAAGCTACAGAACAATCTTTAGGTGCATTAACCGCTTCAATTATAACTCCAAATAGAATTGGCGAATATGGTGCAAAAGCCATTTACTATAAAAAATCACTCAGAAAAAAAATTGTTGGATTAAATTTTATAGGCAATCTATCTCAATTAATCTGCACTCTCCTTTTTGGTTGTATAGGGCTTACTTATGTTATTTACGCATACAAGCTACCTGTGTCCTACATAAATCTACTAAGTGTTGTTAGTGTGCTTTTAGTATGTGTCATCTTTTACACACAATATTTATCAAAAACAGACTTTAGTATAAAAGGCTATTCATTTAAAAAATTAAACCAATTTGTCACATCCTTAAAATTTAAAACATTAGTTGTATCCTTTACTCTATCTCTATTAAGATACCTATGTTTTTCAAATCAATTCTATATTTTAATTTGGTTATTAGGAGTAGAAATTGATTATATTGATGCTATGGCTTTTATTTCAAGCATGTATATTTTAGCATCTATAATCCCCACAGTATTTATTTTTGATGTTGCCATTAAGAGTAGTATCGCTGTGTGGTTATTTAGCTTTTCTAATGCAAATGAACTAACTATTATTGCTTGCACAACATTAATGTGGATATTAAATTTTGCATTACCGGCTCTATTGGGCAGCTACTCTGTACTAAATTTTAAATTCCCAGAAGAAGAATGATGCTTATTGTCTTTATCTGTTTGTTTATTATAGGAAGTTATTTTCTATTAATTTTTGGGTTTATCCTAGGACTTTTTCGTTTAAATAGTAAGTATCAAGAACACCATGACTGTGTTTCTTTCTCAGTAGTTATTCCGTTTAGAAATGAAGCTGACAACTTGCCAAATTTACTCAAATCAATTTTGGAATTACACTACAACACCTCACTATTTGAAGTCATTTTAGTTAACGATGATTCAACTGATACATCCGTAGAAATTATTACTGCGTTCAAACAGCTGCATACAGATATAACTATAAACGTCATCAATAACAATCGTCAATCTAATTCACCAAAAAAAGATGCCATTAGTACTGCGATAGAAAACGCTACTTACAACTGGATTATTTGCACAGATGCCGATTGTGAACTTCCTGCACATTGGTTAATAAGCTATTCAAATTGTATAAATGCTAAAGACCCAAATATGATTGTTGGGCCTGTTAGTATTAAGAGCAACACTAGCTTTTTAGAACAATTTCAACTCATTGATTTTTTAAGCATGCAAGGCGCTACTATGGGTGGATTTGGTATAGGACAACCCTTTATGGCAAATGGCGCAAACTTGGGATATAAAAAAGATGTGTTTTTACAACTCAACGGGTTTGAAAACAATAACTCAATTGCTAGTGGTGATGATGTGTTTTTATTAGAAAACTTCATGAGTTATGACCGAGAAAACGTATTGTTTCTAAAAGACCAAAACGCTTTAGTAACCACATTACCTACACGTACTTGGGCTGAACTGGTTAATCAGCGTAAACGATGGGCAGCGAAAGCTACTCATTTTAAAAATTCATTCACTAAAATAGTAGGTGTCATAGTGTTTTTTGCAAATGTTTTATCAATACTTGCACTTTTCATGGGTTTTTTCAACTTCTATTTTATTTGGATGATTTGCTTGAAACTAGTTATTGATACAATTCTAATCTACAACACTGCACATATTTATCAACAACACATCAGTAATACGGCCTATATAAAAACCGTACTATACTACCCATTATTCACATCATTCATTGCTATAAGTAGTTTAATGACAACTTTTGAATGGAAAGGCAGGGCTTTTAAGAAGTAATCTATTTCTATTAAAAATATATTGTTTACTTTTATCAAAATTCCTCAAAAAATGAAGGGACTTAATAAAAAACATAAATTTTATTTCAATGAATAAAATCCTTACTATAGTAGTATTTGCCTTATTTTTAAGCGCAACTTCACAAGCACAAATGATACATAATGTGGATGGTAAAGAAGTACAACTAACAGAAGATATTACTGGAAATGCTTCCCTGTTTCACACAGTTATTGATGGACAATTTCGTTATTTTATTAAAAAAGATGATACTGTAACAGAATTGACCAATACAAAAGATGATAATGGAACATACCAAGCTGAGTATAAAGAAATATTGAGCATTTTAACCGCTGATGCGCCTATAGCTGTGGCTGATGTAAACCTAACTTTAGACAGCTTAAAAACATTTGTTGACAAATACAATAAAGCTTCTGACATGGACTATAAATTACAAGCTGAACGTCCGAAAGCTAAAACACGACTTGGTGCTTTTGCCGGAATGTCTAACAACCCGTTTGTAAGAAATCCTGATAATGTTTTTGTGCCTGTGTTCGGTGCAGAAATTGAAGTGTATGACGAAAAAAGAACACGCCATTCAATTGCTTTAGGATTTAAACAAAGTTTAAAAGCTGATGACTTTAAATACGCCTCAAGTCAATTCGGAATACATTACCGTTTTAGAGTGTTAAACAAAGACGCATTTTCACTTTACCCACAAGTAACTTTAGCAACCTATACATTTACACAAACAGAATACGCAACTGTTTCAGGAGGTTTGGTCACTACTCATAAAGACTCTGGCTCTGCTTTAGATGCACCAGTAATTTTAGGTTTAGGAGCAGACATCAAATTAGGTAACGGTTATATCACTTTATCTGCTAATGAATTGGCGGCTTTAGTTAACTTTGAAAACCAAGGCAACACGCCTATGGATTTTAGAATTGGTTATAAACTGAACTTATAAACTATATATACAACATATAAAAAGGGCAATATCTGATATTGCCCTTTTTATATGTTGTATATTCTCAAATCACTGAACTAATTCGTCTTCATTAGTCAATTTTCCAAGAACTCTAACGGGTATCTTAAACTTTGTATTAACAGCAATAAAATCTCCTGATTTTGTTTGCTTATAGGCTGGCATTATTTCTGGTAGTTTTTTGATACTCTGTTTTACAAGCTCTTCTATATTAGGAATTTTCTGATATAAATCTTGCATGTGAAGCAGCTCTAAAACAGCAACTTCTCCTTCATTTGTGACTTGAATAATGACTTGAAAACTAACATCTAATTCATCATCTAAAATTAAATTTTGCGCAGATAAAGACCTTGTGATATACTGACTCAACGTTGTAACAAAACATTCTTTTTCTGTTGTTTTATCACTATTTTCAGTTTCACAACTTTTAAACACTGGATATTTATCTACTGATGCTTTATCCAACTCACGCAACTTTTCTTGAACTAAATCATCTGTTGCGTAAATCTTTTTATTTTCAAAATAATTACAAGAACACAGTAATAGTAATCCTAATATGTAACAGTATAATTTCAAGTGTACGTTTTAAACTGGAAAAATACAAAATTATAACCTTACAATATGTACTACAAGTCTAAAACCTTTAAAATCAGTGACTGTAAAAAACATTTACAGCCACTAATAACTATTTTATTGTACTTCAAAAATAATTGGTAATACATAAGGTACAGTTACTGCTTTACCATTATGCATACCTGGTTGTAACTTTGGCAAGGCATTAATTACTCGCTTTGCTTCATTAGATAGCGCCTCATTTACTGCTCTTACCTTAATATTATTAATTTCTCCTGATGTACTCACTTCAAAGGCTACGCTTATTTTTTGTTTCCCAGTTAAATTCATATCCTTAGCTAATTTGGTATTAAAATTATTAGCTACATGTTGTGATATACTTTTACTAAAGCATTGCTTTAACTCTTCTAAGTTGTCATAATCTTCACAACCTGGAAAAATTGGTGCTTGATCCAGCATTTTAAATGAAATTTCAGAGGTCATCGTCTCTTTAATTGCACTCTTATTTGACGACAATAAATATAAGGCCTGTAACGCTTTTTGCTCCTCTTTTGTCATTTCTCCATTTTCAGCAATAGATACTTTTAAAGCTTCTATTTTTTCTAAAACTGTAGTTTTTTGATTGGTGTCAGGTTTACTATTCGTTTCACAAGACGTCACCAAAAGTATGATTGCTACAATTGGCATAATTAATACATACTTTAATTTTAAAATTCTGTTTGATTGTTTTTTTGTTAACATGATAATTCGTTTTTTGATTAATGATGATGAATAAAATTGATTGACTATTGAAAACTGAGCAATGTTAAATGTTTTTGACAACAAGTTTTCGTAATAGTTTTTTTGATGTTTTGCTGCACTTTTATCAGCAATAAACTCGTGTATTTCAGTAATTCTTTTCTGATACATATAAATTAATGGATTGAACCAAAATATAATTCTTAACAATTCAAACCATAGTAAATCTAGTGTATGCTTGCCTTTTACATGTGCTTTCTCATGCTTTAAAATACTGTCTTTTTGATCGGCATTTAATTGATCGCCTAAATAGATGGCATTCAAAAACGAAAAAGCCTCTTCAGATTGTTTTAAGGTGATAATGGTATATCCGTTTTCATTTTTAGATATATTATGATACCTAAACATCCCAATTCTATAGAATTTGTATATTAACACAGCTATATACAATACAGCACCAAAGCCCCATAACCAAGCTAAATAATTAACCGATGTGCCAGATAACAGTACAGGAGTTAACTGTTCAGCTAATTGAGTTTGTTCTTCTACTTGTCCCCCTATAAGTACTTCAGGTAAACGTATGGCATAGCTCTCAGGAATGGCCTGCGACAATATGGGAATTTTTATAAAAGGTAACACTAAACTTAATGCTGATGTTACCAGTAAATATGCTCTATTCCAGTTAAAAAATGTTTCGTTTTTTAACAGCAATTCATACATCATTAGAAATATGAACTGACAACAAACTATATATATTGGCCAATAATCCATAACTATTTTTTTGAATTGACTTCTTCTAATATTGCTTCTAAATCACTTACAGACAAGTCATTGTTTTTTGTAAAATAAGACACCATACTTTTAAATGACCCTTGAAAATACCCTTCTACTAATTTTTGGGCGGTAAGCTTGCTGTAATTCTCTTTTGCTACAATAGGAAAATACATGTAGCCCTTACCCTTTTGCTTATGATCTACAAAGTGTTTAGTTTCTAAAATTCTGATGATAGTTGACACCGTATTATATGCAGGTTTAGGTTCAGGAAATAATGCAATTAGCTCTTTTACTGTCGCTTGATTTAAACTCCATAAATACTGCATTACTTCTTCTTCTGCGCGGGTTAACTGTTTCATATCTTACCTTTTAAAATTTTATGAACTAAAAACTTAGTTTTTTACAAATATAACTAAAATTTTAGTTTAAACTATTTTTTTAGTTGAAAAGATGTAACAAAAAATAGAATCCGACGTCTTATAGACAAAATCAATTTGATGGACATTATATTAATTTGCTTAGGGTTTTGTTTAATAATTGGAGGGATAATTGGGAGTTTTTTACCTGTACTTCCTGGACCGATAACCAGTTGGTTTGGTTTACTATTATTATACCTATGCCCTAGTATTCCTATTAGCTACACGATATTAATTATTAGTTTTATAATTGCAGTTGGTATCTTTATTCTAGATTATTTCATTCCGGCTATGGGAGCAAAAAAGTTTGGTGGCTCTAAATACGGAATAATAGGGACCACAATAGGACTTATTCTTGGGCTTTTATTTTTCCCGCCATTTGGAATCATCATAGGACCTTTTGTAGGAGCTTTAATAGGTGAATTGGTATTCGGCAAACAAACTAATGAAGCAATGAAAGCTGCTTTTGGTTCACTATTAGGCTTATTGACCTCTGTATTTATAAAGTTTTTCGTGGCATTGATATACGCAGGTATATTCATTTGGGAATTCGCAAGCCATATAAGTAACATCTTTTAAAATCACTCAAGACTGTAAATGTTTGAAATCTAACTTTAGTAGTAAGCCTCTTAAAAATATCCAAACAACAAACGCTGTCCAAATACCATAAAGCTTCATATTAAAATAATCTGTCAGGATGACTACAGGAATAAATCCTAGAAATGTAGATATTAAAAGTACGTTTCGTAATTTTTTCATTTTGCCCATACCCTTATACATTCCATCATAAATAAATGCAATAGCACACAAAGGTTGCATGGCTATGGCTAACCAAAATGTATTATAAAATTCTGCTCTAACTAACACATTATTAGAATACAATTGGCCAATTGGCACATAAAACAGTCCTAGTATTAAAAGTAAGAGTACGCCTACAACTGCGCCATATGTTGTTAATTTTTGCCTTAACAATGTCAAATTTTCAAAGTCATTGGCACCATACAATTTACCAGACATCATATTACCTGCACTGGCGTAACCATCAATAACAAAAGCGCAAATGAACCATATATTAATAGAAATAGTATAGGCATTAATATATTCAATACCGTAACTTGTAGCGTAATAACTGGATACATTTAAGGCAATATTTAAGGCTAGAGTTCTAACAAAAAGATTTACAATCATCACCAATAGATTTTTAATCTCTTTATTAAAAGGTAAGCTCAATTTAATTGGAATTTCTGTCTTTTTTATCAGAAAATAAAATGCCAATAAGAGCATTACAGCTTGTGAAATAACACTGGCGTAAGCTGCACCTTGCAAGCCTAATGCCGGAATCACATCGTCAATACCAAACACTAAAATAACATCTAAGCCTAAATTACACACCAATCCTGCCAAGGCAATTAGCATAGGATAATAGGTGTTTTGCAAGCCTCTAAAAGTACCAATAATAGCAAAGGTGACTAACAATAACGGAAAACCTAATGTTCTAATCTGATAGTAGTCTACACAATAATCTAGCACTAAACCTTTAGCGTTGTATAAACTAAAAATTTCTTTTGCAAAAGGGTACGTTACTCCTAAGATTAATACACTAATTGCTACGATTATTAAAATAGCCTGAATAGGTAAGTTTTTAACATCGTCTAATTTTTCAGCCCCTAAATATTGTGATACGATAGAAGATATAGCACTACGACTTTGTCCTAGCATCCAGATTAACGCATTTAGAAAGACAGATACCAAACCTACTGCTGCCGCAGCTTCAGCGCTGTGCTTTTGTAAATTGCCAATGATAGCCAAATCTGTAGCAGAGATTATTGGCTCTGCTATTCCGGCTATTAATGCAGGTACTGCAAGCTTATTAATTGCTTTAAAACTTAAATCAATTTTCAATTTTAATATTATAGCGTTAATTCATAGCAATGGAAAGGATACGTACTCTGCTTAGGAAAAAACACATCGCCTAACTTTTGATACCCTCGTTGTTGGTAAAATCTGTTATTTCTAGCATTCTGGCTAAAGGTATCTAACCTTACTGACGCGAATTTATGCTTTTTAGCATAGTTCTCGGCAAAATTCATTAGTTGTTGAGCCATACCTTGCCCTTGATAATCTGGGTGGACTGCCAAACGATGTATGTAACAATTATCTCTATTTGGAGTTAACCATTGTATGGCCGAGTACTCCTCATCCATAACTTTTGATATCACAACAGACCCTATAATTGCATCATCATTTTTTAAAACCCATAATTGATTTAAAGCAACATCATTTTGAAATGCGCTTATAGACGGATACTCATCATTCCATTGGTAAATGCCTTGTGATATCATTGCTTTTGCACAGGCCTGTGTAACCTTTACCAACTCAGGTAAATCTCTCAATACGGCTTTATGAATTTCCATTACTTACAGAAATTTATAATTTCATTTACAGCTAACTCCATATCATCTGGTAAACTATCTTGAGCCCAAGGGTGACTCCCTCCAAAAACATGGTTCGCGTCTTCAATAACAAATAATTCGCTGTTGTTATTCCATGAATGAAGCTGTTCTGCTTCAACAAAAGGAACAGTTTCATCTGCAGTACCATGGATTATTAAATGCGGAACAGTGGTCATTTTAGCAGCACGAGATATGGTTAAGCGCTCTTCATTAGCAATAAAATCTTCATAAAACTGAATTTCATGAGGCATTTGCTGTTTTGTTCTTGCGTTTTCTATGTAGGCAACGCCTTCTTTTTTCCAATACTCTAATTCAGCTCCTATTGGAAATCGTGATTTATAATCTGATACGCCTGCAAGAGTAACTAATTTTGTAATGCGATTATCTTCTGACGCTTTAATGGTAACTATACCTCCACCTCTTGAATGGCCAATGAGTATGATATTGTTATGATCTATTTCATCATTATAAGGATTTTTGGAACTTGTGATCCAATTAATCACCGCATTTAAATCATCTAATTCTTTTGAGAAATTATTTTCCCCAAAGGCTTTTAAATCTGGAAAATCTATGGGTTGCTCAATTGTTCCGCCATTGTGAGAAAAATTAAACTTCAAAACAAACATATCAGATTGCGCAATACGTTCTGCTAATAAATTCCAGCATCCCCAATCTTTAAACCCTTTATAACCATGACAGAATATGACTATAGGTTTTTTACTCTGATTTTGAATATAGGTAACATCAGTTAAAATAGGCTTTCTATTGTTATGAGATAGGACTTGGGTGTCTTTAATCATTTTTAAACTTCTTTTTCTGTAAATGGGATATTTAAATTGCATATTTCTATAATCAGTTGTTTTAATTCAACTGAAAAATTATCTAATGTATCTGGTGATATAACAGCATCTTTATTAGCACCACGACCTATTTTATCTTTTTTATTAAACTTTAAAAACCCAGCATTCAAATTTTTAAACGATATAATACCAGCTTCTACGGGTTGCGTAAACTGTTTCTGTTGCATCATCATGTAGGCATAGGTTAATATCTGAAATGGTTTACTGTATTTTGTATAATCTGTAGTAATATCTTCCCAATTGATCAATTCAACCTTGCCCTGTTCAACTTTACCTGTTTTATAATCAATAATTCTAATCACGCCATCTACCTCATCAATCCTATCTACTTTACCTGTGATATATACAGGAAAGTCAATTTCCGGAATGTCTATTTCAGCTTTCAAATCGGCTTCAATATGTCTAATAATGACTTCTTGATGATTTGACAATAACTGTAATTCCTGTTTTAAGAAATTAGACACATAGCGCTTGGCAATATTATATATAATTAAGTTTTTACCAGTTGAGATGTTCCCTTTTTTAAATTCCTGTTGAAATTGATGTGCGACCTCATTAGAAATTTTTCGCTCCATTTCCTTAATCAGTTCTTTGGTAAGGATATGATTCTCTAGTGGCTTATAAAACTCTTCTAAAGTATTATGTACTATCGTACCAAGTGTGTTAGCGGCAACCGTTTCTTCAACCTCATTTTCTTCATATATAGAAAGAATCTTTTGGTGGTAAAAATCAATCGGATTTCTAATATATTGTGTTAATGCAGAAGGTGAAAAGCCTTTATCAGCAATTACTTTTAAACGCTCTAACACCGTTTCATCTTTTTCAATGACTTGCTCAACATTGGAAGTTGGCGGAATTGTTGGTGTGCAAATATGATGATTTAACACATGGTTAGGGGCAAGTAATGTTTCTAGTTGCAACAAAAACCTACTTTTCTCGCCAGCATTCAACCCATCTGGTTCGGTATTGTATAATAATGATATGGATTCTGCCCTTTGCAATAGTTTAAAGAAGTGGTAAGCATATACCGCATCTTTTTCATAGTATGTTGGTAATTTGAACTCTAATTTCAAATCAAATGGAATAAAAGAATTGTGGGTTTTACCAGATGGTAATATACCTTCATTTACAGAAGTTAGTATAACGCGTTTAAAATCTAACACCCGTGATTCTAATACTCCCATAATTTGCAAACCTTGTATTGGTTCACCTCTAAAATCTAAGGTTTCTGTATTTAGTACCTCTTTATATATTCCATATAACCCTTCTAATGTGTTTAATATTTTATACTTACTGTGCTGTCTTTTTAACACATTAAATACCTCATTGAAGCGATATAAATATTCTAAATTTAATTGATCTGATACTTGAGTTTTTAAACCTAATATTACATTCTGAAATACATCTATAACATCAGAAACATCGTTGTTTAAACTAAACAATTTAGCATATTGCTCATCAATATTTAAATGACTTTTAATCTCAGAATGCGCTAAGCTAGTAAGATTATTAACCTGAATATATTCAATAAATTGATGAACCGTCTCAGTACCAAACAATAGCTTAGTATAGTTATTATTTAAAAGATTCAATAGTTTTTTAAAGTAAAAACGATCACCAGATTGCTTTATATATAATTGAAATACACATTCAAAAAAAGATGCTAAAGGAATATCTCGCAGAGGCATTCCCATCGTGATGTTTATACTCTTGACATTTTGTGGTAATGAATTTAACAATGGTAAAAGCAACGATTCGTCACCTAAAACAACAGCAGTTTCTTTAAGTTCGTCTTCAGACAATTGACTTAATACCTGCCCCACCTGTTTTACCTGACCAATATTCTTAGGTAAGGCATACACGTCAATATTCTTATTTGACGAAAAATCATTAGACCGTATAGAGAACTCATTAGTGAAATAATACTTCCATTCTTTCTTGTATTTGTGTAAAAAATTAGAAGAATTCTGTGTAGGTGAATTAAATAATAACTCGTCAACATCCCAAATAACTGTAGCTAAATCTTGATGTAAAAGCTCTTGAATAATAACTTCTTCACACTTATTTAATGCATTGAAACCTAAAAAATAATGCCGTGATGTGGTGTTTTGAATATAGTACTCTATCTGTTCTGCGGCTTCTTTATATACTAGGCCTTGATATCCCAAGTTACTAGATAACAAGCTATCATATAGGTTTTGATAATACAAATAGGAACTCTCCCAAAACCCTAAGTATTTTTTTATTAATTCGGTTGGTTCTTCATTAGGTGACCAATGTTCAATTTGCTTTATACTTGATAAATTTTGAAAGAAGGTTTCTCCTTCAATTTTATAACGATCAATTTCATTAAAGTCATGTAACAGTATTTGTGCCCATGTTGAAAACGACTCAAAACTATCGAGCTCCTCTTGAGAGGTTATTGCAGTATACACTTTATAAAACTCAAAAAGAGTTTCGGTATTAGAGAGGGTTTTTAGTCCTGAAATGGCTTCTATAAGCTCTTCTATACTTATAATTTTAGGAAGAAAAAACGTAGAGTTTTTGTAGTAGTTAGACAACTCTTTTTTTAGGAATACTCCGGCACGTTTACTAGGTAATACAAAAACTACTTGACTGATGGCTTTATCATCAATCGCAATTTTTTCTAAACACTTGGCTATAAAACTCTGCATTTAGTAAAAATAAAAAAAGCGCCTCGATTACCGAGGCGCTTTCAAATTTATTTTGAGGAAATTAAATTACTTAGCTAATTTAACCTCTACTCTTCTGTTGTTTGCTCTACCAGCTCTTGTTCTGTTAGTGTCAATTGGAGTAGTTTCTCCATATCCAGTAGCAGTTAATCTGTCAGCAGCAATACCATTAGATACGAACCAGTCTCTTACAGCATTTACTCTTCTTTCAGATAATAATTGGTTGCTTTTTGCACTACCTGCACTATCAGTATGACCACCTAAATCAAATTTAGCAGTTGGGTATTCTTTAAAGATTGCATTCATCGCTTTTAAAGCTTCGTATGCTTGCTCTTTGAAAGATGCTTTACCTGAATCAAATAAGATTGTTTTAGCATAGTCATTTAATTTCTTAACTACTTCTTCTGTAGCTTCTGGACATCCGTTGTTAGCAACTGTTCCAGCTACTTTAGGACATTGATCATCTTTATCTAAAACTGAATCACCATCAGTATCTGGCCAAGGGCATCCGTTGTTAGCAGCTGGTCCAGCTACTTCAGGACAACCATCTTTACCATCAGCAATACCATCTGCATCTGCATCTGGACATCCTGCTAATTCTTTTAAACCAGCAACGTCAACACACTCGTCTTTGTTGTCAGATACACCATCTCCGTCAGTATCAGCACATCCATTGTACTCAGGTAAACCAGGTACTTCTGGACAGTCATCTTTAGCGTCTTCAATTCCGTCTCCATCAGTATCAGGACATCCTTTAAACTCTTCTAATCCTGGCACTTCTGGACAAGCGTCGTATTTGTCATATATTCCATCACCGTCAGTATCAGTACCTCCGAATGCGAAAGTTAAACCTAATGTGTTTTGGAAATAGTTAGCATTTTCTAACTCTTCAGCAAAGTTATTTTTATATACAGATTGTACTTTTAAAGCAACGTTATTGTTTAACCAGAAGTTAATACCTAAACCTCCACCAGCAACTAAACTGCTTTCTCTCATCATCCAGTTATTACCTGCATTAGCACGTACATAAGGATCTAACCAATCCATACCATTCCATAATGTATTTAAGTGATAGTTAACACCTAAATCTAAACCGATATATACTTCACCATCAACATCATCTGGTGAAATAAGAATGTTGTCTTCACCTTCTTTATTACCAAATTGGTTGATTTTGTTGAATGTTCCTGTTACATCAATACTTACACCACTACCCATATAACGAGCAACAGATAAGTGTGATAATGATGGAACCATGTTCCATTGGTCTGCTGCATTAAAAAATTCAGTGAACATTGTTGCTTCATTGTTTCCTGAATTTCCAACAGTACCTTCGTTTCCAGCAGAGAAGTAGTTTACAGCGTTTGCTCCAACTGTCACTGCCCATGGGTTGTCTTCAGTTTGTGCATTAGCGCTCACACCAAAAGCTAAGGCGCATGCAGCTAATATTTTACTAAATTGTTTCATATTAATCAAGTTTAATTTTAAGTGTTAATCTCAGCAAATGTAGTACCTAAAAAGTTATTAACAAAAATTTAAGTAATTAATTTTATCTTTTTTAGGCAACTGAACTGTGTTTTTTTTATATTAAATTACATTTAACTCTTTCGCAACCTTTGTAAATGCTGCTATTGCCCTGTCTAAGTGTGCTTTATCATGTGCTGCAGATAGTTGCACTCTAATTCTCGCTTTTCCTTTTGGTACAACTGGGTAAAAGAACCCAATAACATAAATTCCTTCTTCTAAAAGTCTATCTGCCATTGTTTGCGACAGTTTTGCATCATACAACATTACAGGTACAATCGCTGAATCTCCCTCTACAATATCCAACCCAGCTGCCTTCATTCCTTTTTTAAAGTAATTAGTATTCCATTCTAACTTATCCCTTAAAGTGGTATCCTTGTCTAACATGTCAAACACTTTAATTGATGCGCCAACTATTGCTGGTGCTAACGAGTTAGAAAATAAATATGGTCTTGAACGCTGACGTAAAATATCTATGACTTCCTTTTTACCTGTAGTATATCCTCCCATAGCACCACCTAAGGCTTTACCTAAAGTACCCGTGATAATATCTATACGATCTAAAACGCCTTTTGCCTCAAGTGTACCACGACCGGTTTCTCCAATAAATCCAGCTGAATGACATTCATCTATCATCACCATAGCATCATATTTATCTGCCAAATCACAAATTTGATCTAAAGGCGCTACAATACCATCCATAGAAAACACACCGTCAGTTACAATAATTTTAAACCGTGCTCCGTTTTCGTTAGCAGCAATCAATTGCGTTTCTAAATCTGCCATATCACTATTCTGGTAACGGTAACGAGCCGCTTTACATAAACGCACACCATCAATAATAGAGGCATGGTTTAAAGAATCCGATATAATTGCATCTTCTTTTCCTAATAACGGCTCAAACACTCCTCCATTTGCATCAAAAGCAGCTGCGTATAATATGGTATCTTCTGTTCCGTAAAAATTTGCTATTTTTTGTTCCAGTTCTTTATGAATATCTTGTGTACCACATATGAAACGCACAGATGACATCCCAAAACCATGAGTGTCCATAGCATTTTTAGCAGCCTGAACAACCTCAGGGTGTGACGACAACCCTAAATAGTTGTTTGCACAAAAATTTATAACCTCTTCTCCGGTAGATATTTTTATTACTGCATCTTGCGGTGTTGTAATAATACGCTCCTTTTTATATAATCCGCTGTCTTTTATATCTTGAATTTCTTGCTTTAAATGATCTTTTATTTTTCCGTACATAACTTATATTTTACGTGAATCCTTTTTTGAAATTTTACATTGACAAATGTAATTATTTTGAAATTAGCTGCACACATCAACTATTTTAATTTCATCTGCCAAATACACTAACATTTTTTTGCCAATTGTATAGTTCATTTCTAATAAGGCATTTTCATATGTATTGACTTGGTGTTCATGTTTGATATTATAACTCCCGGTTTTGTAGTCTATTATTGAAACAACATTGTTCTTAATATTTAACCTGTCTGGAATTAACACACCGCCCTCTTTTGTTAAAATAGGACGTTCATTATACACCTCTTCACCCACTTCGAAATATTCTGACAACCCAGGATTCGTAATTACGTTCATTATTAACTCCCTTAAATTATCAGATTGTTGTGGATTGATTGTACCTTCAGACTCTAACTCTTCAAACACCATGTTTACATCTGATTTATATTTTATTTTTGAAAGAATTAAATGCATCAAGTTTCCTCGTTCAATAGCTTCTTGCTGATTTGTATCCCATAAATATCCATTTTTAGTTAAAACTGATAAATTATGGTTCATTCTAGAGGACGATATAAATCCCAGTTCTTTCGGGATACCAATTTCAGTAGCTGAAGAATTTTTAACTGTACTACCAAACTCATAATCTACAGTATTTTCATGCCATACTCCTATGCTTTTTAGGTAACCAATAAAAAACCCTGAAAAGAAATTATCTTTTTCTGCACCAGCTTTGTCAACATTATTTTTAGAAATAATATACAGCTGCTCTCTTGGCCTAGTTAAAGCCACATATAGCAAATTAATATTATCTAACTCTAACTGTGTGCGTCTATTTTTCCACAATATTTGACCCGTTTTACCGAAACTTTCCACATCTTTATTAAAGTTTAAAAATGCTTCAGAAAACCCATTAAATTCGTCTTCCTTAATAGGATACCAAATTGTAGGATTTGTTTCTTTAAAAACGTCTAACTCCGCAAATGGTAAGATGACAACCGGAAATTCTAACCCTTTAGATTTATGAATAGTCATAAGTGTAACGGCATCTCCACCATTTGGAGCAACTATACTGAGCTTATCTTTTTTTAGCTCCCAATACTCCAAAAACCCATGAATACCTGTACTCTTTTTTTGTGCAAATAATTGCACTTCATCGAGAAAATACTGTACATATGCGTTAGATTTTTTTACTAAATTAAATGTTCTTATCACTTGTTCTACCAATTCGTAAAAAGGTAGAGTTTCAACACTATTGAAGTCAAAATTTACTTGATATTGTTCTGCTAATTGTTCAAAAAACTCTCGAGGAGACAAATTAATAAAACACGTATAAAACATGTGTTCTCCATCTGCAACGTTCATCTTTTTATAAAGATACTTTAGCACCTCAATTTTCACAATTTTATTTTGAGGGTATACAATATATTGTAAAAACGAAATGATAAACCGGACTTCTTCAGACTTGCTCAGCAGTAAGGTCTCTGAAGATATAATATCAATTTTATGCTCAGCTAAATAGTCTGCAATAGCAATTCCGCTTTTCTTTGTTCGTGTAATAATACATATGTCTGCCTTACAGAACCCTTGATCTAATACATTCTGAATAGTTTTAAATACCTTGTCTTGATATTGCTCAACCGCCTCTTCTTCAACCACATTATCTACAAAAGAAATGTTTACGTACCCTCCATTTTTAGCAGTGGTTTTTTGTTGGTTACCTTCTTTATAAAGACGCTGATGCGTTGCATCATGAAACTTATTGGATAAATAACTAAAAAAATTATTATTGAACTTAATTACTTCACTATAACTCCTATAATTCGTATCTAAATTCTCAACCTGATTTTCTATAAAAAACGGTCTTTTACCTTCATATAAATCTATAAACTGTTCGGGCTTACCTCCTCTCCAACGGTAGATAGCTTGCTTTGCATCGCCTACAATTAGTAATGAGTTTTGTTCTGGACCAATGGGTTCAGATGCTAATGCGTTTTCTGCTAGCGGAATTAAATTCTGCCATTGCAGCTCTGATGTATCCTGAAACTCATCAATAAAATAATTTGAATACCGCTCACCAATGCGCTCATAAATAAATGGTGTTGGCTGATTTTTTATTTCATTGGAAATGATGTGATTAAACTCTGAAATTAATAAAATATTCTGCTCTTCTTTTATGCGTTCAATTTCCTGATGCACTATATTAAGAACCGAAAGTGGCACAACATTCTTTTTAAAGTTTCTCAGAAATGAAAGTTCATAAAACAACGTTTTGGTCTCCTCAAAATCTGATGCGATTTCTGATTGAATTTCATCAATTAACTTACCGTTTCCAGAGGCTATTCTTTTAGGGTATATAGCATCTCCATTAATCAACTTAGTTTGCCAAACTGCATCATATTTTATCTTAAAATTCAGCTGTACTAATTTTGTAAAATAGCCAAACACAGGCTTTAAATCCCCTTCTACTATACCTTTACTCTCAAAGTCTAGCAACCTGTTTTCTGCAATTTTTACTATTTTTTCTTCTGCAGTTTTTATTTTTTTTGACAAGGTCGTTTTTAGCATTTCAAAATCATCTAAAGTTTTATCTTTAAATGCCTTTAAATGTTTTGCTTCATTTTCATTTAACAATAACTTAGATACGTTATATAAATCTAAAGAAATGTCCCAACTTTTATCATCGTCTGCTTTTTGAACAGCAAAATCTATAAGTAATTTAGTTAAGTTATCATCTTCACCTACTTTGTTCAAAACATTATTAACTGCCTCTTGCAACACCTCTTCTGTATCTAAAGCCACCTCAAAATTTTGTGGTAATTTTAAATCATATGCGAATGTCCGTATTAACCGATGTGTAAACGTATCAATAGTTACAACATCAAAAGCTGCATAATTATTTAAAATTGCCCCCTGAGTTTTAATCGCCTTCTTATGCAGCTCTTCTTGAGAAATTTGCAAATCTTCAGTTAAGGCATCAAATACTTGTCGTGCATCCTTTAAGTTGTCAGGCACAGACTCAGATACTATTTTGGGGTCAGAAAATGCCTTTAAATTATCTAAAATTCGCCCTTTCATTTCAGCAACCGCCTTATTAGTAAAGGTGATTGCCAAAATACGCTTGTATTTATGAATATCTCTTGAAGAAAATAGTGCTTTTAAATATGACCTCACTAAAGTATATGTCTTTCCAGACCCTGCAGATGCATTATAAACAACAAACGTATTTTCACTCATTCAATGTATTTTTAGGCCTTACAATATACAAACTATATCGTGCAATAAAGATTAATTATTTTAATTGATAACTTCTTCTTGTTTGTTTTTGTAAATTTGGGTTGAATTAAATTTCTAATCTTTTAAAACAAACAATTATGGCTTTTGAATTACCAAAATTATCATACGCATACGATGCATTAGAACCACATATTGACGCTAGAACAATGGAGATTCACCATTCAAAGCATCATAACGGATATACAACTAAATTAAACGCTGCTATTGCTGGTACTGATTTAGAAGGAAAATCTATTGAAGACATTCTTACTAATTTAGACATGAACAATAGCGCTGTTAGAAATAACGGTGGTGGATTTTACAACCACTCTTTATTCTGGACAGTAATGAACCCTGAAGACAGAGGATATTTATCTGGAGACTTAAAAGATGCTATTGAAGCAGAATTCGGTTCAAAAGACGCTTTTATTGAGGCTTTCTCAAAAGCTGCTGCTACACAATTCGGATCTGGTTGGGCATGGTTATGTGTACACAAAGGCGGAAAAATTAGCGTTTGCTCTACACCTAATCAAGACAATCCACTAATGCCTGGCATTACTTGTGGAGGAACACCTATTTTAGGATTAGATGTTTGGGAACACGCATATTACTTAAACTACCAAAACAGAAGACCAGACTATATTGATGCGTTTTTTAAAGTTATAAACTGGAACGAAGTTGAAAGACGTTACGCAGAACATAAATAAGTTTTAATTTACTTATATAACAAAAAGGGTTAGCTTATGCTAACCCTTTTTGTTATAATTGAAAGTTTATTCCAATAAAAAAGACAAGAATTAACTTGCCTTTTTTGCCCCAAATCTACCATGAACTTAACCTACTTATGTTATGGTAGGTGCAATATATAAACATTTGTTAACCCATTACAATAATTCAGACAAACTGCCATAATATTTGTTGAACTACACAAATGCAGCATAAAACCATTAATATTTGTTGTAAAAACAATTCTTACAACAAATTCAAACTGATGGACTTGTTGAACATATTTCAATAAAAAAGGCAAGAATTAACTTGCCTTTTTTGCCCCAAATCTACCATGAACTTAACCTACTTATGTTATGGTAGGTGCAATATATAAACATTTGTTAATTTATAAAAAATAAATAGACAAATGGCCAATATATTTGTTCACCAGTAGATATAACCTATTAATAAGCTCTTTCTTTATTCCCTTCAAAGAAATTAATGAATGCTTTATTCACAACTCTATGCCCCCCTGGTGTTGGGTAATTTCCTGTAAAATACCAATCACCTAAGTTATCCGGACAAGCTTTGTGCAAGTTCTCAACCGTTTGATATATGATATCAACTTTTGCATTTAAATGATCTGCGCTAAGCAACTCGGCAATTTTCTTTGAAATTTGTTCGTCAGTATATATCTCGTACAACTCTTTCACATAATTTTTAACATCAACATCTGCTAAACCTACCTGAGCCTTACATTTATGATACACTTCTTCTACCAAGTGATATTTGTCATCCTCTTTCAATAATGCCAACATAGCCCTAAAAGCAACTAGACCTTCTAGGTTAGCCATGTCTATCCCATAACAATCAGGATATCTGATTTGTGGCGCTGATGACACTACAATGATCTTCTTCGGGTTTAAACGATCCATCATTGTAAGTATACTTTTTTGTAAAGTTGTTCCTCTAACAATACTGTCGTCAATTATTACCAAATTATCTGTAGGTTTTACTGAACCGTAAGTGATATCATATACGTGAGCTACCAAATCATCCCTACTATCATCATCTGTAATGAATGTTCTTAATTTGGCATCTTTAATTGCTATCTTCTCAGTTCGTAAACGCTTTGCTAAAATGTCTTTAATGCGTTCTGGCGTTTGATTTTCCTTTTGATTTAGCAACAATTCTTTTTGCTTATTCAAACTCAATTCACCTTCCTTAATCATTCCATAATACGACACTTCTGCTGTATTTGGTATAAATGAAAATACAGAGTTTTCAATATCATTATCAATAGACTCCATAATTTGAGGAAACAATAAACGTCCTAATTGTTTACGCTCCTTATAAATATCTTGATCACTACCTCTAGAAAAATATATGCGTTCAAATGAGCATGCTTTCTTTTCTAACGGCTCAATAATTTGCTTTATTGAAACTGCCCCGTTTTTCTTAACCACTATTGCTTTACCTGGATCAAGCTCAACAACATCATTAACATCAACATTAAATACCGTTTGAATTACCGGACGTTCTGACGCTACAACAACTATTTCATCATCTTGATAATAGTACGCCGGACGTATTCCTGCTGGATCACGTAGTACAAAAGCATCACCATGACCAATTAACCCGGCCATTGCATAACCTCCATCCCATTTTTTAGAAGACTCTTCTAATATAGCGGCCACATCTAATTTTTCGGCAATAACTGGTGAAGCTTCAACTTTAGAATAACCTTCTTGTTTCAAGTCATGATACAAACTATCAACCTGATCATCTAAAAAATGACCTATTTTTTCCATGATAGTTACCGTATCTGCTTCTGCTTTAGGATGCTGCCCTAAATCAACTAAATCTTGAAACAATTGTCCAACATTAGTCATATTAAAATTCCCTGCAACAATTAAATTTCTGTGCATCCAGTTGTTTTGTCTTAAAAACGGATGTACACTTTCAATACTGTTTTTACCAAATGTTCCATAGCGCACATGACCTAAAAGTAGCTCACCCACATAAGGCACTTCTTCTTTCAAACGTTGCACATCATTACCTATAGTTTGATCTGCCTGTAACGCGCCATTTATCCTTTCATTAATTTGTGCAAAAACATCTTGTATAGGCTGTTGTTTATTAGATCGTACACGACTAATATAACGTTGACCTGGTTTCATATCTAACTTTATACTTGCTAAACCAGCACCATCTTGCCCTCTGTTGTGCTGTTTTTCCATCATCAGATACATTTTATTTACCCCGTAAAATGCAGTACCATATTTTTCTTTATAATACTCTAAAGGTTTTAATAATCTGATTAGCGCTATACCGCACTCATGTTTTAAAGCGTCACTCATTTTTAGTTGTGTTGTATACTCAAAGAGAGTATGAGTTTAGTTGTTTGTTTTATTAAAAAACGCGCTGAATTCAGCGCGTTAGTTTAGTTTAATTCTATTTCAAATTGTGTCAATTCTTTGAACTGTAATAAACGATTGGATACTTCGGTTTTAGCTAAGTGTTCCATACGCTCTGTTCCAAATTTCTCTACACAAAATGATGCTAAGTTTGAACCGTGAACAATGGCCTTCTTCATGTTTTCAAAAGACACATCATCAGTACTAGCTATGTATCCTGAAAATCCTCCAGCAAAGGTATCTCCAGCTCCAGTAGGATCAAATACTTCTTCTAATGGTAATGCTGGTGCAAAAAATACATTGTCTTTATCAAAAATTAAAGCCCCATGTTCTCCTTTTTTAATCACCACATATTTTGGTCCCATTTCAGAAATTACTCTTGCTGCTTTTACTAGTGAATATTCACCAGATAATTGCCTCGCTTCTTCATCATTAATTGTAATCACATCTACCTTAGCAATAACTTGCTTTAACTCTTCTAAAGCACAGTCCATCCAAAAATTCATAGTATCTAACACTACTAATTTTGGCTTTTTTGTCATTTGCTCAATAACTCCTAATTGTACTAAAGGATGCAAATTTCCTAACATTACCACATCAGCATCTTTGTAATCATTAGGAACAACTGGATTAAAATGTTCTAAAACATTTAATTGTGTATCTAACGTATCACGAGAATTCATGTCATTATGATAACGTCCTGACCAGAAAAACGTTTTACCGCCTTGTACAGTTTCTAAACCGTCTAAGTTGATATTTTTGTTTTTAAGTAAATCTATGTATTCTTGCGGAAAATCATCTCCTATTACAGAAACAATAGCGCTATCTACATTATTAAAATTTGCTGCTGAAAGTCCGATATACGTGGCTGCACCACCTAATATTTTATCAGTTTTACCAAATGGCGTTTCTATAGCATCAAATGCAACTGTTCCGACAATTAAAAGTTTGTTCATTTAAGTAAATTTTTTGCAAAATTACGTAATTTATTTGCTATATCAAACTGTTAAAACAAAACCACAAAATACTGTTTATTAATTAGTTAGGATGTGTTTTAAGTTTTTAAACGTTTGAAAAGGGGCTCTTGTTAGAGTTGAATTAATGATTGCCGATGGCAGATGCCCTTTAGGTTCACCATGCATTTGCTGTGTGATTTTTACACCTTTAGCTGTGTTTTCTATCAACCAAAACCCAGAAAACTTATCAATTCTAATTGCAGAATGATGTAATGATAGGTAATTTGGCAGTGATGCAATATTGATTTTATAAGTTAATGCATTTAATTGCTCAAGAGTTAATTGCGATATATGATCTCTATCTTTTATAGGCCAAGGAAAATCATTATACATATAAATTATCAACTCATTACTTGATATTTTTTTCAACAGTTTACTCTCCGTAATTTTATAATTCCAATATTTTAACTCATTAGGAGTCATAATTTTCTCAACAACAATTTCTATTGTGCTATTGACTACCATTGTAGCTTTGTACTCTTTTATTGTTGATGAGGGAATACTACGAGTATATACCTGTATGCCAGAGTCTTCTTTTTTAAGCTCCCAATTGGTTTGAGAATGCCCGACAAAGGAACACACCACAAACAACACATATAACACCAACTTTTTCATTTCTAAAATTCTAATACCTAACATATTACTTAGATATCAAATTGCATACCATCATGAGGTTTATCGTAGTTTTCATCTACTAAAAGTCGTTCTTTTTTTGATGCTTCAACTGCTAAATAATCACAACGTTCGTTTTGCTTATGATTATTATGCCCTTTTATCCATTGAAAACTGACCTGATGTTTTCTATAGGTTTTTAAAAAACGTTTCCATAAATCAGGATTTTTTTTGTCTTTAAACGCTTTTTTTTCCCAACCAAACAGCCATTTCTTTTCAACAGAATCTACAACATATTTAGAATCCGTAAATACTTTAACGGTGGTATTCTCTTTTTTTAATAGCTCTAGCGCCACTATAACTGCCAGCAATTCCATTCTATTATTAGTTGTTTTTTTATAGCCTTGAGAAAATTCCTTAACATAAGGTTTACCCACCCATTCCATAACTATACCATAACCACCTGGCCCTGGATTACCACGAGAAGAACCATCAGTATATATATGTACTTGCGCAGACATTACTGTAGCAACTGTTCAATAACTAACGGAAAATGCTTGTACTCCAGCTTATGAATTTTTACAGCAACATCTTCATAGGAATCTGAAGGAGATAATTGCGTTGATGCTTGAAAAATGATATTACCCTCATCATAATGTTCATTAACATAATGAATCGTGATGCCAGATTCAGTTTCATTATTAGCCACTACTGCTTTGTGTACATGCGCACCATACATCCCTTTACCGCCATACTTTGGCAATAGCGCTGGGTGCACATTAATGATTTGATCTGGAAATGCAGAAATGATGTTTTCAGGAAACTTTAGTAAAAACCCAGCAAGAACAATCAAATCAGGTTTTATGTCAAGCATTAAATCATAAATTGCTGATGTTTTCAGCAAGTCATCTTTACTAAAGCTACTGTTTTCAACACCTAAAGCCGTAGCTCTATCTAAAACTTTGGCATCCTTCTTGTTACTCAACACATGAATAACCTTGGCTAAACCACTATTTTGAAAGTGCTTAATAATGTTTTCTGCGTTTGTTCCGGAACCAGATGCGAAAATTACAATACGTTTCATATCTTTGAGCTACATGTGTTATTCATTACAAATGAAAGAATAAATATTTATAATTAAGGGAAAAAGCCAGCTAACTTCATTGTATGAAAAAAAATAAGTTACATTTTTCATTGAAAAGATGGTTTTAAAATAAAGTTTTTTACTTTTGCCCTTAAACTAATTTAAAAATTAAAGATTATGTCAGACATTGCATCAAGAGTAAAAGCGATAATAGTAGACAAATTAGGAGTTGATGAAAATGAAGTTGTAGTAGACGCAAGTTTCACAAACGACTTAGGAGCAGATTCATTAGATACTGTAGAATTGATTATGGAATTTGAAAAAGAATTTGACATTCAAATCCCAGATGACCAAGCAGAAAACATTGCTACTGTTGGTCAAGCTATTACATATATAGAAGGAGCAAAATAAGAAGTATTTAGTATGGAATTAAAGCGAGTTGTAGTTACAGGTTTAGGAGCACTTACCCCAATAGGAAACAATATTCAAGAGTATTGGGACGGTTTGGTTAATGGTAAAAGTGGTGCGGCCCCTATTACTCGCTTTGATGCTACTAATTTCAAAACACAGTTTGCCTGTGAACTAAAAAACTTTACGGCTACAGACTTTATGGACCGTAAGTTTGCTAGAAAATTAGATATCTACGCCCAATACGCAATGGTAGCTACTGATGAAGCTATTATTGATTCTGGACTAGACATAGACAACATTAACAAAGATAGAGTTGGAGTAATTTGGGGTGCTGGAATTGGAGGTATAGACACCTTCCAAAACGAAGTAACAAATTTTGCTACAGGAAATGGCACACCACGTTTCAATCCGTTCTTTATCCCTAAAATGATTGCTGATATTGCTCCTGGGCACATCTCAATTAAATACGGATTTAGAGGCCCTAACTTTACAACTGTTTCTGCCTGTGCATCATCAGCAAATGCGATGATTGATGCTATGAACTACATCAGATTAGGCAAAGCTGATGTAATCATATCTGGTGGATCTGAAGCTGCCGTAACCGAATCTGGTATTGGTGGTTTTAACGCTATGCATGCTTTATCTACACGTAATGACGACCCTCAATCTGCCTCAAGACCATTTGACGCTAATAGAGAAGGTTTTGTATTAGGTGAAGGTGCAGGAACATTAGTTTTAGAAGAGTATGAACATGCTATTGCAAGAGGTGCTACAATTTACGCCGAACTTGCTGGTGGTGGTTTATCTGCAGATGCTCATCACATGACTGCCCCTCACCCTGAAGGTTTAGGCGCAATGAATGTTATGAAAAACTGTCTTGAGGATGCTGGTTTATCAACTACAGATGTTGATGCTATTAACATGCATGGTACCTCAACACCATTAGGTGATGTTGCAGAATCTAAAGCTATACAACGTGTATTTGGCGATCATGCTTATACACTTAACATTAACTCTACAAAATCGATGACAGGACACCTTTTAGGTGCCGCAGGAGCTATAGAAGCTATCGCCTCAATATTAGCTTTAAAACATGGTATCGTACCTCCTACAATTAATCATGAAACTCATGATGAAAACATCGATTCTAAATTAAACTTGACACTTAACAAAGCTCAAAAAAGAGATCTGAAAGTTGTCATGAGTAACACATTTGGCTTTGGTGGACACAATGCTTGTGTGTTATTTAAAAAATTAGACTAAACACAGTTTAAGACATCAACAATAAATTTATTTATTTGCGATTGTATGTGAGACGAAACCCATAGTGTATTGACCTATGAAACGAATTATTCGTAAAATATTTAAATCTCAAACTTCTACCGAGGGCGGGGATTTCTTTATTAAAGTGTCAAAAATTATAGGTTACAAACCACAGAACATCACTCATTTCAAAGAAGCTTTTACCCATCGATCTTTAAATATAAAAGATGACAAAGGAAATGTGGTAAGTTATGAACGCCTTGAGTTTTTAGGTGATGCCATGCTAAGTTCTATTATAGCTGAATACTTATTTAACAAAGTACCACACGGTAATGAAGGCTATCTAACTAAAATGCGCTCAAAAATTGTAAGTAGAGAGCATTTGAATGAACTCGGTAAAGATTTAGACCTTCTTGAGTTGTTAGAAAGTAAAATGAGTAAGGCTAACTTCGGAGAAAATATTCACGGTAATGTGTTTGAAGCCTTAGTTGGCGCTATATTTCTTGACAAAGGCTATAAAGCCTGTGAACATTTTATCTATGACAGCGTTATTGGGCCTTATGTAGATATTGAACGTTTAGAAGGAAAAGTAATCAGCTATAAAAGTTTACTTATTGAATGGTGTCAAAAAGAAAAGAAAGTATTCAAATATCTGGTGTATGATGATACTGGTAATGATGAGGCCAAACACTTTGCTGTAAAACTTCGTATCGATGACAGAGTGATTGCGAAAGCCAGAGCCACCTCAAAGAAAAAAGCTGAAGAAAAAGCTTCTAAGCGCGCTTTTTTTGCACTACAACACAAAATTGAAGGCGAACACAATAGTTAACTTCATAACATACAATTTCACATCATCATCTCTTTAGTAAACCCTTATAACCAAAAAAAAGGACTCAATTAAGAGTCCTTTTGTATATTATATAAGGTACTATACTAATACCCTATTTTTTCTCTAACTCGTGCCAACACCTCATCGGCTACGCGAGAAGCTTTTTCTGCACCTATTGCTAACGCCTTATCAATTTCATCAAGGTTGTCCATATAATGGTTATACAACGCGCGTTCTTTAGCGTATTTTTCTACTAACAACTCATAAAATGCTTGCTTGGCATGACCGTAACCATAACCACCATTTTCATAGTTAGCACGCATAGCAGCCACTTGCTCGTCGTTAGCAATTAATTTATACAACGCAAACAAATTACAGGTATCCGGATTTTTTGGTTCTTCTAAAGGTGTGCTATCCGTAGATATTTTCATCACCTGTTTACGCAATTGCTTATCCGGAAGAAATAAATTGATAATATTCCCTTTACTTTTACTCATTTTTACACCATCTGTACCAGGCACATATTTGGTTTCTTCTTGCACTTTAGCTTGTGGTAATACAAACGTATCGCCTAATTTAGCGTGAAAACGAGACGCCACATCTCTAGTCATTTCTAAATGTTGTAATTGGTCTTTTCCTACGGGCACCACTTCTGCATCATACAACAATATATCTGCCGCCATTAACATTGGGTAGGTAAACAATCCACCGTTAACATCATCTAATCTATCGGCTTTATCTTTAAATGAATGTGCTAACTCTAATCGTTTAAACGGAAAGAAGCAATTTAAGTACCATGACAATTCTGTTACCTGCGGAATATCACTCTGTCTATAAAACACCGTTTTAGAAACATCTAAACCAAAGGCCAACCAAACAGCAGCCGTTGAATAAGTGTTTTCTCGTAATGTTTTGGCATCTTTAATTTGTGTTAATGAATGCAAATTTGCAATAAACAAATAGGATTCATTACTCGGATTATTAGCCATTTCAATAGCCGGAATAATAGCCCCTAATAAATTACCTAGATGTGGAGTTCCTGTACTTTGTACTCCCGTTAGAATTCTAGCCATAGTAGTCTTTAAAAATTTTACACAAATTTATTGAAAGCTACATTGATAAAAAAGTTATTTTTGATACTTCAATCAAATTATTTGAAACTTATCAACTACATCGGGCGCATTATATATAGAATATGGTTTTACTTGCTAGTAACCATCCCTATTCTTCTATTATTTCCTTTTCTTCTAATTTCAACATTGAAAGAACGTTGGTATCCGTACTTTTTCAAGTTAGCACGCATATGGGCTAAGTTTATCCTTTTCGGAATGGGGTTTCGTGTTATTGTTAAAAAAGACACAGACATTATTCCTAACAAAAGTTACATGTTTGTAGCTAACCACAGCTCAATGACCGATATAATGCTCATGCTTGCTGTAGAAAAAAATCCGTTTGTATTTGTGGGTAAAAAGGAGTTGGCTAAAATTCCGTTATTCGGTTTCTTTTATAAACGCACGTGTATTTTGGTTGACAGAACCGACTCACAAAGTAAACGCGACGTGTTTTCTAGTGCACAAAAACGTTTAAACTCCGGACTAAGTATTTGTATTTTCCCAGAAGGCGGCGTTTTTGAACATTGTGATTTGGTATGTGAATTTAAAAATGGCGCTTTTCGTTTAGCCATAGAACATCAAATACCAATTGTAGCTATGACTTTTGCCGATAATTTGAAACGATTGCCATACCCGTTTTTAGCAGGTGGATCGCCTGGTAAAATGCGAGTAACTATACATAAACCTATTGTAACAGAAGGACTAAATCTCTCACAAAGAAATCACTTAAAAAACAATACTAGGGATTTAATTTATCAAGAATTAAAAAACTATCAAACTAACTAGAACCTATAACTTATTCCTGAATAAATCCCTAGAATATATGGTTTAAAATTACCCGCATCATTACTAAATGCATTTAACTGGTACTTGAACATCGGATCAAAATTAAAGTTAATCTTTTTAGAAATTTTATACTCTAATCCTATACCTAAGTTAGTACTATAACTCATATTGTTTAAATTATTTGCTTCACCTATATAAATCGTCTTTACTTTATTTTCTGAATAAATTTCATTCTTATTCAAGAAAAATGTACTAAAACCAGCTATTACATCTACCCTTAACTTTCTGTCTGACAATTTATAACTCAACTCTAAAGGCACCTCTAAATACCCTAAACGCTGATTCAAACTTGAATCAAACAACGATGAAAATGACGATGGAATTTGCGTTGCAGTATGACTACCTGCACCAACCATACTTAAGGTTGACCCTACTGAAGAAAAATTAATGTTTTTATAATGATCTACTCCACCAGTTTCTGGAGATGAGTAAACAGCCACATCTTGTGTATCATACCCCACTTCTAACTTATTAACTCCGGTTCTAACACTTAACCGTTTATTAAGGGCATATGACACTCCAATACCATAACTTGTAGTGAATTGTCCTTTTTTATCATTACCCTTAAACTCATCTGCTATAGGAGAACCTGAGGTTAAAGTGTTATAGTAAATTGGCGCTACATTAGGTACTATTTCCCATTTTGTGTAGGTATCTAAACTCTCATCATTGACCTCTTCATTAAGAGTTTGATCAGCTATTGCATCTTCAATTGTTTTTTCTATTGGCAACTCTTCTACAAGCTCTTCATCAACACAATCCTCCTCAGTAGTTCCCTCTCCATTACTTATATCAGACGTTTCGTTTACAACTAATGCCGTTTCTATTTGTCCAACATGATGTTCAGCTATACTATCATTTTTCAAGTTATTATGAACACTACCTAACAACTGCTTTTTATCATCTGATTGCTGTGGTTTTATAGCGCCTAATTTTTCATTTTGCGCTATTACACCTGAACCACTCGCAACAATTACATTATCGTTTGAATTGTTTCTCAACAACTTTTGACTACCATCGGCACTTTCTGACGACACATCTGTATTTACATAAGAGTCTGACTTTATGCCTTTTATTTGATTTGTAACCTCTGGATTAAATTTATCTGTTACTTGGGCTTTATCTGTTGTATTGCCTCTCTGGTTTTCAACACCAACTAGTTGTTTATTACCATTCTTATTTTCAGACAACTCATTATTTTCAACACGTCTATTTAACCGTGCGTCTGCTACAAGTACTTCATCATTACCAGCTTTAAATTGCTCTTCTACATTATCCGCTTTACTCATTATACCAGAACCAGTATCTCCTGCATTAACACCTTTTAATTGCACCTGATTTTTATGAGTGGCGAATGAATTATTTTTTAGTTGGTTATTAACTGACCTATCATCGCTAAATTCTTTGGAACCATCCTTACTTAACTCTCCTTTATCATCTGCTGAATTTGTCACTGCCAGTTTGTATGAACTCGTCGTTGTATTAGTACCTTGAAAATCAGAACTCACATTTACATTCAATTGCTTAGTGGATTTTTCAACACCGTTTTCAGCAGCTTTGGGAGTAGATGTACCAGAACTGTTTTCTGCAGCAATTCGCGTTTCAACACTACTTTCATTCATCAGCTCACTTGATGAAAAATATGATTTTCCAACAATAATAAACAGTAGTAACAAGGCAGCAACACCACTATACTTTACCCATAAAGGCATGGGTTTTTTCTGATTTTCTGCTATTGCATCTAGTTCTGAATTAATGTTATCCCAAACTAATTCTGAAGGATTGACTTCAAAATCTTTAAATTGTTCTTGAAAGAACTTATCTATATTTTTTTTACTACCCATAATTATGGTGTTTTCTTATTCTTAAAATGGTTGGCTTCTAATTTTTCTTTTAATATCTGTCTTGCTCTTGACAAGTTTGATTTTGATGTTCCAATTGAAATATTTAACATTTCAGCAATTTCTTTATGAGAATATTGATCTAAAACATATAGATTAAACACCAAACGGTATTTATCTGGTAATTGCTGAATAATTTGTAACAAAAAATCTAATGGCACATGTTCATCATCTACCTCAACAATTTCTTCAACAATGGTATCATCTTTAATAACATCTAAAACACTTGATTTACGGTAACGCTGTAATGCGGTATTAATAACAATACGCTTCATCCACCCTTCAAAAGATCCTTTGTTGTTGTATTGTTTTATTTTTTTAAATATAGTCACAAACGCATCTTGCAGATTGTCTTCTGACTCTGCATAATCTTTAGAATACTTCAAACACAGGGTAAATAATTTCTTAGCGTATAGTTGATACAATTCACCTTGTGCTTGCCGGTTATTCTTTTTACATTTTATGATGAGTTGCTCTAAACTCATTGACTAAATTTTATTATTAATTTACAATAGGAACATTTATAATTTCATAAATATCTTCTCCTTGTTCATCTTGACCTTTCCAAATATGAAACACATAGGTTTGTTCGTAAATTGCAGTAAACTTAAAGGTTCCTACAACCATATTATTTTCTAATAACTCCTGGCAGTTAGAACGATCATAAACGATACTAGTTGCCGCAACTGTTCTATTTTCATTTTCTGCATTAAAAAACACATCATAATACCTGTGACAATCGGTTGGAAGTTTAAAAGTATAGTCTATAAAATATTCTTCTCCTAAAATAAATTCATGGGGTAAATCTATACTCTCTATTGGTAATATTTCATACCCATAGCTTTCACCTTCATCAACACTACAACTTGCTAAAGACAAAATCATTATTATAAAGACAATTTTATTAATCAACTTCATTTTTAATTCATTTTAAAATTAAGTACTTGTTATATAGATGTCTAAAGTTACAAAAGGTTGCGTTCAAAACTAAAAAAACCCTGAAATTTCAGGGTTTTTTTAGTTTTGACTATTACTTACTCAAACTATTTTTCTGCAATAGCTGTTACAATTTTTTGTTCCAATTCATCCATTAATTCTGGATTATCTCTTAATAAATTCTTCACAGCGTCTCTACCTTGTCCTAATTTAGTATCGCCATAACTGAACCATGACCCACTTTTCTTAACAATATTAAACTCAACACCTAAGTCAATAATCTCTCCTACTTTTGAGATTCCTTCACCATACATAATGTCAAATTCAGCAGTTTGAAATGGCGGAGCAACTTTATTTTTAACAACTTTAACTCGCGTTTTATTTCCTATAACTGCACTATCAGAACTCTTAATTTGTGTAGAACGTCTGATATCTATACGTACAGAAGCATAAAATTTCAACGCATTACCTCCAGTGGTTGTTTCTGGATTCCCGAACATAACCCCAATTTTTTCACGCAATTGGTTGATGAAAATTACGGTACAATTGGTTT
Organism: Flavobacteriaceae bacterium; assembly: GCA_049609325.1. Lineage (GTDB taxonomy): Bacteria > Bacteroidota > Bacteroidia > Flavobacteriales > Flavobacteriaceae. The sequence continues at coordinate 11,703 of JBMYYK010000005.1, read as the reverse complement.
TATTTATTGCTCCAGTCAATTTTCTTAACGCTTGTGACATCAGCCTTGCATGTAACCCCATTTTAGAATCTCCCATTTCACCTTCTATCTCACTCTTTGGTGTTAATGCCGCAACAGAATCTATAACAATAATATCAATGGCTCCTGAACGAATAAGGTTTTCAGCTATTTCTAAAGCTTGTTCTCCATAATCTGGCTGAGATATGATTAAATTATCTACATCAACGCCTAATTTTTCTGCATAAAAACGATCAAAAGCATGTTCAGCATCTATAAACGCTGCAATACCGCCTTTTTTTTGAGCTTCAGCAATAGCATGAATGGTTAAGGTTGTTTTTCCTGAAGATTCCGGACCATAAATCTCTATTATTCTACCTCTAGGCAAACCACCTACACCCAAAGCCAAATCTAACCCTAAAGATCCTGTAGAAATTGCATCAACTTCTTCTACAGCTCTATCACCCATTTTCATTACTGCACCTTTACCATAGGCTTTGTCTAATTTATCTAAAGTAAGCTTTAACGCTTTTAATTTTGCTTCTTTTTCTGAACTCATAATCCCTGTTTTATAATTAAAGCTAATGTACTATTTCTTTTAAAAAATTAAGTCTTTATCCAACATCAAATTATAAACAATTACATCTTTTTTGAAATAAAAAATCCATAATTCACGCAACCATTTTAAAAACAATACATCTATTAAGAAAACAGTAATAGTTTTTAGAAAAAAATAATGCGATTTTTAATAGTTCATATCACTAATAAATTAAACAGCTATACAGTTTCAGCAAGTTTTGTTTGTAACTGTAAGCTAGACGGTGGTTAATATTCGTTACTTTTTAATAAAAATGATTTCCGTAAAAACACTTCGGAAGGGTATCATTGAATTAAAATTTTAGTAACGAATTAGCCCTAAAAAGCCTCTATAATCATTATAGGGGCTTTTTATTTTTTAAACCTAACACAAGTCCCCTTTAAGAATAAATAATGTATATTTACCCTTAATATTTTTTTTAACGAATTTACGCCTTAAAAAGGCTCTATATATAGTATGGCTTGTAATAGTTGTAGCACAGGAAGTAACGGAAAACCAAATGGTTGTAAAAGCAATGGAACCTGTGCTTCTGATAGTTGTAATAAACTCACTGTTTTTGATTGGTTATCAAACATGAGCTTACCTAACGGGCAAGAACCGTTTAATTGTGTTGAAGTCCGATTTAAAAACGGACGCAAACACTATTATAAAAACACCGAAAATTTAACCTTGTCTATTGGAGATATCGTCGCTACTGAAGCGTCTCCTGGGCATGATGTAGGTATGGTAACTTTAACCGGAGAATTGGTTAAAGTGCAAATGAAAAAGAAGAAAATTAGCATTGATAGTGATGATGTCAGAAAAATTTACCGAAAAGCCTCACAAAAAGACATCGATATCTGGACAAAATCTAGAGATCGTGAGGAGCCAATGAAAGTTCGTGCTAGACAATTGGCTATAGATTTAAAGCTGAAGATGAAAATCTCCGATATAGAGTTTCAAGGAGATGGCTCTAAAGCCACGTTTTACTATACTGCAGAAGAACGTGTAGATTTCAGACAATTGATAAAAGAATTTGCAAAAGAATTCAATATCAGAATTGAAATGCGTCAAATAGGGTTCAGACAAGAAGCCGCTAGACTTGGAGGCATAGGGTCATGCGGAAGAGAATTGTGCTGTTCAACTTGGCTTACTGATTTCAGATCTGTAACAACTGCAGCAGCAAGGTATCAGCAATTATCATTAAACCCGCAAAAATTAGCAGGTCAGTGCGGTAAATTAAAGTGTTGTTTAAACTATGAACTTGATTCTTACTTAGACGCTTTACAGGATTTCCCAGATAAAAATGTGAAGTTAAAAACCAAACGTGGTACTGCAGTTTCGCAAAAAACCGATATTTTTAAAGGAGTCATTTGGTATGCCTATGAAGGTGAATGGATGAATTGGCATAAAATAACTACAAAAGATGCCAATGAAATTATTGCCAAAAACAAAAAAGGTATTCCCGTTGAAAATCTTGAAGATTACGCCTCTCTATTAGTTGAAGAAACGGTGACAGATTTTGAAAATGTGGTTGGACAAGACAGTTTAACCCGTTTTGACAAACCTAAACAGAAAAGGCATCGTAAACCGCAACGCAAAAAACCGACTCAACATTCAAAAACGGAAAACAAAGATAATAAGGGAAAAGTAGCTGATAATAAACCACAACAAAAACGCAGGCCTCAAAAGAAAAACGTAAAAAACACGCCTAAAAAACCTTCTGACCAACAGCAACAAAACAGAAGAAAAAAAGGGCCAAACACGGAAGGAAAAACAACTCAAAAGCCACAACAAAAACGTAGGCCTCAGAAAAGAAAACCACAAAAAAGAGACAATTCAACACAACATGACGCGTAGTTTTTTTATTCTTTTAACCACAGCTATTTTACTCATTTCATGTGATAGTAATCATGTGCTTGATGAGTATAAAACCTTACCTGAAACATGGAACAAAGGTGAAGCAGTATCGTTTACATTTAAAACACCAGACAGCCTCAAAAACTACAACATGTTTATAAACTTACGCAACAATAATGCTTATGAGTTTAGCAATTTGTTTTTAATTGTTGGGTTAGAAACTCCTAGCAATAATAGAACCATCGATACGTTAGAATATCAAATGACTACTCCAGATGGACAATGGTTAGGTGAAGGGTTTTCAGAAATAAAAGAAAATAAATTGTGGTATAAAGAAGCTATTCAGTTTAACGAAACTGGCAACTATACATTAACCATAGAACACGCCTTAAGAAAAAACGGAGAAGTTAATGGAGTTGAACAACTCAAAGGAATTACAGAAATTGGATACAGACTAGAAGAGCACAAAAGCAATTAAATTATGGCTAAAAGCGCACAAAAAAAACCGGTTAAAAAAAACGCTGGATTTGGTAAATACATCAAATGGTTTTGGCTACTATTTGTATTAGGACTCTTTTGTATTGCACTACCATTTATTCTTGCGGCTTCTGGAGTATTAGGTTATATGCCTAATTTTGATGATTTAGAAAATCCTAAATCAAATTTAGCTTCAGAAATCATCACAACAGACGGAGTAACTCTAGGGAAGTTCTACTTAAATGACAATAGAACTCCAGTAAGTTATGACGATTTATCCCAACACTTAGTTGATAACTTAGTTGCCACAGAAGATGAACGTTTTTACGAACATTCTGGTATTGACATCAGAAGAACATTTACAGCCATCGCCCAATTGGGTAAAAAAGGTGGTGGTAGTACAATTACACAGCAAGTTGCTAAACTATTATTCCATCAAAGCGAAGGTAGAGGAAGCTTACTTAACCGAATGAAACAAAAGTTCAAGGAATATGTTATTGCTACACGGTTAGAACGTCAGTATACCAAACAAGAAATTATTGCCATGTATTATAACATCTATGATTTTGGTAATAATGCCGATGGTATTCGTTCTGCAGCTAGAATATATTTTGGAAAAGAACCTAAAGACATCAATTCTGAAGAAGCTGCAATGCTTGTTGGTATGTTTAAAAACTCAACACTTTACAACCCGGTACGCAACCCCGAAGGTGTAACCAACAGACGAAATGTAGTGTACAAGCAAATGCACCGTAATGGGTTGATTACTGAAACTCAAAAAGATTCATTACAAAAGTTACCTTTAAAATTAGATTTACACCCTGAAACACATAACGCAGGATTAGCCACTTATTTTAGAGAACACCTAAGGAGAGAAATGAAAACTTGGATTAAAGAAAATCCGAAAAACGACGATGATGACTTTTACAATCTTTATAAAGATGGTTTAAAAATTTATGTGACTATTGACTCAAGAATGCAAGAATATGCAGAAGAGGCTATGAAAAAGCACATGAAGAATTTACAGCATGAACTCGACTCACAAAATAAAAAAAATAAAACAGCTCCGTTTAGAGGACTAACTCAAAAAGAGATTGATGTAGAACTTAAAAAAGCAATGATGCGCTCAGAACGCTACAGAGTTTACACCAAAGAGTTAGGCAAATCAAAAAAAGAAGCTTTAGCATCGTTTGATATTAAAAAGAACATGAGAATCTTTTCATGGAATGGAGAAATTGACACCATCATGACGCCTAAAGATTCTATGTTGTATTACAAAAAATTCTTAAGAGCAGGAGTCTTATCTATCGAGCCACAAACCGGTTATGTAAAAGCTTGGGTTGGCGGTATAGACCACAAGTACTTTAAATACGATCACGCCAAGCAAGGAACACGTCAAGTAGGATCAACTTTTAAACCTTTTGTTTACGCTACAGCAATCGATCAATTGAAATATTCACCTTGTGACACACTACCTGATGCTTACTTCTGTATTCCCGAAGGACGACATGGTAACCTTAAAGATTGGTGTCCGAAAAATTCTGACGGAAAATATAGTGGAATGATCTCATTAAAATCAGCTTTAGCCGGATCTGTAAATACTATTTCTGCACGTTTAATGGATAAAGTTGGGCCAAAAAATGTGGTGAAAATGGCACATAGTTTAGGGGTAAAAAGTGAAATACCAGAATTTCCTTCTATCTGTTTAGGAACTCCAGAGTTAAGTTTGTTTGAAATGACCAACTCTTATAGCACGCTTGCAAATATGGGACAATACATTAAACCATCTATCATTTTAAGAATAGAAGATAAAAATGGTATCGTCTTGCATCAAAATGTTCCAGAAACAAAAGACGTGTTGAGTAAAGAATCTGCTTATGTGTCTGTTAAATTATTAGAAGGTGTCACACGATATGGGTCTGGAGCGCGATTACGAAGCGGAAAAAACACATGGAACCCCGTGTATAAAAAAGGCTTAGTTACTGGTCACCCTTACCAATTTACAAATGACATTGCAGGAAAAACAGGAACAACTCAAAACAATTCTGACGGATGGTTTATGGGAATGGTTCCAAATTTAGTAACTGGTGTTTGGGTTGGCGCAGAAGATAGAGCAGTACATTTCAACAATACCGCATATGGACAAGGGGCAACTATGGCCTTACCAATTTGGGCACAATACATGAAAAGCTGCTACGCTAATAAAGACTTAGGGGTTTCTGAAAAACCTTTTGAAGAACCAGAAAACTTAAGTATTGAAGTAGATTGTGACAAGTGGGCAACTCAAAACGGACAAGACGACGGTGACTATGACGATGGTTTAGGTGACGGTTTATAAAATAAAATACAATGATAAAAAAAACAGTACAAAACGTAACAGAAGCACTAACAGGTGTTGAAAACGGCATGACGTTAATGTTAGGTGGTTTTGGTCTTTGTGGAATACCAGAAAACAGTATTTCTGAATTGGTGAAAAAAGAAGTCAAAGAAATTACATGTATTTCTAACAATGCAGGAGTTGATGATTTTGGCTTAGGCCTATTGCTTCAAAAAAAGCAAATAAAAAAAATGGTCTCATCATATGTTGGTGAAAATGACGAGTTTGAACGTCAAATGCTATCCGGTGAGTTAGAAGTAGAATTAACACCTCAGGGCACTTTAGCTGAAAAATGCAGAGCTGCTCAAGCTGGATTTCCTGCATTTTACACACCAGCAGGTTACGGAACTGAAGTAGCCGAAGGTAAAGAAACTAGAGAGTTTAATGGCAAAATGTATGTTTTAGAAGAAGCTTTTAAAGCCGATTTTGCTATTGTAAAAGCCTGGAAAGGTGATACAGCCGGAAACTTAATTTTTAAAGGAACTGCACGAAATTTCAATCCATGTATGTGTGGAGCGGCAAAAATTACAGTTGCAGAAGTTGAAGAATTAGTTCCTGCAGGAGAATTAGACCCAAATCAAATACATGTTCCTGGAATATTTGTACAACGCATATTTCAAGGGACTGATTATGAGAAACGAATTGAACAACGAACAGTAAGACAAAAAAGCTAATTATGTTAGATAAAACAGGTATAGCAAAACGTATTGCTAAAGAACTTAAAGATGGATATTTTGTAAACTTAGGAATAGGGATACCTACTCTAGTTGCAAATTACATCCCTGAAGGCATCGAGGTAGAATTTCAAAGTGAAAACGGCGTTTTAGGCATGGGGCCTTTCCCTTTTGACGGCGAAGAAGATGCCGATATCATCAATGCAGGAAAGCAAACCATTACTACTTTAGATGGGGCTTCTTTTTTTGATTCTGCCACGAGTTTTGCAATGATTCGCGGACAACATGTAGATCTGACCATTCTTGGTGCTATGGAAGTTTCAGAAAATGGAGATATTGCCAATTGGAAAATCCCAGGAAAAATGGTAAAAGGTATGGGAGGTGCGATGGATTTAGTAGCCTCTGCAGAAAACATTATTGTTGCCATGATGCACACCAATAAAAAAGGAGAATCAAAACTGCTAAAACGCTGTTCTTTACCACTTACTGGTGTAGGATGTGTAAAAAAAATAGTGACTAACTTAGCTGTGTTAGAAGTGACTGAAAACGGATTTAAACTTTTAGAGCGTGCTCCAGGGATTTCTGTTGAAGATATTCAAAAAGCTACTGAAGGTACTCTAATAATAGAGGGGGATATTCCTGAGATGCAACTCAACTAACCCTTCTTATCATACAAAATTAAAAAGCCGAAGTTTATACTTCGGCTTTTTAATTACTTCCCTTTTGGAATTGCGTCTATTAACGTTTTAGTATATGTTGTTTTAGGCTGTGCATATACAGCATCTGCCTCACCTATTTCTTCTATTTCACCTTTATTCATGACAACTAATTGATCACTCATATATTTCACAACCGCCAGATCGTGAGAAATGAATATATAACTGAAGCCAAAGTTTTCTTTCAATTCATTTAATAAATTTAACACTTGCGCTTGTACAGAAATATCTAATGCTGAAACCGACTCATCACAAATAATAAGTTTAGGATTTACAGCAATGGTACGCGCAATACCTATACGCTGACGTTGGCCGCCCGAAAATTCATGAGGGTAACGGTAAAAGTGACTTTCTTCAAGTCCAACCCGTTTTAACAGTTCCAATGTTTTAGCTTTACGTTCATTGTCATTTGCATAGAGCTTATGCACCCTCATTGGTTCCATTATTGCTTTTCCAATAGGTATCCTCGGGTTTAATGACGAGTAAGGGTCTTGAAAAATTAACTGAATTTCTTTTCTAAGAGCGCGTAATTCTGATTTTGATATATTCGTAATATCTTGACCTTTATAGAAAATCTGTCCAGAAGTAGCTTTATCTAATTGCAAAATTGCATTTCCTAAAGTCGATTTACCGCACCCCGATTCTCCTACCAAACCTAATGTTTCACCTTCATATAAATTGAAGTTCACATTATTAACAGCTTTGAATTCTGTGTCATTTTCAAACAGAAACCCTTTGGTCACATACGTTTTATTTACATTTACTACACGTAATAATGGCTCAGAATTATATAACTGGGCATGATGCTCCATGCGGTCTTTAACTGAAATAACCTCTTTATTTATGTCACCCGTTAAATAATCTGAAATTGTAGGCAATACTTTTAAACGTTGGTTAACAGTAGGGCGTGAATGAATCAATGCTTTTGTATAGTCGTGCTGCGGATTATAAAATACGTCTGAGGTTTTTCCTTGTTCTACGATAGTACCTTTATACATGACAACTACCCGATCAGAAATTTCAGAAATTAACGACAAGTCGTGTGAAATGAATATAATACTCATGCCCGTGTTTTGTTGAATATCTTTCAAAAGCGCAATAATTTCTTTTTGTACGGTAACGTCTAAAGCCGTAGTTGGCTCATCTGCAATTAACACATCAGGCTTACAAGCAATGGCCATTGCAATCATAACCCGTTGCTTTTGTCCGCCTGAAATTTGATGAGGGTATTTATCAAAGATGTCTTTGGGTTGAGGCAATTTGACTTTTTCAAATAATGACACTACTTCATTTTTAGCCTCAATATTCGACAGCGTTGTATGGGCTTTTAATATTTCCAAAACTTGAAAACCACATGTTAGTGACGGATTGAGTGACGTCATTGGTTCTTGAAAAATCATTGCAATTTTATTACCACGCAACTGCTTGAATTCATCAGGCGAATATTGCAGCAAATTGTTCCCACAAAAACATATTTCGCCAGAATTGAATACGGTTTGTTTTTTAGGCAACAACCCTAAAACTGCTAATGAAGACACCGATTTACCTGAACCAGATTCTCCAACAACTCCTAGTATTTCATTTTTATTCAAATGGTATGACACATCAAACAACACTTGGTTTACCGTTTGATTATTACTAAACGCTAATGATAGGTTTTTTATGTCAAGAAGTTTTTCACTCATAAAAGTCAATATACCACAAACATTTTAAACTTTAATAAAAAATCAATTGAGTTTCCTTATTAATAAGCGTTGTGATGACATAATTATTCAATCCTTAAGCATCAAAATCACTATCCTTAACTCTATAAATTAACTACACTAATACAGATTATCGGCAAAATTATTCGCTGTAATACACTCTAAATTACTTATTTTTATTAGATTAGCGGAATTAATAACCCAAAACCTTATATATGAAAAACCATTATTTTTTAAGGCGTGCATTAACACTAGGCATGCTATTGAGTATAACTCTTGGTTATTCTCAAACAAAACAACAAAGAGATCGGATTACTCAATCATATGATTTAGTCAAATTAAATCAATTAAAAGAGCAATTTAAATCTAAAGAAAAAATAGACCAAGAAAAAGCTTTTAAAGCTGCAAAAGCTAACGGATGGCCAATTACTAAACCAAGTAAAAACGGTGCATTTGATAAATTACAACGTTTAAGGCTTGATGGTACTCCAGTATATTACACCATATACAATACTGCAGCCGCAAGATCTACACGAGCTAATTTTTTGCACAATGGTGGGGGATTAGGGTTAAATGTAGAAGGACAGTCAATGACAGCGCATGTATGGGATGGTGGACCTACAAGACCTACTCATGAAGATTTAGTGGGACGATTAACTATTAATGACGGAGAAACAACTTTAAATGGTAACAGTTTTCATGCACAACACGTAACTGGAACAATTGCTGGTACAGGTTTAGGAAATGATGCTCAAGGAAGAAACTCAAAAGGTATGGCTCCTAAAGCAAACGTATTATCTCATGATTGGGATAATGACTTAAGCGAGGCAGCTGGTGAAGCAATAAACGGAATGTTATTATCTAATCATTCTTATGGTGCAGGTATTGAAAATGTACCAGATTGGGCATTTGGAGCATATACATTACAGTCACAAGCATGGGATGAATTAATGTATAATGCGCCATATTATTTAATGGTTGCTGCTGCAGGAAATGACGGAAATACAAATAATGAAAATGGAGCACCCTTAAACTTTAACTCTTCATATGATAAATTAAGTGGAAATAAAACTTCTAAAAACAATATGGTAGTGGCCAACGGTCAGGATGCAAATATCGCTGCAAACGGATCACTAAATAGTGTTAGTAGAAATGGTGGTAGTTCTGAAGGGCCAACAGATGACTTCCGTATCAAGCCAGATATTATGGGTAACGGAACATCTCTATTTTCTGCTTATGACACTAGTAACACTGCTTATAATACTATTTCAGGAACATCTATGGCGTCGCCAAATGTTTGTGGATCAATGTTATTATTACAACAACACTACAACAACACTAATGGTAATTTTATGAGAGCTGCAACTCTTAAAGGATTAACATTACACACGGCAGATGATACAGAAACAACAGGACCAGATGCAAATACAGGTTGGGGATTAATGAATACCAAAGCTGCTGCAGAAACAATTTCTGGAAATGGATTGTCTTCATGGATTTCTGAAGAGTCATTATCTCAAGGGGAAACATTTACCATGACAGTACAATCTGATGGTTCATCTCCTCTATTAGCTTCAATTTCATGGACAGACCCTGTAACTGGTGGTTATGTTAACACTACTGGTGCCATAAATGACGGTACAGCTACATTAGTAAATGATTTAGATATTAGAGTTTCTCAAGCAAGTAACACATATTACCCTTGGAGATTAACTGGTGTAAACTCTAACACAAATGGAAATGGAACTGATAATACAGTTGATCCTTTTGAACGTGTAGATGTTAACGGTGCTTCTGGAACATATACTATTACTGTTACTCATAAAGGAAGCTTATATTCTGGTAAACAAAACTTTTCTTTAATAGTTACTGGTTTATCTTCTGACATTGCTTTGATTAACAAATCAGGAAATCAAGCAATCTGTTCTAATAATGACGCTACTTTTAACTTTGATTATAAACAAATTGGAGGTGGTAGTTCAAACTTTAGTGCAAATAATGTTCCTGCCGGAGCATCTGTTAATTTTACTCAAAACAATTTATCTTCTGATGGTAATTTTGATGTTACATTTAGTAATTTAAATGCTGTAGCGCCAGGAAATCACCTAATTCAAATAATTGCTGATAATGGTTCTGAAACTGAAATAAGAAATATTGAATTAACAGTATACCATAGCACATTTGCTAACACAATAACGCAACAAGCTCCTGCAAACGGATCTATAGGTGTTGGTACAGCAGTAGCACTTACATGGGATACAGATGACAATAGTGAAGAATACGTAGTTGACATTGCCTCTGACCCAGATTTTTCAACTATTTTATTAACTTCTACAGTAGTTCTAAATCAACTTACACTTACCGGATTAACTGAAGGTGGCGTGTATTACTGGAGAGTAAGAGGTCAAAACAGATGTGCAACAGCTACAGATGCAAACCCATTCAACTTCCAAGTTGGTGCTTTAAACTGTAATACTACTACTCAAACTACTAACACTACTATAAATGACGAGGCTACAGTTACTTCAACTCTAAACGTTACTGACATGGTAACAATTAGTGATCTTAATGTTAGAGTGGCATATAACCATAGTTGGATTGGAGATGTTGCAATCACTTTAATTTCTCCTTCAGGAACAAGAGTTGACTTAATTGAAGTATTAACTTGTACAGAAGAAACTAATTTTAACATCAATTTTGATGACGCCGCTGCTGATGCTATAAATTGTACTGCTGCAGATAATGGTGGAGCATTAACAACTTACCAACCTGTAGGGAGTCTAATAGATTTCAACGGCGAAAATTCAAATGGAACTTGGACACTTGAAATTACTGATGGTGGACCTGGAGATACTGGAACAGTTACAGAATGGGTATTAGATATATGTGATGCAACGACATTTGCTGCTGCTCCAAACTTTGTGAACAACGGGTTGAATGTAGATGTCAACTCAACATACACTACAGTAACTGGTGATATCGAAGCAAGTACACCTTCAGAATCTGATAGTGATCAGATTTACACATTGTTAGAATTACCAACAATGGGGAATTTAAGGCTATATGCAAGTACAATGGTTGTTGGTGATGTTTTTACACAAGGCCAGGTGAACGGTGGTGCTATCACTTTTGAAAACACAGAAGTTGCAGCGTTTACAGATCAATTTAAAGTGAATATTTCTAATGCAGCTGGTGGTTGGTTACCAAACCAAACAGTAATTATAAATGCTGCGGTATTGAATATTTCAGATTTCGAACTTGGACAACTAAAATTATGGCCCAACCCTGTTCAAGGTAATTTACATATTCAAATGAATGATGC